>JAIKWN010000193.1 GCA_024684665.1 Clostridiales bacterium | reverse complement strand
TACAAGCATGTTGGCGTTTCAGATAGCTCCTCAGGATCTGGTGCCATCCATCAAGCTTTGCTACGCGATTACGGGGAAAACGTTCTTTATCCTCAAACATGTCTCTGGCCAGATCGCCCGCGGGCGTGTCCATGTTCCGATAGTTTCTCATCATGAATGTGTAAAAAGTCATGTTTTTCTCCTTTCGAATCCTGTGACGGGGAAGTCAGGGCTCGACATCCCGGATTTGTTTGCCGTTCATGACTTCCCGTGGTGTTTGATCCCATGATCCCGCGCGCACGCGTATGTGCGTAAACAGGCGTTTTACGCGGGTGCGGTTGTTTATTCTTACTATTCTATATTTATTAATTTTTTGGGATCATAGGATCAAAGTATCGGAAAATCCTTTTGCCATCTGCATTTCCGGGATGATCCCAACTTTGATCCTGACTTGATCCCGATTTGCTGGGATCGCCGGGAAGCTGATCCCGGGTGATCCCAACTTGGCTGTTTTGATCCTGACTTAATGCTGTTTTGATCCTGACTTTTCAGCGGTATGCTTCTCCGCGTTCGAAAAGGTACTGCATGCCGTACAGCGGTATGCGCTCCTTTTTCGGCCGGCGTTTCCATCCGAGACGCTCGAGAATCGCGGTCAGTTCATTGGAATCGGAACGGCGGAGGCCTGCGCGGTCACGGTACAGACACTCGCACCAGATCTCCAGGGTGCAGACGGTTTCGCGCCTGTTTTTTCCGATCAGCTTCTCCCCGATAAGGGAGTCCTCGCAGTGGAGGAAATCCTGCCGGTCGCGCAGGCTCATGCCGTTCCACCCGGCGGGCAGAAGCGTTTCAAGGAAATCTTCGATGACGCCCTCGCGCTCGTCCGTTTCCAGGGCATTCAGCTGTTCCAGCTTTGCCAGCCGCTCAAGGTCCGCGTTGAGATACAGCTTCTCGCCCCGTTCCACATACAACAGCGTTTCCGCCCAGATCTGGTTAATCGTGTCCTGATCCAGATCCCAGGAACGGAGACGGGCGTTGCTTCCTCCGGGGGTCTTCACCGGCCAGAACCGTCTGTTGCCCGTGGTGTCCCGCAGATACCCGGTTTCAGCGTTAGTCGTCCCGAAGAAGACGGACTGCCTGGGGTGAGGCGTCACATGATGTCCGAATGAAGCCCGATAGATGTCGTTCTGCCGGGACAGGAAGGAGCGCAGCGTTTCCACTTCGGCTTTCCGCAGACCGGCGAGTTCGCCGATCTCAATGATCCAGTAACCCTGCAGCTTTTCGGCCGCCGTCTTGTCCCTGGTGTCGCCGAGGCTCAGGCTGTCAGAGAACCATTCGCCGGCCAGCCTGGCGATCAGGGTGCTTTTGCCTATGCCCTGCGGGCCGTTCAGCACAAGCATGGTGTCGAATTTCATACCGGGGTTCCGGACGCGGCTGACCGCCGCGCACAGCGTTTTCCTGGTCACAGCGCGGGTATAGGGGGTGTCGGGAGCGCCGAGGTAGTCGATCAGCAGCGTGTCCACGCGGCATTCCCCATCCCACCGAGGGAGGCTGCCAAGGTACTCCAGAATCGGATGGTAGCTTCTGTCATCCAGGACTTTCTTGACGGCAATGTCATAGTTTCTCTTGGAAAACGTACCGTAATTGGACTCAATGTAGGAGGTCAGATGCGCATCGTCGGCGTCACGCCAGAAGCGATGCGGATGACGCCATGGAACGGGACCGGTTACCTCGATGTTGTCCGCCAGTTCGTTGAACCGGATGTTCTTCAGCGCGGGATCCTTCTCAAGAATCAGCTCCAGGTTCAGCAGCGTGTTCTGTATGCGCCCGGAACGGTCATAGGTCAGCCTGCCTTTCCAGGACTCGTCCTCCTCTTCGGTATCAAAGTCTTCGGAAGTGGTGGCCGCCTGGCGTTCCTTTAGCAGAAGGATGCGCACGTTTTCGTCTGATGCCGCGAAATCCAGCATGGCTTTCACAGAGGGTAGCTTGCTGCCGGAAGTGTCCGCACCGGCCATGTCATCCCGGTCCCCGAACAGGTGGATCCGGACGAGGTCGAACGCGTTGAGCAGTTGGCCGCCTGCGGGGTCGGTCGCGTGGTGGCTGTAGAGGAACTTGCCGTCGCCGTACACGATGGCTCCGGAAGAGCTTTCCCCGGCGGCGTAGGTGTAGCGGTTCTCATAAGATGACGGGACGTATACCCCGGGGAGGAACTTCTCTATGGCTTCCTCAATGCTGTAGCACCGGCAGAAGGCGCCGATAAGGCCGGGCTTCCCGAGCGGGTCCTGTACCTTTTTGCCCGGGGCGCGAGGAGCGCTCTCGCGGGAGGAGGTTGGGAGCTGAGCCAGGTCGTGCCATTCCGGGTGCGCGCTCAGGATCGCGTCGGGATCCAGCCATGCGCCGCCGTAGCGCCGGAATACGTACTCCCCGTTGGCCGGCGTGGTAGGCCAGTACATAAGCTGATGGGGCATGTAGGAGCATTCGTCGAAGTAATCGATGCCGATGTCTTTCGCGAGATACCGGGCGATCACGACGTACTCCTCCGCGCTCACGTCCCTGGTCAGCGGGAAGCCCATGCGGACGCGGGGCGCCTGGGGCGTGTGGCTGTGCGTGGTGTAGAGGAAACCGCAGCACAGGGGCTTTTCGCTGTAATCCGCAATGAAGGTCTCCGGCACTTTGTCGCCGTCCAGCACTACGATGGAACGGCAGGCCACGTGGTCGCGTTTACGGCGGCCGCTCCGGAGCGCGCCGCCTACGAAGCCGCCGCGGTCCTTGATC
>JAIKWN010000051.1 GCA_024684665.1 Clostridiales bacterium | reverse complement strand
GGGTGAAAGTCCCGCCACGGGTAGTTACCGCCAAGCGTAGCGAACCGCAAGCTGCTGTCAGCAATGACAGGAGGGAAGGAAGCGGTGTAGCAAAGCCGAGGAGCCTACGAACAGAAACCGGATACAAGGCTAAACGGTGGGGAAGGGTGCCTGTCAATCCGAAGCCCGAAAGGTAAACGTAAGACCGAAGCAGTAAATCCGAAGGTTGTGCGGCGAAAGAACTGTGTCTTACCCCGGGAGGCCCGGTCAGCGAGGCGAAGAACGAAGCGAGAGCGGAGAGAAGCCGAGTGCGAGGAAAAAAGCGTAGTGACCGGGAGTCAGCTGAGGCCATAGTACCGGGAGCACCGAACTGGGAAAGGCCTAATGTCGTAACAATGCGAATCGCTGTAAGCAAGGCATGAACAATCCGAAACCGAGGATAGGCCCAGCAAGCGGGAACGTAAGTCCGCGGAGGTTGAAGGGCGGGGGGAAGGTTTCATGCAGCTTTACAAGCAGAAAGAGGAGCAACAAGCGGAACTGATTGACAGGATCCTGGAGAGCGAAAACATCGAAGCAGCGATCCGAGCGGTAGAGCGGAACCAAGGTGCGCCGGGGATCGACAAGATACCGGTGGGGATGCTTAGAACATACTTTTCAGAGCACGGAAGAGAGATCAGGGAAGAAATCCGTGAGAAGAAGTATGAGTCGCAGCCGGTACGGAGGGTATACATCCCGAAAGCAAACGGAAAGCAGCGGCCGCTGGGAATCCCGACGATAGTGGACAGGGTCATCCAACAGGCAGTCGCGCAGGTAATAAGCCGGGGATATGATCGCTATTTCAGCGAAAACAGTCTCGGATTCAGGCCGAACCGGAGCTGTCACACGGCGATGGATAAGGTACTGGAATACCTGAACGAAGGCTATGAGTGGGTAGTGGACCTGGACATAGAGAAGTATTTCGACACCGTGAATCATGACAAGCTGATTTCCATTCTCAGGGAACGAATCAACGATGCGACCACGCTCCACCTGATCCGGAGTTACCTGCGGGCGGGAGTAATGGAAAATGGGTTGGTCAGCGCGACGGAAGAAGGGGTACCGCAAGGAGGCCCGCTGTCGCCGATACTGAGCAATGTGTATCTTGACAAGTTCGACAAGGAACTGGAAAGCCGGGGACTGAGATTTGTCCGGTATGCCGACGACTGCAATATTTTTTGTGAGAAGCGAAATGGCGGCAAACCGGGTGATGGCGAGAACAAGCAGCTGGCTGGAGCGCAAGCTGCGGCTGAAAGTGAGCGCAAGCAAGACAAAAGTCGTGAGGCCGACAAACAGCAAATTTCTGGGATTCACATTCTGGAAATCGAGCGAAGGATGGAAGGCGAGACCTGCGGAAGACCGGAAGGTCAGGCTGTGCGGAAAAGTGAAGGAGATCCTGTGCAGGAAACGAGCGGCGGCGATTCCGCTGAGCGTCACATTCAGGAAGCTGAATCAGGTTCTGCGGGGGTGGATAAACTACTTCCGGATCGGCAGCATGAAGCAATGGTTGAAGAACGATTTCAATCCATGGCTGCGCCACAAGGTGAGAGTCGTGATACTCAAACAGTGGAAGAAGCCGAAGACAATCTACAGGAACTTGATGAAGCTGAACGTCGCGTTCCGCTGCAACATGACGGATAAGGACATCTACAAGGTGGCCAATTCCCGATTGGGCCTTTATCGCAGGTGCGGCATGAATGTGGTCAATTTCCTGTTAAGCGTGAAAGTCCTTGCGTTGCCCAATAAGAAAGAGAACCGACCGGGTCTGGTCGATCCTCTTGCCTATTACCTGAGAAGTACTTGAAACCATGTTGCGATGTAACGCCGTATACCCGACCGGTACGTACGGTGCAACGGGAGGGGCGAGGGCTAACGCCCTCCCTCTACCCTATTACTATTCTTTTTGCCATTGCTCTCCGTGCTTCTGGATCTGTGCGTTCAGCAGGTGGATGTTGCCGCAGCTCATGGTGATGACCAAATCTCCGGGTGCCCAGTGAGACCGGAGATATTGCTCCGCGTCGTCGAATGAAGGGGTATAATGAACAGATTGCCCCGTTTTCGCGATGGCATTTACGAGGTCGGTTGCATGGATATCCCCGGGATCTTTTTCCCGCGCGGCAAAGATATCGGTAATGAGGATTTCGTCCGCAGCGTCGCAGCAGTGAATGTAATCCCCAAAGAGAGACTTGACACGGGAGTAGGTATGGGGCTGCATGACGGCGAAGAGACGATGGTGCGGGCGGTGGGCGGCATTAGCAAGAGCTGTCCGCATTTCGGCAGGATTATGTCCGTAGTCGGTATACAGGGCAACGCCGCATACATCCCCCGTGTGTTCGAACCGGCGATGGGGAGCGACGAAATGGGAGAGCGAATCGGCAATTCTTTGGGGATCCGCTTTTGCTGCTATACCGGCGGCCATGGCGGCCAGGGCATGCAGCAGATTGAATTCTCCGGGAATCTGAAGAGATACGTGAGCGACGGTTTCCTGATTGCAGACGCAGTCAAAAGAAGCGCAGCCATAATCGTCCCACGTAATGCTTTGCGGGAAGACATCGTTGTCCGCCGCCAAACCGAAGGTTACGGAACATCGTGGCTGCTGAGTAAGAACGCTACGGACACGAGGATCGTCCCCGTTGCCGATCACGATGCCATCCGGTGGGAGAAGGGAGACAAAACGGCGGAAGGCGTTTTCAATATCATCCAAGTCTTTGTAATAATCCAGATGATCCTCTTCGATATTCGTGATAACGGCAATGGTGGGATGAAACTGCAGGAAGCTCTCTTTATATTCGCAGGCTTCCGCGACAAAAACGTCATGGCTGCCAAGCCGGGTGCTTCCTCCGATTGCGTCTAGCTGCCCTCCGATGTGAACGGTAGGATCCAGACCGCAGTCCAGCAGGCATTCAGCAATCATGGAGGTTGTGGTCGTCTTCCCGTGGGTTCCGCAGATATTTATGGCCTGCTTGTATCCCTCCATCAGTTGCCCCAGCAAGGTAGCCCGTTCCATCTGCGGGATGCCCTTCTTCTTGGCAACGGTGCGCTCCGGATTATCCTCCCCGATTGCAGCGGAGTAGATGAGAAGCTCTGCGTCTCCCAGGTTTTCCGCGCGATGGCCGATCGAGACGGGGATCCCGTCTTTTTCGAGCAAATCCGTCAGATAGGAACGGACGGAGTCTGAGCCGGTGACGCGTATGCCGTGCTGCTTCAGCATCCCGGCAAGCCCGCTCATGGAGCTTCCCCCGATGCCGACCATATGAACATGCTTTCCGATATAATCAAGAATGTGCTGCATAGTACCCTCCAGGACAGCGAAGAATTGCTGGATTCAAATTACAGAGTGATTATACTCCGTTTTCCGGTTCCATGACAAGGGCAGAGCTGTTTTCCGGCAGGGTGATCGGAAGAAAAATTGAAAAAAACGTTTGCAGGACTGGAAATTTCGAAAAAGGTGAATTATAATGTAAGAATCAAAGAAATTGTTCGTATTTGGAGGCGGGTATGGAGCACGTTCGCCGGAATGAACGCATGGCTGTGATGACGCGCATTCTCACGGAATCGCCCAACCGGATTTTTACTTTGGGGTATTTCTGCGAATTATTCGGCGCCGCGAAATCAACGATGAGCGAAGATGTGGATATCCTGCGGCGTGTGCTGGCCGAGAACGGCATGGGCCAGCTGGAAACGGTGACCGGAGCGGCGGGCGGCGTCCGCTTTCGGGCGATGCCGTCTGTGCAGGCGGCGCGACGTGAAGCGGAAGAGCTTGCCGCGATGCTGTCTATGCCCGGCCGGGTGCTGCCCGGCGGATTTCTGTACATGGCCGATTTGTTGTCCATGCCGGACAGGATGCAGCGCATTGGCGCGATCATTGCCTCTCAGTATTATCGGCTTGAACCGGATCTTGTCCTCACCATGGAGACCAAAGGAATCCCGGTTGCCATGATGGCTGCTCGGGAACTGGGTGTTCCAATGGTAATCATCCGGCGCAGCAGCAAGGTATATGAAGGACCGGCGGTAAATATCAATTATCTTTCCGGTTCCGGGAGCCGGGTGGAAACGATGAGCCTCTCCCGCCGCGCGGTTCGCGAAGGACAGCGCGCGTTAATCGTCGATGACTTTATGCGCGCCGGGGGAACCGCCCGGGGAATGGTTGATATGATGCGGGAGTTTTCAGTGACCGTCGTGGGCGTCTGTGTCCTCATATCAACGCAGGAGCCGGAGAGAAAACGACTGGATGGGGTGCGGTCCCTGCTGGTGGCTCAGGCGGTTGACGATGTATCCGGCCTGGCGCGTGTTGTTCCCGCGCCTTGGCTCACCTGACAGGCGGATGGCTTCAGGAAATCAATCGGTTAAGAGATTAAGCGGGAATGCAAATATGGCGTTCCCGCCAAATGTTGTATGTGGAGGAAACACACTTGCTGATCGTTATTGGCCTTGGGAATCCGGGACGGGAGTACCAGAGGACCCGTCATAACGCAGGATTCGACGTTGTGGATGTCATCAGCGAAAAGACCGGGATTTCCCTTACAAAATCGCAGTTTCACGGGCTCATAGGCGAAGGATTCTACAGGGGCAAGAAACTCGTTCTGGTCAAACCGCAGACTTTTATGAATTTATCAGGGCAATGCGCTTCTGAAGTGCTCTCCTGGTATAAACCGGAACCGAAGGAGACACTTTTCATCTATGACGACATCGATCTGCCCCTTGGGAAGACGAGGATGCGCCTCTCAGGAAGCGCAGGCACGCATAATGGGATGCGTTCCGTAATTGGGCTGACAGGGAGACAGGATCTGCCCCGGCTCCGCATCGGCGTCGGAAAGAAGCCTGAAGGCTGGGATCTGGCCGATTGGGTGCTTTCGCATTACACAACGGCTGAAGAGCGCCAAATCCAGTTCGACGCGTTTTTACGGGCAGGAGACGCGGCGCTTCAGATGCTTTGCGAAGGGGCAGAGGCGGCCATGCGAACTGCTAACGAGGATCCGGCGGTAGCACAGAAGGAAAACAGTGGGGAGAAGGCATGAACCAATCTTTTTTATTTGAAGAACTGGGGAAGAGCGATCTTTTAAGGAAAGCGCGGGAGACGCTCCGCAAGAGGGCTTCCTGCTTGCATGTATACAACCTTTCAGGCGCTCAGAAAGCGCATTTTGCGGCGGCGCTGGCCCGTAAGATGGGAAAACCGCTCCTTGTGCTTACGGACAATGAAAAAAGCGCGACGAAAGCGCAGGATGATTATGCGGCGCTTCTCGGAAAACCGGCAGCGCTGTTTCCCAGTAGAGAGATGACCTTCTATCAGGAAGTGGCGGCAAGCCGAGAAGCGTCCTTCCGACGGATCGAAGCACTTGGCATGACGCTCTCCGGAGAGGCTGCCGCAGTCGTCGCGCCGGTGGACGCGCTTCTACACAGGCTTCCGCCCCGGTCTGTTTTTTTAGCTGCCTGCATCCGCGTTGAGGCCGGACTCATCTTGCCACCGGCTGAACTCTTGAGAAAACTTCAGCAGGCAGGCTATTCCCGGGAATACCAGGTTGAGGGACGGGGACAGTTCTCCGCACGCGGGGAGATTGTGGATATCTATCCTTCGAATCTGTCCCACGCGGTCCGGATCGTTTATTTCGATGACGAAATAGAAAGCATCCGTCAATTAGATGTGCTCAGTCAACGCTCGCAGGACGAGCTTCCTTCCGTTCATATCCTGCCCGCCAACGAAGCGCCGCTGCCGGACGAAACTGACAAAGAAGCTGCAGCAGAGCGAATCCGCGAGCAGCTTGCCTTTCTTTCGGAAGATACGGATGACGGTGGAGCTCGCTCCGGTGCCATGCTGGATCTCCCTTCCGATGAAGAGAAGAATGAACCTGCGCATGAAATTCGCTTGAATGCGAAGAGGGGCGACCGGTTCCGGGAAAGCATGGAGGAAACGGCGTCCCTAGCGGAATCCGGCGTATCTGTTCGCCGGATGGAACAGATCCTGCCGCTGCTATATGAAAAAACGGAAAGCGTTTTCGATTATCTTGCGGACGCGCTGGTCGTTCTCGATGAACCGGATGCCCTTTCGCAGCGCATGGAAAACCGGTTGGAGTCCTTTGAAAACGCCTATGCTTCGGCAAATTCCAGGGGGGAAGCATTGCCCTGCCAGGAGACGCTTCTTCTTTCAGAAGAAGCTTTTATGGGCATGCTGAAAGATGAATGCGCTGTATGTCTTACAAGCGATGAGCGAACTCTTGCAGACTATTCCCCATCGGTTTCCATCGACGCAGGCGGCATGCCCATCGGAAGCTTTGCCGGAAGAACGAAGGACCTCTGCGAAGACGTGCGCCGAAGAAAGGAATCAGGCTGGCGTGTGATCATCCTTTCAGGAGGAAACGCCCGCGGCGAACGCATGCGGCAGTCCTTCGAAGAGGAAGGCATCGACACCTTCTTTGATGAGACTGGTGACAGGCTGGCGGAGGCCGGGGAATGCGGAATCTATCCGACGGCTATCAGCAGTGGATTCGCATACCCATCGCTTCATCTGGCGGTGATCGTTGAAAGCGATGTCTATGGTGCGAAGAACGCTGGCCGGAAGAG
The DNA here is from genome assembly GCA_024684665.1 of Clostridiales bacterium. The sequence continues at coordinate 8,279 of JAIKWN010000051.1, read as the reverse complement.
GCGGAGCGGGAAAGGGAAGCTTTCGGCTTTCACGGATTTGGCAGTCGGTGATTACGTTGTGCATGAAAACTATGGCATCGGCGTATACGAAGGCATCAAGCGTCTTGTCACAGACGGTGCTTCCCGGGATTACCTGATGGTCCGCTATTTTGGTACCGACGTTTTGTATATCCCGGTTGATCACTTCGATCGGATCCAGAAGTACATCGGCAGCGGCGAGAGTGCGCCGCCGAAGCTTTCCCATCTTGGCGGAAAAGACTGGGAGAAGCAGAAAAAGAAGGCGCGGGAGAGCCTGCAGGCTCTTGCGTTTGATTTGGTGCGCCTGTACGCAGACAGGCAGAACGACCGTGGATTCGCATTCTCCAAGGATACTCCATGGCAAATGGAATTCGAAGAAAGTTTTCCGTATGAGGAGACGCCGGATCAGATCCGTGCCATCGAGGAAATCAAGCAAGATATGGAAAGCGAGCGGCCGATGGATAGACTGCTTTGCGGCGACGTAGGATATGGAAAGACAGAGGTTGCCCTTCGGGCGGCTTTTAAAGCTGTCATGAGCGGGAAACAGGTGGCGATCCTTGCACCGACCACCGTCCTCGTGCAGCAGCACTATCAGACGCTGCTCTACCGACTGGAGGGATTCCCGGTCGAATGCGAGGTTCTATCCCGATTCCGCACGGCGAAGGAGCAGAAGGAAACTCTGAAACGGCTTTCTGAAGGACGCATCGACATCATTGTCGGCACACATCGACTGCTGGCAAAGGATGTGGTTTTTCACAATCTGGGCCTTCTGATCGTGGACGAGGAACAGCGATTTGGTGTCGGCCACAAGGAGACCATCAAGAATCTGAAGCATTCAGTAGACGTACTCACACTCTCGGCGACGCCGATTCCCCGGACGTTGCACATGTCCATGATCGGCGTACGGGACATGAGCCTGCTGGAAACCCCGCCTCAGGCGCGTCATCCGGTGCAGACTTATGTAATGGAGTACCGGGATGGTATCGTACGGGACGCGATCCTCCGGGAGATCCGAAGGGGAGGGCAGGTCTTCTTCCTGTACAATCGGGTGGATTCGATCGAGCGCTGCTATGCGGCGCTGACCCAACTGATTCCGGAGGCGCGGATTGGCATCGCCCATGGGCAAATGCGGGAAAACGCCCTTGAGGACATTATGTTCGATTTCAGCCGGCATAAGTTCGACGTGTTGCTCTGCACAACGATCATCGAATCCGGCCTCGACATTCCGAACGCGAATACGCTCATCATCTATGACGCGGACCGGTTTGGCCTGGGTCAACTGTATCAGCTGCGTGGGCGCGTTGGTCGGTCCAATCGAGTAGCGTATGCGTATTTTACCTTCCGGCCGGGGAAGGTGTTGTCAGAGCAGGCGCAGCAGAGGCTGGATACCATCAGGGAGTTTACGGAATTTGGTTCCGGTTTCCGCATTGCGATGCGGGATCTCGAACTGCGGGGGGCGGGGAATATCTTTGGCCCTCAGCAAAGCGGACATCTGGCGGATGTCGGCTATGACCTGTACTGCAAGATGCTGGATGAAGCGGTAGCTGAAGCAAAGGGAGAGACGAAACCGGCTAACCGTGAACTGGAAACTCGCATGGATGTTCTGGTGGACGCCTATCTGCCGGCAACCTATGTGGAAGGAGAAAAACAGCGGCTCGATGTCTACAAACGCATCGCTTCCATTGCCACTGCTTCGCAGAGGGATGACACGGAAGAGGAGCTTGTGGATCGCTTTGGAGAAGAACCTGTTTGCGTGGCGAACCTGATCGCGGTTGCCTATCTCAAGGCGATCTGCAACCGATTTGGGGTCGGCCGTGTTCTGCAGAAACGTGGCGCGATGGAAATGCGTTTCGCAAAGGAGGCGAAACTGGACGGAGCAAAACTGTTTTCCTGCATTACCGGACTGGACAAACGCCTGTCCCTGCGGATGGACGCTCTGCCGACGCTTGTCTTCAATGATACGCGGAAACAGCCGGTGGCGCTTCTGAATGAAACGGTGCGCGTTATGGAGCGTTTGCAGGATCGCATGGGGTTGACTCCTGAAGAAAAGGACGGAGCTTGAGATGGAAAAAAGCTTATTGCTTGCGGCAGCAGAAAGGGTTTAATAATGGAAAATGAGATCGGGAGGCGTGAAATCCTGGTGGTGGCAACCGGGAACCTCCATAAACTGACCGAAATCGAAAGCATACTAGGCGATCGATATCTGATTCGCCCCATGGGGGATTATGGCATCCGGGATATTGAGGAAAATGGAAGCAGCTTTGAGGAAAACGCCGGAATCAAGGCGCGTTTTGTCATGGAGCGGACAGGGCTTTGCGCACTGGCGGATGACAGCGGTCTTGAGGTGGATGCACTGCAGGGGGCGCCCGGTATTTATAGCGCCCGCTACTGCGGAAGGCATGGGGATGACGCAGCGAACAATTCGCTTCTGCTTCGCAACCTATCAGGGATGAAACGCCCCTGGACTGCGCGGTATGTGGCGGCCGTTGCCCTGGCGCGGCCTGGGAAAGGCCTGCTCGTCCGTCGGGGAACCTGCGAGGGAGAAATCCTGGATGAATACCGGGGGAACGGCGGATTCGGATATGACCCTCTTTTCCTGTGTGAGCTTGGGAAAACCTTTGCGGAGATCAGTCTGGAGGAAAAGAACCGGATCAGCCACAGAAAACGGGGGATTCTGGCGGTCCTTACAGCCCTGTGTGAGGAGAGAGCATGACCAGAATCGGCGTTCTTTCCGACAGCCATGGGGATTGGAGAAACCTTGAGCGCCTCATTTCGCAGATGGGGCATGTGGATGCTGTCTGTTTCCTTGGAGATATAGACCGGGACGCGGATCACCTGCAGGAACTTCTGGGAACCGCTCCGGATCCGCCGGCGCTGTTCGCTGTCTGCGGAAACAACGATCTTGCGTCGCTGCGCCCGTACGATCTGCTAACCGAGCTGGGCGGGAAACGGATTTTTATGACGCATGGACATCGCTACCGAGTGCGTCAGGGAACGGATGAGCTGGTCCGGAAGGCGAAATCGCTGGGGGCGGAGGTTGCGCTTTATGGGCATACGCACGAAGCCTACTGTTCATATGACGGCGGGATCCTCGCCGTCAATCCTGGTGCCGCGGGAAATCCCTGGGGAGGGCGAATTGCAAGAGGAGCCATGCTGACAATCGCGGATGGACGTATGCGCGTGTCGGACGTAGTAGCCGGATGGTGAACAAAGAAATAAAAAACCCGCCGAAAAATGAGCGGCAGGTTTTGTCTTTCTCGGAAAGGATATGCTCAGATAATTATCCCGGGAGCGATCATTGGAACGTATACGATCAGAAGGAAGACGAGAATGAGTCCGATCAGATAAGGAATGACCGCTTTAGAGATTTTCTCAAGCGAAAGTCCGGTGATACCGGACGCTACGAACAGGTTGATGGCTACGGGCGGCGTGATCATGCCAATGGCAATGCCAACAACGAATAAGACGCCGAAATGCAGGGTGGAAATGTTCAGCGCACGGATGAGTGGCAGGAATACCGGCGTCAGCAGGATGATCGCGGAACTGGTTTCCATGAAAACACCTGCGATCAGGATGATCACAGAGATGAGCAGCATGATAACGTATTTGTTTTCCGAAATGGAAAGCACCGCGGCCGCAATCGCTTCCGGGATCTTCCACTTGGCTAGGCACCAGCCGAATGGCCCGGAGCAGCCGATGATGATCATGATGACGGCACTGGTCCTTGCGCTGCCCAGCATGATCTGGAAAAGGCTCTTCGGCGTCAGATCCCGGTAGATGAAGGCGGATACCAAAACTGCGTAAACGACGGCAATTGCCGCTGCTTCCGAGGGAGTAAAGATGCCCGAAAAGATACCACCGAGGATGATGAGCGGCATGAGGATGCCGGGTATGGCACGGACAAAGGTGCGCGCTACGGTTTTTAAACTGAAGTTTGTGCCCTTCGGATAGTTTTCACGATATGCCTGATAGAGTGCAATGCCGATCAGCGCGCCGCCCATCAGAAAACCGGGGATGAAGCCTGCCTTGAAAAGGTTGTTGACACTTTCTTCCGCGATCACAGCGTAAAGCACCATGGGGACGGATGGGGGAATGACGACCCCGATCGTTCCCGCTGCCGCAATGAGGGCGGCGCTTGCATCCTCCCGGTAGCCGCGGGCTTTCAGTTCTGGAACCAGCGTTCCGCCGACGGCGGCCGTTGTCGCTGCGCCGGAACCGGAAATCGCAGCGAAGAACATCCCGGCAAGAACGGATACGACCGAAAGGCCGCCGCGGATCATACCAAGCAGGCTTTCACAGAATTCGACCAGCAGTTTCGAGATTTTTCCCTTGGAAAGCAGATCGCCTGCCAGGATGAAAAAGGGAACCGCTGTCAGGGAGAAAGAGTTGCAGCTTTCGAACATGCGCTGGATGACCATCATAAGGTTCTTGCTGCCAAGGCCGGTGAAGATGGTCACGGCTGCCGCAGAACAGATAGAGAAGGCAACCGGCACGCCAAGGATCAGAAGCCCAAGGAAAACCGTAAAAAGAATGGCTGCCATTATGCCTTCACCTCCTTGCTTCTGAGGATCTCCCTCAGCATGAGAACGAATGCGTGATAGGCAAGGACGCACATACTGATGGGAAGGCAGAGATATACGTACTTCATTCTAATGGGAATGGCAGCTGCAAAGCGGACTTGTTTTCCGCAGTACTGAATGCCGTAATAGAACAGCACGGCAAAAAGCAGCAGGCATACAGCATGCACGAGAATCCGGACGATCCGCCGAAGGGCGGGGGAAAACAGATCCTGTACGAACGTGACGGCGATGTTCCCGCTGTGCCGGTATACGCAGGTTGCGCCAAGGAAGGATGCCCAGATCAGAAGGAAACGCGTGGCCTCTTCCGCCCAGGTGAGGCTCGTAAACCACGTACGGCAGATGATCTGCGCGGTTGTGAAAATCACCATGAGCGCCACCATCAGGACGATCAGGACGCCGCAGATTCTGTCCAGCACATCCGCGATCGTTTCAAGCGTTTTCATAATAGCCTCCGGGTGAATGAAAATGAAAAGCGGGCAGGTTGTCCTGCCCGCCTGATGATCATGAATTACTCGGCAAGGGCGGCCTGGATGGCGGCGATGGAATCCGCGTACTGCGGATATGCTTCATACACAGGCTGCACAGCCGCGCGGAAGGAATCCACATCAGGATTTTCCACGACTTCCATGCCATTTTCCTTGATCGTGGCAAGCTGGCCGGCTTCCTGCTCTGCGACCCAGGCGCGCTCATATTCGGCGGCTTCCTGAGCGCTCTGCTTGAAGATGGCCTGCGTTGCCTCATCAAGACTGTTCCACAGGTCAAGGCTCATCGTGATGATCGCGGTGGAATAGCTGTGACGGTCAAGCGTCATGTATTTCTGAGATTCCCAGAGCTTGTAGCTGTGCACGACATTGATCGGGTTCTCTTCGCCGTCCACGGTGCCCTGCTGTAGGGCGGTGAGGGCGTCAGCCCAGGCCATGGGAACCGCATTGACCTCAAGGGCGGAGAAGGTCTTGGTGTAAACCTCGTTCTCCATGACGCGAAGCTTCAATCCCTTAAGATCTTCGGCGCTCGCAACGGGACGGACAGAGTTCGTAACATTGCGGAACCCGCGCTCTGCATAGGCGAGACCTTTGAGGTTTGCCTCTTCCAACGTATCCAAAAGGCCCTGGCCGATTTCGCCGTCCAGAATCTTATATGCTTCTTCATTGTTCGCGAAGAGGAAGGGCATGTCGAGGACGCCCATCATTTTGGAATAGTTGACAAAGGGGCCGCTGGTGATGATGCCCATATCCAGCATTCCCATGGACATGGATTCCAGCATATCCGCTTCGCCGCCGAGAGAACCATTCGGATAGATCTCAATGACATATTCTCCGTTCGTCCGCTCAGCAACCAGATCGCGGAACTTCTCCGCAGCGACCTGGAAGGAGTCCTGCTCGTTGACGGTGGTGCCAAGCTGCAGCGTTGTTTCGGCCATGCCAAGAACCGCAGTCAGCATCATGAGAAGAGAAAGCGCGATAAGGATCAGCTTCTTCATGAAAATTGCCTCCCAATCAAATTGCTTCCTGCAAATCTTGCTTGCGGGAAGGATACACGATATTGTACTCGCATTTTTCATAATGTCAACAATGAAACCGCAAAGTCCCGGAGAAAAAAGAGCATTCAAAAAGAAAAAGAAAACCAAATGCTGTACGGCTGAAAGTTTCTTCCTGGAATCAGGCAGATGCATGCCCTGCTGCACTGCCGTCCGTCTGGAAGCCCGGATCGGTCCTAAGGGGGCATGAATCAAACAGTCGATCCACCGCTTCCCGATAGGTTTTGAGGGAGCCGGCCTTACAGATCTCTTTCATCAGCCGCTTTGCGTCTTCGAAGCTACATGCCATATATTTGGCATACTCTCGCATTCGGCCAAGAAGCGCCACAGGGGAAAACAGCTTTTCATAGGTTTCGTATAGTCTGTCGTGAAAGCAGCGCAGTTCATGTATGGTAAGAGGAGCGCCGCCCTGAAGTTCACGCGAAAGCGCGGGATTGGAAAGAAGGCCGCGGCCGATCATGACGGTGGAACAGAAAGGGTGTTGCTTTAAAAAAGAGAGAGTTTTCTGAACCGATGAGAGATCCCCATTGTATACAACGGGCATATTGCAATCCTTCGTCAGGCAGAAGGCTGACGGATGGACGGAAGGACCATAATAATCAGATCGCGTCCGGACATGGATGATCAGTTCATGAACGGGATAGCGATTGTAAAGGGCAAGTAGAGAGGGAAACTCATCGGGAGACGACCAGCCAATGCGCGTTTTTATGGAGATGGGAAGAGGAGATTTTGCAAAAACTTCATCCAGGAACGCTTCAAAACGAGGGATCTCACGGAGAAGCCCGGCGCCTTTTCCCTTTGTCGTGACCGTTGAGGCCGGACAGCCGGCATTCAAATTTACCTCTTTCCATCCAAGATCACAAAGCATGCGGGCTGCAAAAAGAAAATGCGAAGGATCATTCGCAAGAATCTGCGGAACTGCAAATAATCCGATATTATTTACCGGATCGGCGTCCCGCTTTTCTTTATTGGTCAGGTTTGTGTTTTGCGTCGGGCTTATAAAGGGAAGATAATATTTGCGGATGCTGCCGAACATTTCCGCATGCAGACGCCGATATGGCGCATCGGTGAGGCTTTGCAGCGGCGCGAAATCGACGTTCAAAATGAGCACCTCACATGCTGATGTTAAAATGTAGATTCAGCCTGGGAAGCTGCGCCTTTCCAGCCGCGTTTCAGCGCGCGTAACGCGATATGCAGGATGGCTGAGAGGACCAGAGAACCGGACAGGACGGACAGGACAAGAAACAGCCCTTTTTCCGGGCAAAAGCGCCCCAGAAACGCGGAGACAGCTGTATACACCGCGACGAGGACAACAGTAAGGTTCACATCGGAAATCATGTGAAGGAGCGTATTTCCCGTCCCAATGTTCCGGATTGAATCCATGCCGTAGAGAAACAGCCGCATTCCCGTAAACAGGATCTGAAAAGTCAGAATAAAGGCAGGCCAGACAGATGTGCGGCCGTCCAAAATGACGCCTGCTGTGATGGCCGCGAAGGCGAGGGCGAGAAGAAGTAGCAAAACGCTGATCATGCGGACGACAAACCGGTCTCTCCGCTCTGCCGTATCCGGGTGCCGTGTATTCCGCTTTTTTGCTTCTCCAAGGATGAGCCAGATGACGATGAGGACCAAGCTGTACAGAAGTGGCGCGTCGAAAGTATGCGTGCCGCCCACGCTTCGGGCCAGAAGGCAAAAGAGAGCATACAGAAAATTAATGGCAGCGCGCGCCCAGAAACCGAGAGACTCCCGCAGATCCTCCCGACGGAGCAGATGAGCGGCAAAGGAATTGTTTTCCGGATTCTCCAGAATACGCTTTTCGTAATCTCCGAGGCTAAAAAAAACGATGGCCGCAGCATATGCGACAAAAGCAAGTACGAAAAATGTAGCCCAGACGGGGCCATACAGGAATTGAAAATAGAGGATAAAGAGAAGCGAGGCTGCGACAACAATACCAGCCTTGATTCGCAAGGGCGGCCGGAGCAGCGCGTTTTCCACTGAAACAAGAATCCTTTTTGACTCTTGGGTCTGTTCAGTCATGCGCATCCTCCGGAGGAAGGGCAGATAGCACGGAAAGCACCCTTGAATCCTTCCGGGAAACAAGCTTGTTCCCGACCATCATAAGCGAGGGGTGATCCGAAACCATCGCA
>JAIKWN010000263.1 GCA_024684665.1 Clostridiales bacterium | reverse complement strand
TTTGAGCCAGGTCTTCCGCATCAGCTTCGCGCCTCGCTCGTTGCAGGAGTCAAAGGCCAGCACCGCGCCGGGGAAGCGCTCTGCCATGGCGGAGAACAAACGCCTGACGTCCTCGGTTTTGAAGTAGTAGAACACCCCGGCAGCGAAGAATACCGCGCCGTTTGAAGCGTCGATCGCGTCCATCCACGTGAAGTCGTTGAGATCGCAGGCAAGATTTGTTTCCCGTTCCCCGGCGGGCAGCAGCTCGTTCCGCACAGCAATCACGTCCGCAAAATCCAGGTTATATCCCCGACAGCGGCCGTTGTCCACCTTGGAAAAGGTGTCGTCAAGACCGCAGCCGAGATTGACTACGGCAGCCTTCGGGTGATCCTTCAAGTATGCCTCGGCCTCGCAGCGCAGATCGTACTGCCGCTGCGCCACCTCCAGCGCACCGAAGAGCCCGGCCGGAGACTCCATCTTCTTCCGTTTCTCTGCAAAATCATAGTCCAGAGAAGCACAGATGCGATTTGCCGCGGGATCGGAGAACAGTTCCGGGAAGCGCTCGGAACACACCAGCCGCCCGAAAAGCGGAATGACCAGCGTCTCCTGTACCGTGTTTTTCTCAATGTGGTATTTCATATGTTCTCCCCTTATCCCAACGCCACGTCCAGCGCCATCATCAGGCTGAAGCCGATGGCAAAGGACACAACGCCGATGTTGGAATGCTCGCCCGCGGACATCTCCGGAATCAGCTCCTCCACGACCACATAGAGCATGGCTCCCGCCGCGAAGGACAGCAGATAGGGCATAGCCGGGACCACCAGCGCCGCCACGATGACTGTCAGTGCGCCGAAAACAGGCTCCACCGCGCCGGAAAGAACGCCCAGCCAGAAGGACTTCGGCTTGCTCTTGCCCTCGGCATACAGCGGCATGGAGATGATCGCACCCTCCGGGAAGTTCTGGATGGCGATACCCAGCGCCAGGGCCAGCGCGCCGCCCGCCGTGATGTTTCCCGAGCCGCTAAGAAGCCCTGCGTAAACGACGCCCACCGCCATGCCTTCCGGTATGTTGTGAAGGGTCACGGCAAGGACCATCATGGCGGTCCGCGTCAAATGACTTTTCGGCCCTTCCACCTGGTCGATGTTCCTGTGCAGATGCGGAATGACATGGTCCAGCAGAAGCAGGAACAGGATGCCCAGCCAGAAGCCGATGAAAGCCGGAAGGAAGGCGAGCGGCCCCATGGGGGATGACTGTTCGATGGCAGGGACGATCAGGCTCCAGATGGAAGCCGCCACCATCACGCCCGCCGCGAAGCCGGTCAGGGCTCGCTGCAAGCCGCGCTTCAGGTCCTTTTTCAGAAAGAACACGCAGGCGGCTCCGGCTGAGGTGCCGATAAAGGGGATCAGAAGCCCCGTGATGACTGCGTTCATTTTCTGCCGAACAGCCCCCTCTTCTCATAGGGGGCCGAGTCCACGCCCAGGCAGGTATAGCCTGTCGAGTCTATCGCCGCTTTCAGCCGTTCCGCATCCACCGCAGCTTCCGTCAGAAAAGAGGCTTCTCCTTTGCTTCGGGATGCAGAGACTTTTTTGGCTGCAGGAACGGCTTTCCTGATGGCGTCACATATATGCGCCTCACACATCGAGCACATCATGCCTTCTATTTTCAATGTCGTTTTGATCATGCTATTTGCTCCTTTTCTTATACCCGCAGTCGCAGTACGGTCCGCCGGAGGCCAGCGTGTACTGCCGCACGAAATCGCAGGCACCGCCCGCTTCGCTCATGGTGTAGTCCAACTCGCACATGGCCGGGACGATTTCCGTAATGCCCAGCTCCTTCATCAGCGTACAGATGCCGCATCTGGAAAAGCGGGCTTCGTAGCCGCTTCCGTCCGGATAGGGCAGGTATTCCATATTCCAGGAATAGGGGTTCCGGTCTGCTGCGTCCAGCGCCGCTGTGGCCTTCATGCCCTTGACGTCCTTCTCGCTGAACTTCTTTTTCCCGGCGATCCGGCAGAAGGCCCGCATGGGGCCGATCATCATGGCCTTGGCGTAGTACACCTTCATCTGTTCCAGAGTCGGCTTATGCTCCATGTTCAGATAAAAGGCCGCCAGCATGGCGCAGTTGACGATGTTCATTTTGAAGCGGTCAACTTTCTCAAACTCCGGCAACCCGACGATGATCTCTTTGTATTTCGGCAGGGCTTTCTTTTCGGTCTCCGTCGCGGCTGACTCGCTGAATCCGAGAACGCCGACCATCTCCTCCCGAAACGAGCGGTGGAAAAGCAGCCACATTCCCATGGGCATACCGATGTATTTCATTTGCTCACCTTCCTTAGAGATGTTGGAT
>JAIKWN010000001.1 GCA_024684665.1 Clostridiales bacterium | reverse complement strand
TATGCAGTCCGGACAAAAGGGTACGCTGGAAAACAACCACATTGAACTGCGTTATATCCTCCCGAAAGAGGCTGATCTTTTCGCGCTTGGTCTTACCTCTCAGAAACCGCTTGATCTCATATCCTCTCACCTGAATTCTGTGCCCAAGCAAAGCCTTCTTGGTAAAAGCCATTTTGACTGTCTTCAGTTCTTCGCTCCTAACCTCTTTAAACGGTTTGCTGACTATGGCTTGATGGTGATACCCTGTGATGATATCTTCCTTAAGCCGGCTCTGATTAAAAAATTCAGGCCGTAAATTGCCCGCCAATCCCGATATACTAACTGGAATTTAGTCTTGCTCCTTTTTTGAACGGGCTTATTTCAGTCTTTTTCTTATACCCTTTTTTTCTTGGCTTTCTATGATTTCCCTTGCTTTTCGCCCCTTCTGTATGACTAACTTCCAGTCTAAACCTTTTATCCAGCCTTTTTGTATGACTTATTTCCAGTTCCTTTTCTTGCTTTTACGGTCTGGAAGTTACCTTTGCACTTCACGTCTTTTTTTTGCTTGTGCGTATAATGAGCAGTATGGAGGCATATTTTGTTTTGCCGTGGGACGGAAACGCACTTTAATGTTTATGGCGGCGGTCGGGAAATGAATATGGATCAGCAAGTGAAAAAGATCATAGCCGCTTGCGGCAACAACTGTGCGTCATGCCCGAGATACGTGGCGCATCCATATGAGAAAACGGAAGAGGAATTGCACCATACTGCCGAACTATGGATGAAAATCGGATATCGGGACCATATCGCCACGAATGAAGAGGTTTCCTGTACAGGGTGTAAACCGAATAACTGGTGCCGATATCACGTTGCCAAATGCTGCGGAGACAGAGGAATAAAAAACTGCGCGGAATGCGGCATCTGTCCCTGTACAAATCTGATGGAGTGTTTTGCGGTTACAAGGTCTTTTGAACCGAGATGCAGGCAGGTATGCATGAAGCAGGAATTTAATGCATTGACGCGGGCGTTTTTTGAAAAGGAACAGAACCTGGAGGAGCTGCGGAAAGATGGATCTGGTGATCAAAGCGCTGACGCCTGACTTGGTATCGGACTACTTAGATTTCTTTGATCATCGCGCGTTTGCTGACGAATCGCCTTTCTATCCCTGTTACTGCAATGCTTTCAACTTAAGCCGGGAACAGATCAGGCGTCAACTGTTTGTAAAGGCAGAACAGTACGGCGGAGAAGAAGGATGGAGAAGAGCCCTTCGTGAATCCGCTCTTCAGATGGTTCAGAATGGAAGCATCCGGGGATATCTGGCATATGACGGCGATCTTTCGGTCGGCTGGTGCAATGCCAATGACAGGCTGAGTTATTACCGGGTCGGAGAATTTGACTTGGACAGCCTTCCGGAAGATTCTGTGCTGGATGGCTGCGTTGTCCCGGGGAACGTCAAATCGATCGTATGCTTTGAGATTGCTCCAGCCTGGCGGGGCAAGGGAATTGCCGGACGGCTGCTGGAACAGGTATGTAAGGACGCGGCAGAAGAAGGATTTTCATTTGCAGAAGCCTATCCAGAGGATAGTAAGAACAATACTCCGGCATTTACCGGGCCGCTGCGGCTGTATGAAAAAGCTGGCTTTACGGAATACGGACGCAGAGGTTCTATGATCATTATGCGAAAAACTTTGCAGGGACAGTCTCTTGCCTGATTGGATCCATTCCAAGCGTTGCTCTTAAAAAGATGCTAGATATGCAAAGCGCCGGACCGTCATTCATCAAGGATACATAAGAGATACTGAAAGAACGTTTGTGATAGTATTCCTGTAAATCTGTTCCCCCTGGAGGAGTTGCTGCTATGAGCCGTTTGAAGAGATCGTGGATTATCATGGCGAATGTGGCCCTGATGGCTGCCATACTGGCCTTCGTGGCACTGTATTCCAACTATGAGAGACAAGAAAACTACCTGCAACAGGTGGAGCATTTTCTCAACACAACCGTTGCCATGGAACGAGTGACGGGAAACTACCTGGAAGGAGAACAGGGAATCTGCGATAACTGGGCACGGTATATCAACAGCCAGGATCTTACATTGGAAGAAGCTGCTGCATATGTCAGGGCAACCCATGCGCTGGCTGCCACGTCTGCCCACCTGATTGATATGGAAACCCTGACAGGCTATTCAACACGACCAAGGCTGAACACCGCAGACGAATATGATGTTTCCTATGAGCGGATGGAACTGCTCGGGGACGGAGCCTGGATTGCGGATCTCGGTGAGGCGATCAACATCACCCGGACCTTTACGAATCCTGTCAATGGGGAACAGTCTTTGGCGTTCTGTAACCGGATTACGGTACGGGACGCGGATACCGGAGAGAAAAGGCAGGCTTATCTGTTGCGCATCGTTCCAACTTCCAACTTGGAGGAGAAGTGGGTTTTCCCTCAGGAGGAATATGAGAACGAAGAGTTTTCCATGATTGACGCTGAGAGCAACTACGTCATCCGAGGACGCAGTTTTAAAAACTCCAGCTTTTTCGAATTCTATAAATCCTATAATCAGCCGGGAGTTCAGGCGCAGCAGCAGCTGTTTGCAGATATTCTGTCTGGAACGGGCACTTTCAACATGGTGGACTCAAGGGGACGGAAATGCATTGTTGCGCATACGCCCATTACTTCCACAAAAGGCTGGGTGTTGCTGAGCGCTGCGCCGGTCAGCGATCTGAAGGCAAATACGGAGAACTGGATGCTGATCGGGATCGTAACCGTCGGATTGCTGCTTCTGCTGGTGATGGACTTTCTGTATTTGAATTCCATTAATAAAAAGCTCCGGGTCATGGCCAGGGAAGCCGAATCCGCCAACAAGGCAAAAACCGATTTCCTCTCGACCATGTCTCACGATATCCGTACCCCGATGAACGCGATTGTCGGTTTAACCACGATTGCCGAGAAGAACCTGGGTGACCGGGAAGCCATGCGAGAAAGCCTGAGAAAGATCGGACTGGCCAGCAACCATCTTCTGACACTGATCAACGATATCCTGGATATTTCCAAAGTGGAGAGTGGAAAGCTCAACCTGAGCCCGCTGACCTTCTCCATCGTAGAAACCGTAGAAAACCTGGTAAACCTGTCCCAGCCCATGATTAAGGAAAAAAGAATTGATTTCAGCTTCCACATCAACCGTATGGAGAAGGAATACCTCTATGCGGATCAGCTGCGCCTGAACCAGATTTACATCAATATTCTTTCCAATGCGATTAAATATACGGAGCCGGGCGGCAGCGTTTCCGTGGACCTTCGGGAGGAAGAAAGCAAAGAGGAAGGTTGCGTTAAGCTGGTCTATCGTGTTTCGGACACCGGTATCGGTATGACTCCGGAATTCATGGAAAAAATGTACCAGCCTTTTTCCAGGCAGACTGATAGTCGCGTTAACAGTATTCAAGGGACCGGGCTCGGGCTTGCGATCACCCGCCAGATGGTCGAACTGATGAACGGGACCATTGAGTGCCAGAGCGAGGTCGGAAAAGGTACGACTTTCACCATTACGCTGGATCTTCCCGTCGCTCAAAAGCAGCTGGAGGAGATGCGGATCGACAATATCGACGTCCTGATTGTGGACGACGACCCGATCCTGTTGGAAACTGCAGTGGATGCGCTGGAATCGCTGGGCCTGACCACGGAACAGGCAAAGACTGGTCTGGAAGCGCTGGAAAAGACCCGTCATCGGCATGAAGCCGGAAAGGATTACGACGTGGTCATCTTGGATTGGAAGATGCCGGATATGGACGGGATCGAGACAATCAAGCGAATCCGCGAGGAAATCGACACTCGGATCCCAATTCTGTTGACCTCGGCTTATGACTGGTCCGACATCGAAGACGAGGCGAAGGAAGCGGGGACAAACGGATTCATCAGCAAGCCGCTGTTCCGCTCCAAACTGTACGAGAAAATTCATGAGTTGCTCGGGACGGAAGCAAAAGCGGTAGAGCCGGAGGACAACTATTCCGATCTGGAGGGAATGAATATCCTGGTTGCGGAAGACAATGACATCAACTGGGAAATCATCTCCGCTATGCTGGGCATGTTTGGTATCACGTCAGAGCGGGCTGAAAACGGACGAATCTGTGTGGACAAAATGAAAGAGGCCGCGGAGGGAAGCTACGAACTGATTTTTATGGATGTCCAAATGCCGGAAATGAACGGCCTGGATGCAACGCGGCAAATACGCAGGTTGGAAAACAAATGGGCCGCCTCCATTCCCATCATCGCCATGACCGCCGATGCCTTCTCTGAAAACGTAGCGGAATGCTTGGCAGCGGGCATGAACGGGCACATAGCTAAACCGGTCGACCTGAAACTTGTCATCAAAGAAATCCGCAGAATCAAGGAGGAAAAGAAAAAATGAGGAGAATACTTTTTGCCTTCCTGGCCGTCTTGCTCGCCATTGTACCAACAGCCTGCCGGGTGCAGGCGGAGTCCGGCAGTGTGTTTCAACCAAAGCTGAATACGGACATCGATTGTGAAATTACCGTGATTGGAAGCTATTCCAACTTTGAGGCGCTGGAAGCTGAATTTGACAGATTCAATGAGATTTATCCCCACGTTGAACTGAGCTATGTGAAACCGGACGACTACAACAATCTTCTGGGAATGGTGCTGGAAAGCAATAATGCTCCGAACATTTTTTTCTCATTTCCGTGGATGTACGGAAATGAGAAATATGAAACCGTCTTTAGTCACATGGAGGATCTTTCGGATCCCCAGCTGGGTCTTGACCTGGATTGTATTCGTTCCAGCCTGCTGAGCTTTGATGCCGATGGGAAGTTGCTGATGGTACCGGTTTTCGCCAGAAACTATGGAATGATGGTGAACAATGATCTGTTTGAGAAGGAAGGGCTTCAGGTTCCGACCACATGGGAAGAGCTGCTGGCTGTTTGCGAAGTATTTCGAAGTAAGGGATATGCCAGCCCTATGATGGGCTACAGCAGGGATTCTTTAGGCTGCCTGATGAACATATTGGTGTATCCGGAAGTCATAGCTGCTCTTGCAAACAAACCTGAAGTGCTTCAGGCTGCTAACGAGCTGGAACCATCCGCTGGCGAGTGCATGCGCGGGAGCCTGGAGTCAATGATGTGCCTGATCGGGAATGGTTATATCAATTTGGAAAAATGCAGCGAGATCAGTGACAACTATACTCAGGTTATTCTTCGCTTCTTTGAAGGGGACGTCCCCATGATGATCTGCACGGGAGATACTGTGTCCGGAACAGGGAAACGGGAAAGCCAGTCGGAGGCGTTTTCCAAGGCGCCCTTCACTTATTCTTTCACCCCCGTTCCATTGTCAGAAGCCGGAGGTTATTTTGTTGACAGTGCATCTGTGGAATTCTCAGTCAATAAAACCTGCGACAATCTTGACATGACAAACGAGTTTATGCGCTTTCTGATTACCCGCAACGAATTGAACAGAATGGCTTCGTTGAAACGTCTGGTTACGCCGACAACAGATTTGTCCTTTGACTCTGTGTACAAACCTTTTGGACTGGTGCCCACTGAACGGGTATTGTCTCCGGAAGTGATTGGGATCACGGATCCTATTGCCGTACAGGTGCGGAACGCGGCTTTTCTGGTCGGAACAGGGAACATGACTGTTGACGAAGCAGTCAGCCAATACGGATCTTTTTCGGACTGAGAATTATCCGGATGAAAAACAAAACCGGCTGACATGTTTCAGCTGGTTTTTTATTGCCCGGGGTTTCTTTCTATGGTATCCTATATTGCGACAGCAATGGATTCCAGCACATTTTAGGCAGAAAATCAAACTTTTCCTATTTGACTGTTTTATTGCCTAGATTTGCGGGACGATGACCTTGGCTCTCGGAAGAATGACCGAAATGACATCGCCGGGGACGTGATAAAACACAGAAGATCGCGAGATGTCGGAGGAATAATCAGCGATGATAAAAATACTTTTTGTCTGTCACGGTAATATTTGCCGCAGCCCTATGGGGGAGTATATTTTCCGCGACCTCGCTGAGAAAGAAGGGCTCTCCTGGTTCTATGAGGTCGATTCTGCCGCAGTCAGTCGGGAAGAGATCGGGAATGGTGTGTATCCTCCAGCGCGGCGCATCCTTGCCCGATACGGCGTTCCGTGCGGGGATCACAGGGCAAGGCAGATGACGATGGGGGATTATGCGTCTTCCGATTTGCTGATCGGCATGGACTGGAACAATCTTTCGCGCATGCGCCGTATGACGGGCGGGGATCCGGACAAAAAGTGCCACCTGCTGCTTTCTTTTACAGAACGGGAGGAAGAGATCGACGACCCTTGGTATACCGGCGATTTCGAGTCTGCATACCGGGATATTCGACGTGGCTGCCTGGCATTGCTTGCAGCAACGCGCCCCGGCAGTGGAGAAAAACGATGAACGGAGAATTACAATGGAAAATCTGCAGTTTGCATTGAATGTTACCATGCCCATATTTCTCACTATGCTGTGCGGTGTGCTTTTCCGCTCCCTGGGCTTAATTGATGAGACCTTCGCGAAGCGCATGAATTCCTTTGTGTTCAAAATTACGCTTCCTCTCAACCTCTTTTCACAGTTATATCCTTTGGATTTCATTGCGATCTGGGACGGACGCTTCGTAGGTTTCTGCTTTCTGGCGACCGCATTGTCCATCGGCCTCGCTACGTTCCTTTCCCGCCTGGTGGATCCCGACATCCGCGGGGAATTCATCCAGGGAGCCTATCGCTCTTCTGCATCGCTTTTCGGCATGGCGTTTATTCAGAACATGTATGCCAACGCGGCGATGGGCGGCCTCATGATTGTAGGCAGCGTTCCTCTTTACAATTTGGCTGCCGTCGTGATCCTGATCCTCACGCGCCCCGGCGCGGCAGCAGAGGAGAGGCGCATCAGTACCGCGACCGTCGGAAGGACGCTCCGAGGAATTGCGACAAATCCACTGATCCTGGGGATTGTCGTGGGCTGCGTCTGGTCACTGCTCCGCATCCCTCTGCATCCGATCCTTGAGAAAACCGTAAAGAACGTCGCCTCGCTGACAACACCGATGGGCTTACTCTCCATGGGCGCGCTGCTGGACGTAAAGAAGATCCGCGGGCGCATCCGGCCCGCAGTGTTCGCGACGCTGCTCAAGGTGTTCGGACTGGCTCTTATCTTTTCACCCGTCGCCGCGTATCTGTTTGGATTCCGGGATGAAAAGCTTGTCGCCATCCTCGTCATGCTTGCCAGTGCGACGACCGTATCCAGCTATCCCATGGTGCTGAACATGGGGCATGAGGGTACGCTTACACAGGCCATCGTCATGCTGACGACCCTGACCAGCGCTTTCACGCTGACGCTCTTTATCTGGTTCTATCGCAGCCTCGGAATGCTGTGAACGGGGGAGAAAACCGATGAGCACAATTCATAAAGAACGGACATATATGCCACTCCGCGCTGTCCTGTTCGACCTGGATGGGCTTCTCATCAATTCGGAGGTTCTTTCTCAGCGCAATTGCCTGGATGTCTGCCGGGAGATGGGCTACGCAGTCGATGAAAGTGTGACGCGAAGGATGCTGGGCGCGACCGTGGCAGAATGTCGGCGTATTCTCCGGGAAGCTGTCCCGGATGTCGACGAAGACGCCTATGCGATCCGTGTGCGCGAACGCCTCTTTGAGCTCTTCCGGAGGGAACTGAAGCCCATGCCCGGTGCAGAAGATATCCTGTCGTTTCTCTCTGAAAGGAGGATTCCTTTTGCACTGGCGACTTCATCCGCCCGAGAGCGCGTGGAACTGTCGCTTTCCGTTACGGGATTGGACCGGTTTTTCAGTACGGTGCTGACCGGAGAATGCGCAGCTCGGTCGAAACCCGCGCCGGATATTTTCCTAGCTGCGGCGGAAGCGCTTCATACGCCGCCCAAAAACTGTCTTGTTTTCGAAGATTCCATAAACGGCGTGCACGCAGGACACGCGGCCGGCTGTATGGTTTGCATGGTGCCTGACATCATGCCGTATACGGAGACACTTTCGGAAGACTGCGACTTCTTGCTGCAAAGCCTCAGGGAAGCGCCGGCATTGGTGCGGAAGCTGACTGATTCCACAGAAAAGGGTTGATTCCTTGCTTTCGAAGAAATCCAGCGCGCCCGCTTGGCAGCCGCCAATACTCGGGCAGCGCATTGTGAAGACGAGCGCAGCTGTGCTTATCTGTCTTATTATCTATCATTTGCGTGGTTATCGGGGTGCGGCCATGCCTACAGAGTCGATGGTTACCGCTATCATCTGCATGCAGCCTCGAGTAAGCCGAAGCCGCAGCTATGCGATCAGCCGTCTGGTAGGGTCTGCACTGGGTGCTTTTCTGGGCCTTCTGCTGCTTCTGTTCCTCGAGTGGTTCCCTTTCCTGACGGAGGACGCACCGCTGCTCTATCCTCTGATGGCTGCAGGCGTTTTGCTAGCCCTGTACAGTTCAGTCCTGTTGGGCAAGCCAGACACTGCCGCCCTTTCTGCCATTGTGTTTCTGGCTGTTGTTGTCCATTATCCGGAGATCGACCGTCCGATCAACGACGCGCTTCTTCGTATGGTAGACGTGTTTATCGGCACGATGGTCGCTATCCTCGTGAACGTCGCGCGCCTGCCCCGCAAAAAACACTCGGAACGGGTCTTTTTTATCCGGGCGCGGGACCTGGTTGAAGATCGTTATACAAAGATACCGCCTTCCGTGCTCTTCCGTTTGGGATCCCTCTGTTCGGACGGCGCTGCGATCTGCCTGCTTTCCGAACATGCCCCGGCATTCTTTACGATCCAAATGAACAGCGTTGGCCTGAATGTGCCCATGATCGTTATGGATGGAGCGGGTATCTACGATGTGGCGGAGAACCGTTATCTCTATACCTGTCCTCTGCCGCGGGAAGACAGCCGGACGCTTTTAGAGCTTCTGGATCGGCTCGGCAGGTCCTGCTACATCTATACGGTGCATGGCAATGCAAATTACATCTACCACCGGGGTCGCATCACTGAAAACGAACGGATGGTGTACGAACGGATGCGTCGTTCGCCCTACCGAAGTTACCTGGATGGGGGAGACATCCGGTTGGAAGAGATCGTTTACTTCAAGGTCATTGACGGGGACGAAGAGGTAGAGGCTTTTGCTAGGGAACTGCGCACACTGCTGCCTGCTTCCCGGTACCGTACAGTGATCCGCGAACAGGGTGGTGCTCCTGGTGTCAGTGCCCTGTACATCTATGCGGCGGACGCTTCGACGCTACGGGCGGAACGCACCTTGTTAAACCTCCTCGAAAAGGATGGACGGAAGCGGGAATACCGGGAGATTTTCCTTCCTGACGGATACCGTACGGAGCGGGATGCACTGCGTATCCTGAAACGCGTGGGCAGCGCCTACGAGCCGGTGGCCTTTTTCTGAGTAACCGGATGGATGGGACGAATTCCGAAAGAAACAAAGCAGACCGGAAAGGTATGGATTCTTTCCGGCCTGCCTGTTTTTTGGGGATGTTTCGTTTGTTTCTGCGTCATCCGGGAGGAAGGGAGAGAAGGGGCTGCTTTACCAGACGGGTCGACGCTCTCAACTTCCTGTGCCCTGTTTCTGGAACAGCGGGATGTCGCTGTCCTCAGGATAGACCTGCGTCTTCTGATACTCGCGGATCAGTTCGTGCGTTTCGAAATGAAGGTATTCATCCTGCAGCCTGCCGTCGCCAACAGACTGAATATACCGGTGCAGCTCCTGCAGGGTGATGACGCCGTCGGAGTCCGCATCCGCCCCGGCGGAATCTTTCTTTGTGCCGAGGACTCCGTTCACCAGGTCCTTTGTGAAATAGTTGTGCGGATCCGGCCCTTCAAGGCCCCAGCTGACCTCCTGGTACTGGGACGCGGTCAGGACATAAAACTTGTCGGCAATGCGGAATTCGCCGGTCCGGGCGGACAGGCCTTTCTCCTCCGCTTCTGCCTCCGCGAAGGCGCGCACGGCGGCCGCATTCAGGGAGACCGCGGCAGCTGTGGCACCTTTTTCGCTGTAGACGGCCGCGCCGGAGCCACAGGATTGCAGGATGACGATCACCCGTCCCCGTACCTCGGCAAGCTTCTTTGCCAGTATCTGAAGTGACAGAGTGTCTCCGGTCCCGTCTTCTTTTCTTGGCTCCGTAGTAAACAGGTAGCCAGCCTCGTCGCCTTTGTGATCCACATCCCCGTGGGTGGCGATGAAGAAGAGCGAAACGTCGTCGCTGTCTGCGTCTTTGAAGGCGTTTTCGACTGCCTGCAGGATCTGCTCCCCGGTGAGGTCCCGCCTGACCGCAACCCCGAATTCGCCGTACGCAGTTCCGCCGCCGATCTTCGTCACGCCTTTTACGCTGCGAAGCATGTCGCGCATCAGCTTCACGTCGCCGTAATTCCGCCCGCAGTAGTCGTCCCCGAAGTCGACCTCGCCGATCAGCAGGGCACGGAATACGGGTCCATCCGGTAGCCCGCCTTCCAATGTGACGACTGCCGGCGCGCTTACGCACGATACGCTGCCGGTTTCGGTTCTCGAGAGCGCGTCGCTGTCCTTCCGCACGCCGCCCGATTTGGCCTTCAGATAGAATGCGTATTCTTCCCCCGGGCGAAGCAGATCCACTCTGCATTCGTGTCCGATAAGCGGCGTCTCTATGATTTCGTCGTCTTCCCTGGGCACATACGCGCCCGCCGCATTTTTCTCTGTCGCCCTGCAAAGGGAGAAGATGAGGCCAGATCCATCGCTTCCGTAATCGATCTCCCCGGATTTCAAAGAGCATTCCCAGTGCAGGGTAACGGAAGTCCCGATGGGTTCTTGTACTGTCAGAGTGAGCCGGGGTTCGCTCACATACACGATTTCGAGGATGTTTTCGCTGGTGAATGTCTGTCCGTCCTCAGTCACGGCCGTCGCACGATAAAACTGCGGCATATCGGGTTTGGCTGTGACAAGCCCCTCGTAAAAGTCGGGCTCGTTCTCGTTCAGCACACAGTTTATCCATTCCTTACCGTCCGCGCTTTGCTGCCATTGCCATTTCGGATTCAGCACAAAGAGATTGGGGGCTTCAACGCCGAGCGTGATCTGGGATCCGGGGAAGAGGACGATCCTGTTCCCTGGGTACGCCGTTTCCGGCAGCGCCACGGAGCGGATATAGGGATCGCTACGGAAAAGGACGAGATCCGGGTATTCTTCCTGTTTGTCAAGGAAAAAATCGTAAACGGTTTCCTTGCCGAATGCTTCGCGTTCCTCTTCGCTCCCTTTATAAGCTGTGACGAACATCAGGGAGTCCCAGTCAAATGCGTCTGTTCCGATCGCGCTGGCGGGCAGCATCTTCGCGGGAAAGACCACGCTGTGGATTCTTGTCCCGGAAAACGCACCTGCGGGGATTTCCGTCACCCCGTCCGGAATAACCAGGGCAATGCTTTCCCCGATCCCGCTGAAGGCTGATTCCCCGATGGTCGTCAGGTCTTGGGGAAGAATAATCAGTGCCATGGCGGATGCAGTGGCTAAGATCATGCAAAACATGAAGCAAACAAAAACCCAAAGATGCTGTTTCAAGAGGAACTCTCCTTATGAATAAGGAATACCGCGGGTACCGGAAAGGACCGGGTGCAGTTTACCGCTGCACCCGGCCGGAGCCGTCGCCCTCCATGAGGCGGGTGACCTCCTCCACGGAGGAGAGGTTGAAGTCCATTTCGATGGTCTGTTTGAGGCAGGAGGCTGCGGCGGCGTATTCGACCGTCTTCTGCGCATCGAAGCCGTGCGTCATGCCGTAGATGAGGCCAGCTGCGAAGGAATCCCCGCCGCCCACGCGGTCCACGATGTGGATCGGATAGGTCTTCGAGAAATGCGGCTGCCCGTCCGCGAACAGCATCGCACCCCATTCGTTGTCGGAGGCTGAGATGCTGCGCCTGAGGGATACGGCGACGGCCTTTACGCCGTATTTGGCGATGATCTGCCGCGCCACGTCCGCATAACCTTCCCGATTCAGCTTTCCGGCCACGACGTCTGTGTCCTTCGCACGGATGTCCAGCACCTTGTCCGCGTCCTCCTCGTTCGCAATGAGGACGTTTACATAGGGCAGAATGCGCTCCATTGTTGCCTTTGCCTGTGCGGTCGACCACATATTCTTGCGGTAGTTGAGGTCGCAGCTGACGGTCAACCCCGCTTCATTTGCCTGGCGGCAGGCCTCGATACAGACCTCTGGCATAGTCTTGGAAAGAGCCGGGGTGATGCCGGTGATGTGGAACCAGGAAGCGCCGGAGAGGATTGCATCCCAGTCGAAGTCCTCCGTTTTCGCAGTCGCGATAGAGGTGTACTTCCGGTCATAAACGATCTTTGATGGCCGCTGGGAAGCGCCCTTTTCCAGATAGAACACGCCGAGGCGCTCGCCGCCGTAAGCGACGCACGAAGTGCCGACTCCGTACTTTCCGAGCGAGCGGATCGCGGTTTTCCCGATGTCGTTGTCCGGAACGCGGGTCACGAATTCTGTCTTCTCGCCCATGAGCGCGAGGGAGACGAGAACGTTTGCTTCTGCACCGGTGTAGTTGATTTCAAAACGGTCCGCCTGCAGAAAGCGCAGGTATCCGGGTGGCGACAGCCGAACCAGGAAGTCGCCGAAGCCCACGATTTTGCCCATAGGAAGCTCTCCTTTTTAAATGATTATCCTCTTTTTAGGAAGATTTCCTCCCCGTTGGACGGGGAGGAAACCGGTCAAATCTGCAGAAAGTGTACCGCGAAGCCGGCAAATTCCTCCGCCAGGTAGATAGAATCCGGTTTTCCGTCCTTGCCGAGATGGCGGAAGTCCTCCCGGAGAGCGACTCCTTTCTTTTCGAGATAATACGCTGCCCGTTCGACGGAGAGGGTCGAAATCGCGATGTGCCCCACCTTGCCGGGGAAAACATCCTTGCAGAATTCCGCGGCGGTGCCGGAGAAGTCGGAGCGTTCGCCCGGCAGATAGGGGAAGTCGAAGATCGCGGAGAAGCGCTGAGCGAGGCGTTCGCCCTCTTCTGCGCTTTCGCAGTTCACACCGACGTGCCGGATCGCGAAGCCAAGGCTGCGCCGGACCGCTTCACGGCAGCGGGCCGTGATCCCGTCAAAATCTTCCGCTGAAACCATCGCCGCTGGCGCCATGAAGCTCCCGCCCACACAGGCGACACCGCGGAAAGAAAGGTAGGAAGCGAGGTTATCCATCGTGATCCCGCTGGTGGGAACGAAGCGGATGTTGCGGTAGGGTCCGCAGAGCTCCTTGATCGTCCGGACGCCGCCAAGGCTTTCCGACGGGAAGAACTTGAACGTCGTAAGTCCCAGGGCCATACCGGCTTCGATCTCCGCCGGGGTCACGCAGCCGGGCAGCACTTCCGCGCCGCGGGAGAGGCAGTATTCCACGACCTTTGGATTGAAGCCGGGTGCGACGATGAAATCCGCCCCGGCGGCGAGTGCTTCTTCCGCCTGGGAAACGGAGAGGACCGTGCCTGCACCGCAGACGAAGTCCGGCCGTTCGCGTTTGATTTCTCGAATGCTGTCGAGTGCGGTGTCGTTGCGCAGCGTGACTTCGATCTGTGGCAGGCCGCCCGCGGAAAGCGCGTCCGCCAGCGGCACCGCAAGGCCGGGATTCGGGATGTTGATGACCGGCATGATGCCGGTCAGGGCCGCTTTTTCAAGAACCGTCATGGATCAGGCCTCCGGTTTTTTCTGTGTCTTTTTCTTTCTCCAGTCCATAAAGAAGGGCAGGCAGAAGGTTACGATGACGAGGACGAGGATGACGCAGGAAATGGGCTGCGTGAGGAAGTAGCTCCAGTCGCCCTTGGAAAGCGTCAGCGCGCGACGCATGTTCTTTTCCATCGTGTCGCCGAGGAGCAGACCCAGAACCAGCGGCCCGGTTGGGAAGTTGTAAACTTTTAGGAAGAAGCCCAGGACGCCCATGATGAGCATGATGATGACGTCCGTGAAGCTGTTGCTGATACAGTAGGAACCAACAATACACAGGATGGAAACTGCAGCCCAGACTGTCGGCTGCGCGATGTTCAGCACCTTTGCTGTGCTCTTCGCGGTCAGAAGGCCGATGATGAGGAATGCGACATTCGCTAGGATCATGAGAAGCATGACCTGCGCCGTGAAGTCTGCATTCTCCGTGAACATCTTGGAGCCGGGCTGCAGGCCGTACATCGTGAGGCTGCCGAGCAGGATGGCCGTCACGCTGTCGCCTGGCAGACCCAGGGTCAGCATCGTGGTCATCGCACCGCCGATGACGCCATTGTTCGCGGCGGAGGAAACGGCGAGTCCCTCCACGGAGCCATGTCCGTACTTGTCGCCTTCCTTGGAGAACTTCTTCGAATTGCCCCAGCAGATGACCGCTGAGATGTCACCGCCGGCTGCCGGGATCGCGCCGACGATGGTCGCCACGAGGGAGACGATGGCCGTGCGGGGCAGGAGCGCGATCGTGTCTTTAATGGGAGGAAGCACTTTGCCGAGCGCAAGGTTGTGCTTGCGCTGCTCGTGGTCAGCGGCCTCCTGCTCTTTGTTGTGGGTATAGATCTGATGCAGAACTTCGGCCGTACCAAAGAGGCCAATCATGACCGGGATGAAGTTGATGCCCGCGCCCAGATTCACAGAGCCGAAGGTAAGGCGCATCGTGCCATTGATTGGGTCTATTCCGACCGTGGAGAGTGCGATGCCTACCATGCCGAGGATGAGGCCCTTCAGGATGTCGCCGCCGGAAACGGCCACCATCATGGAGAGACCGAAGAGGGCGATCATAAAATACTCCGCGGAGCCGAACTTGATCGTGAATTCGGCGATTGGCTGCGCGAAGAGGATCAACATAAGAATGGAAATGATGCCGCCGACGAAAGAATAGATGGTATTGACGCCCAGCGCAAGGCCGCCCTTGCCCTGTTTATACAGCTCATAGCCGTCGAAGGCCTGGGTGATCGAAGCCGGGGTGCCTGGCGTGTTAATAAGGATGGCCGTGATGCCGCCAGCGAAGATCGCCGCGTTCCAAAGGCCCATCATCATGGCGAAACCCTGCGCCTTCGGAAGCCAGAAGGTGATCGGAGTCAACAGCGCGATGCCCATTGTGGCCGAGAGGCCGGGGAGCGCGCCAATACAGATACCGAGCAATACGCCGATCGCGAGGTACAGAAGCACGAGCGGCTGGCAGACGGTTGCGATTGCGCCTGCCCAGACTTGCGGTGTCATATCGTATACGCTCCTTTCCTCAAACTTTGAAGGTTACGCTGAAGCCGCGGACGAACAGGAGATAGATGAACGCCGTGATAATCACGGAGAAGATGATCGTAAACTTGATATCCCGCTTGAACAGCAGGTTCAGATAGATCGCATATACAAACACGAGCGGAATGAAAAGCCGGGTCAGTTTCCAGAGAATAAGGAAACAGATGAGGCCGACAGTCACGAGAAGCGCAATCTTCACGTTTCCGCGCATTTCCTCATTCATATTAAAATAATCCTTCGCGCCATTCTGACGGAGGCCGCGGAGGGTCAGGACCGCGCCGAAGACGATGCACAGCGCGCCGCAGAGGAAGGGAAAGAAGCCGGGGCCGGGGACGTTGCCCCGCTTTTTCGCGATTAGGATGGCCATATTTTCGCCAGTCAGCGTCACGATGAGCAGGAACACGCCGAAGAGGATGGACACGAGCCCGGGAATCGTGTCGCCCTTCAGGATTTTTTTCATGCGTGGTCTCCTTCCGCCGCCCCGCAGACGGACGGGGCGATAAAAAGGGGGACGCCGCGCCGCGGCAGAAATGCGGCACGGCATCCCCGTTCAGGTGTTTTCAGCCAGTGAAAAGCCGATTACTGGAGCTCCAGCGTCGGAACCAGTTCGCCATAGTAGTCGAGCTGCGCTTTCGCATAGGCGTTGGTGTCGGCGCCGTTCTTATAGGAGTGCTCGAAGCCCTTGGAGGCGAGGAGCTCTTTCATACTGTCGGAGTTGATCGCAGTCTCGGAGAGGGCGACCAGCTTGTCAACGATGGCAGCGTCGGTCGCGGCAGGCACAGCGAAGCCGCCCCAGCCTTCGACGGACACATTGTAGCCCAGCTCAGCAGCGGTCGGGACGTCCTTCAGGGCTTCGGCGGAGCAGCGGTTGGAGCCCAGGATTACGAGGGTCTTCAGCTGGCCGTCGGCAACATAGGTGGAAACTTCTGCAGCGGAAACGGCCACGGCGTCGATTTCGCCGCCCAGCAGGCCGGCGATCGCGGAGGCAGCACCGTCCGGATACGGGATGTGATCGAGTTCAACGCCGCAGTTGTCTTCTACGGCTGCGGCAGCGATGTGCCAGATGGAGCCGGTGCCGGAGTTGCCAACAGTGATGTCGCCCGGGTTCTCCTTCGCATAAGCGAGGAAGTCCTCAAAGGTGTTCCACTCTGAGTCGGCGCGCACGGTGATGGCAGCCGGGATCGTCATGGCGAGGCCGATGAAAGCGAAATCGTCAGTGGTGACTTCGCCGATACCCAGGAACTTGTTGATGACGGACTCAACCGGCATATAGGTGATGGTATAGCCGTCGGGATCCGCCTGCGCGCCGTAGGTCAGGCCGACCGCGCCATTGGAACCGGTGCGGTTGTCGACAATGACCGGGACGCCCGCGGCTTCCTGAAGCATGGAGGCGTAGATGCGGCTGGTGGTATCAGAGGCGCCGCCCGCGCCGTAGGGGCAAACGACGGTGATCTGCTTGTCCGGATAATCGGCAAGAGCAGACGCGCAAAGAACCAGCAGGGCAAGGAGCACAAGAGCGACTTTCTTCATGGTTTGTTCCTCCTTTTTATTGTCAACCGGGAATTCCGGCTGAAATTACTTCTGATAATAAGGACGGATCTCCGAGAGGATCGGCTCCACCGCATCCTCCGCGAGGTCCATAAGCGGCGCTTTCGCGTGCCCGCCGCCGACGCCGCGGTCGTCCAGCACGTGCTTGAAGATGGACATGTCTGCGCCATAGCGCAGCTTCTTCACGAGGTCGAAGCAGGTGAACTGTGCCTTCTTTGCACCCTCGAGATCGCCAGCCTTCCAGCAGCGGTATACCTCGACGAAGGGTTCTGGCACGCAACCGGCGCAGCCGGAAACGGTGCCGTCCGCGCCCATCGAGAGGGCGGGGAGGAAGAGATCGTCCGGCCCGAAGACGACGGAGAACTTCCCACCGTTGACCTCGCAGTAGTCCACCATGCGGCGCATGTCGGCGAAAGAATACTTGACGCCGATCACGTTGTCCGGGCAGGCGTCCGCGATCTTCTGCATGGTCGCGCCGTCCACGTCGTTGTGGGCGAGCTGCGGGATAACGTACACGTACACCGGGAAGCCCTTCGGGAGCTTTTCGCAGATGCCGCGGTAGTACTCGACCATCATGCGGTTGTCCAGGCTGAAATAGGTGGGGGTCACGACGCCGACGCCGTCCGCGCCGATGTCGTGCGCGTGGTTGCAGAGCTCCACGACCTCGCAGGGGTCCATGGCGCCGCAGTGGATGAACACGGTGACCCGGCCGGCCGCGCGCTTTACGACCGTCTCGGCGACGAGCTTGCGCTGCTCCTTCGTCATGAGGAACATCTCGCCCGTCGTTCCGCAGGGATACAGGCAGTTTACGCCCTTTTCAATCTGGAAATCCACGGCCCTCTCGAGCGCGGGGACGTCGATTTCGCCCTCCGCGGTAAAGGGCGTCGTCATCGCCACGATGACGCCGTACAGCTTTTTCAACTTCGGATCTCCTCCCTTTCTTCCGGGTTCATCCGGTATGCCGGGCGGCCCGGTCCGTTTGATTCTGAAAGCCAGTTTAGTCCGTTTTCGCGGCGCTGTCAAGCGTTCTGCGCATTCTGCCCACGATCCTTGCGATTGACGAATTCACTCTTTTACGGTATCATGCTTTTGGGAGAATCTACCCGCTCCGCCCGGGCGGAGGAACCATTTGATCAGACCGGAAGAGGTGATTTTGTGACCATTGCGGATATGGTGCGGATACTGAACGCGAGGGTGCTGCTCGGCGGCGACAAGCTGGATACGCCCGTGTACACCGCCTGCTGCTCCGACCTCATGAGCGACGTGCTCGCCTTTGTGGATGAGAAGACCGTGCTCATCACCGGGCTCACCAACCCGCACGTCGTGCGCACGAGCGAGATGCTGGACCTCAAGTGCCTCGTCTTCGCCCGCGGCAAGGTGCCGACGGACGATATCCTGGAGAGCGCGGAGGAGCAGGGGCTCGTCGTCATCACCACGAAGGCCACGGCCTTCACGGCGTGCGGCATGCTGTACGAGGCGGGGCTTCGCGGCGTGCCCGTGCCCATGGGCTGGGATACGGAGAACAAGTGATGGAAGAGCTGTTTCGCATGGACTACCCGGTCAAGACCGCGGATTATGG
>JAIKWN010000218.1 GCA_024684665.1 Clostridiales bacterium | reverse complement strand
AGCCTGTGCGCGGGTCACCAGTTCGTCAGGACGGAACGTGCCGTCGGGGAACCCGCCGACGATGTCGGCCTTGGCCAGCGTTTCGATGTTCTCCTGGAAGAAGTAACCATCGATGTCGCTCAGCGATACTTCTTTCTTTTCCTTATAAGAGTCGTCCGTCAGCGTGCCGGAGAAGTAGAACGCCATCTGACCGCGGGTCACTTCGGTGTTCTCTTCGCCCTCGAAGGGACCGCCCGCGCCGAACGTTTCGGCAGGAACGATGCCTTCGGCTACGCAGTAGTCTTCATAGACCTGATACCAGGCGTCGCCTTCCTTCGTATTGGCAATGAAATCGTATTCGTCGCCCTTCTGCTTGCTGTGCAGCTGCGCCGCCATGACCATGATCTGCGCGTGAGTCAATTTGCCGTCGGGTCTGAACGTGCCGTCGGGGAAGCCGCCGATGATGCCGTTGTCATAAGCGCCCTGCAGGTACTTTTCGAACCAGTCGCCGCTGTTAACGTCGGAGAAGACCGAAGAAACGGGCAGTTTGATCGTGATACGGCCCTGGGACTCTGCATACTGTTCGCCTACCACACCGCCGAGTTTGTCGACGATATAGTTGATCAGCACCTGGTTGTCGATCAGGACTTCGTCGCGCAGAAGCTTGACGTTATCCTTACCGAACATGGTATAGCCGTCGCCGGCTTCTTTCAGCATATAGTTGTGGGAAGCCAGCTTATAGGTCTTCGCGGGATCGATGGGCTCGCCGCCGATCATGACGTCGGAAACTCTTCTCTCACCCTCGATCGCAACAAACTCGTTCTTGTCGTTGCGTACGACGGGAGTCGGAATCGTGGCATCCACGGTGCAGGTAGCGCCTGCGATCTGCAGGAAGCCGCCCAGTTCGTTGGGAACCTGGGAATAACCGAGTTCCATCGCGTCAAGGATCTGCTGTCCGGTGACTTCGACCAGGCAGGCCATGTTTCCGAAAGGATGGACCTTCAGGATATCATTATAGGTGATGTCGCCGGCCTTGATGTTGTCACGGACGCCGCCGCCGTTGACGAAGGCGATATCCGCTTCCATGATGTTGAGATAAGCGTCGGCGCACAGGTCGCCCAGGTTGGTCTCCTTGGAGCGGACCGCTCTTGTGCCGTCCGGATTCGCTATCGTCAGATCGACGTCAGTTTTTGCGACGACAGTATTGATGGTTTCTTCGAACCTGGCTGCGACGCTCGCAATGAATTCCGCAGCCTCAGCATCTGCCTCGAGGCCTTCGGTGGGAACATTCTCACCAGTGATGGTGCCGTCTGCTGCGATGGTCAGCTTGCCGATATTTTCAAACTTCGTACCGGTCGACTGCAGATAGACATCCTTACCTTCTTTGTTTGCGACAGTTTCGCTGATCACATGGTGAGCATGTCCGTCGATAAACGCATCGATGCCGGTGGTATTGGCGATCACGTCAAGGGATCTGTAAGGAGCAGATTCATCTTCTTCACCCAGATGACCGAGGATGATGACATAGTCTGCGCCCTCTTCTCTTGCGGAATCAACAGCTTTCTGAACAGCTTCGTAGAGATTCTTTCCTTCGTTGCCTTCGCAGAAACTGTAGATATATTTGCCGTTTTCATCCTGGAAATAGGTCGGGGTGGACTTGACGAAGGTCTCGGGCGTATCCACGCCGACGAACGCGATCTTCTTGCCCTTGGCTTCGAAGATCTTGTAGGCATCAAACAGGGGTTCCCCGGTCTTCAGGTCGATCAGGTTGCAGCAGACGTACGGGAATTCCGCTACCTCGGCGGCAATCTTCTTAAACTGATCCATGCCATAGTCGAATTCGTGGTTGCCGATGCCTGCTACGTCATACCCGATGTAATTCATGATCTCGATGATGTACTCGCCCTTGGACAGCGTGCCGATCGGACCGCCCTGGATGGCGTCGCCGTCATCCACGACGAAGTCCGCCGTCTTTGCCAGTGCGGCAAGCTTGTCATAGGCTTCGTAGCCGCAGTGCACGTCGTTCGTGTGCAGGATCACGATGTCATCGGATGCTGCGGTCTCCTCTGCGGGTGCCGCCGTGGTCACGGGAGCGTCTTCGTCTGCGAACGCAAAACCGAAGGAACCCAGGACCAATGCCAGCGCCAGCAGAAGCGCAATGAATTTGCTGTTACGCATTTTTGTCCTCCTTTAGATAACTATAAGTGCTTTATTCCACAAGGTCCGCCAGATATTCTGCGACCTTCTGTGCCAGATAAATGCGCTGATCGTTGAAGCCGTGGTCGGAATTGATCAGCAGATACTCCTGCTTCTTGCTGCCGTCGCCCAGCGCCTTCGCCGCCTTATACTGCGGCTCGCACATGGTAGCGGGAGGCGCCAGCGGATCGAGTGCGCCGCCGACGAACAGGAAATTGCGGTTCTTCAGCACGTCCACCGCGTTCATGAACAGCAGATCGTCCTTGGTCTCTTCCCCGTTCTTGAAGAAAAAGTCCATAAAGGGTTCGGGGGTGCGCAGGATGGAGCCTTCTTCAAAGAGTTCCGTCAGTTCTGCCTTCGGATCGTGACCCTCGAAGAAGAACTGCGCTACGTCGAAGGGTGCCAGGAACACGCCTGCCTTGACGTCGTCCCTTCTCTTCAGGACGTTGACGGAGGTCATGCCGCCCATGGAGTGGCCGACGAAGAAGATGTTGTCGCGGCAGATGCTGTACTTTTCGGCGAATTCATCGCTCTTGCAGTAGTCCAGCAGCGCCATCGCGCACTCCACGAGGCCGTCGAACGTATAGTAGCCCTCGCTGCCCCAGGCGCCGGGCGCGAACGGATGGACCGTGACGAAACCGGTGCGGCGCAGCGCGTGGTCCAGATCCTGGTTGTTCGTGTATCCCGGGAAGCCGTGCAGCGTGATCGCCAGCGGGTGCTTCTCGCCGGGGGTGTGGACCGGCACGTAGATCTGACCCAGGATGCGGCTGCCCTTCCAGACGAAGTCCAGCGCGTCAACAGCGGAGCCCTCCTGGCCCGGCTGCATCACCCGGTCTTTTGCGACGAATTCAGGATAGATCTTCATAGATTGCCTCCTTGCAGGTTTTACTCTCAGATGCAAGTATCAAATGATAACAAAACTCATATGAATATTATATAACAAAACGGCGGGCTCATTCCGAAGAATTTGTCCGCCGTCCGCATATTTTTCTTGATGGATAGCATCAAAGCAATATTTCGAAAAGGATCTTCACGACCAGCGCCACGATCCAGGCGATGACGCACTGCTCCAGCACCAGTCCCGCCGCCCATTTGCGGCCGAGTTCCCGCTTGACCGCGGCGACAGCCGCCACGCAGGGCGTGTACAGCAGGCAGAACACCAGCAGCGCGAACGCCGCGGGCAGCGTCAGCGCGGAAGCGATGGCCGCGCCTTCTCCGAACAGCACCGTCAGCGTCGCGACGACGCTCTCTTTGGCCATAAAGCCCGTGATGAGCGCCGTGGAGAACTTCCAGCTGCCGAAGCCCAGGGGTTTGAAGATCGGCGCGATCGTGCCCGCGACGGTGGCGAGGATGCTCGTCTCCGGGTCGTCGACCATGTTCAGCCCCGTATCGAAGTGCTGCAGGAACCAGATGACGAGGCTTGCGACGAAAATGACCGTAAACGCTCTCTGCAGGAAGTCCTTCGCCTTGTCCCAAAGCAGCCGGCCCACGTTCTTCGCGCCGGGAAGCCTGTAATTCGGCAGTTCCATCACGAAAGGCACCGCTTCGCCCTTGAACGCAGAGCGCTTCAGCAGCGCCGCGAACAAAATCGCGACGACGATGCCCAGCAGGTACAGGCTGACCATCACCAGGCCCGCATAAGCCGGGAGGAAGGCCGCCGTCAGGAAACCGTAAATGGGCAGTTTCGCCGTGCAGCTCATGAACGGCGTCAGCAGGATCGTCAGTTTGCGGTCCCGTTCCGAAGGCATGGTCCGGGCTGCCATGATCGCAGGCACGGAGCAGCCGAAGCCGATCAGCATGGGCACGATGGAACGGCCGGAGAGGCCGATCTTGCGCAGCAGCTTATCCGTGACGAACGCGATGCGCGCCATGTAGCCCGAGTCTTCCAGCAGCGACAGGAAGAAAAACAGGATGACGATGATCGGGATAAAGCTGAGCACGCTGCCCACGCCGGCGAAGATCCCTTCCGTCACCAGGCTCTGCAGCATGGGCGACGCGCCGGAATGTTCCATAGCTGCCGCCACCCAGTCGCCCAGCGCCGTGATACCGCCGTCCAGCAGGTCCTGCAGCCAGGCACCGATCACGTTGAACGTCAGCCAGAAGACCGCCGCCATGATCAGGATGAACGAGGGGATCGCCGTGTATTTGCCCGTCAGGATCTTATCGATGCGGCGGCTGCGCTCCCTCTCCTTGCTTTCCCGCGGATGGATGACGCTCTCCGCCACCAGGTTCTGGATAAAGGAGAACCGCATGTCCGCGATGGCGGCGGAGCGGTCCAGCCCTCTCTCGTCCTCCATCTGCAGGATGATGTGCTCCACGGTCTCGCGCTCGTTTTTCGTCAGGTCGAGCTGATCCGCCAGCATTTCGTCGCCTTCGATCAGCTTGGTGGCCGCGAAACGGGCCGGAATGCCGGCAGCTTTCGC
>JAIKWN010000214.1 GCA_024684665.1 Clostridiales bacterium | reverse complement strand
GAGATCTACTTTACTTCCGGCGGAACCGAATCGGACAACTGGGCGCTCAAGGGATATCTGAAACCGGGCGACCATGTCATTACGACGAACATAGAGCATCACGCGATCCTGAATACGCTGAAGGATCTGGAAACAACGGGGATAAAGGTGACGTATGTTCCGGTTGAGTGCGACGGCAGGGTAAATCCAGAGAAAATTGACGCGGCAATCACGGGGAAAACAAAGCTGATTACGGTCATGGCGGCAAACAACGAGATTGGCACGATACAGCCTATCAGGGAAATCTACCGGATAACAAGAGAGGCGGGCATTGCGTTTCATACGGACGCGGTTCAGGCATACGGCCAAACAAATGTCAGCGCGTATGACTGTGATATGCTGTCCGTAAGCGCTCATAAATTTCACGGCCCGAAAGGTGTGGGGTTCCTTTTCGTGAAGGACTGGCTGAAGCTGAAGCCGATGATTACGGGCGGGGCGCAGCAGAACGGGATGCGTGGGGGAACGCTGAACGTCCCCGGTATTATGGGGATGGCGAAGGCAGCGGAGCTTGCGCAGAACAGGAACTGGTACAGGATGGTGCAGATTCGGGATTATGCCATCCGGCGCCTCATGATGGAAACGGATGCTGTGCTAAACGGTTCATGGTATGGAAGGCTCGCGAACAACATCAATGTCAGCTTCCCTGGCTTTGAAGCAGAAACGATAATCGCCTACCTGGAGCTTCATGGTATTCATGTTTCAGGTGGGTCAGCGTGCACGGCAGACCAGCTGGAGCCTTCCCACGTCATCCGGGCGATAGGGAGAGAGGACGCTTTGGCAAAGGGCAGTATCCGGATTACGACCAGCAGGCACACGACACTCGAAGAAATGAAATATACATTGGATAAGGTGGATTTAGCAGTTTGTCTTCAAGCTGCTCAAACTTGTTTTTCCAATTAAAAACAATTGTTCTACATTCAATGCAATATGCATTTAAGGAAAGAAAAGCTGTTTATCAGCGATTTCAGGCTCAATCTTCTGCCATTTATATCGTCTTGCGGATATAGTAGGTGGATCGCCCGCCGCCGCGCTTTTCGATCTCACCGCTGGCGCAGAGCACTCTCAAATGGCGTTCGACCGATGTTGAGCTCATCGATGTGACAAGCTCAGCTATTTCTGCTTTCGTGAACTTTCCAATCTTTGTCCTTACAGCGTTGCGCACGGTATCAAGCGGAGAAGCGGCAACAAGCTCCATCTGTGCCCGGTATCTTGCCGTCCCCTTCATAATGCAGGCATTTCTTCCTGCCTGAGGTTAATAGTACATATCGAATCCGTGCTCAAGACGGTCCGCGTATGTTTTTCCGGCCTCGTAGAGCGCGGGAAGGATATAATCCCGGTTGTAACGCACCACGGGGATGCGGTCATATGCCCGCATGCCCATATGAGTCAGTCCCCGCTCAAGCTGCGTCAGGCATTCCAGCGTGCCCCTGCCGGTCCCTCCGGCGCAGGCGATCAGCACACAGCGCTTTTCCGCCAGATAGTGATTATATGTCGCGTCACAACGGCGGAGCCTGTCAAAAAAAGCTTTGAAGGCTTCCGTCATGTCCGACCAGTAGACAGCGCTGATGAACACAATGCCGTCAGCTTCCGCCAGGATCCTGTAAATCCCGGCAAAATCATCCTGCAGGATGCAGGATCCTTTTTTAATGCAGGTGCCCCAGCCGTTGCCGCAGGCTCTGCAGTGCTCCAGCTTCCTGGTATTGAGGTGAATCTCCGTAACCTGCACGCCCGCGCCTGTCAGACCGTTCCTGATCTGATTCTTTGCCGAAGCGGTCAGGCCGTCCAAATTCGGACTGGACCATACGATTGCGACTTTTTCATCATCAGGGTACCTCCTCGTTCAATTCCATGTTTTGCCGATAGTAAGCCCGCAATCCGCAAAGAATCGCGGATTGCGGGCGCCTGTATTCTTTGGATGCTTCAGATCAGTAGTTTTCCGCGTTGATTTCGAAATAGCTCTGGGGATGGGCGCAGACGGGACAGACTTCCGGTGCCTTCACGCCTACGACGATATGCCCGCAGTTCCGGCATTCCCAGACTTTGACTTCGCTCTTCGCAAAAACTTCCTGCATTTCAACGTTCCGCAGCAAAGTGCGATACCGTTCCTCGTGATGCTTTTCGATAGCAGCCACCATGCGGAATTTCGCTGCCAAAGCCGGGAACCCTTCCTTTTCGGCCGTCACGGCGAAGCCTTCATACATATCCGTCCACTCGTAGTTTTCACCGTCCGCTGCGGCCGCGAGGTTTTCGGCGGTGCTTCCGATGCCATTCAGTTCCTTAAACCACATCTTGGCATGCTCTTTCTCGTTGTCGGCGGTTTTGAGGAACAGGGCAGCGATCTGTTCAAAGCCGTCCTTTTTCGCACGTGATGCAAAGTAGGTGTACTTGTTGCGCGCCTGGGATTCCCCGGCAAAGGCAGCTTCCAGATTCTTTTCTGTCTGCGTTCCGGCATACGGGTTCTTTTTTGCGGGTTCAGGCTCGACCTTGACAAACTTCGAAGCGGGCTGCTTGCATACCGGGCATCTGAAATCCTCCGGCAAAGGACCTTCATGAATATAACCGCAAACTGAGCATTTCCAGATTTCCATCGTTTTTTCCTCCTTATCCGCAGGTTCATTGAATGAAATCGCCGCAAGCAGCTGTTTCGCGGCTTCTGCCGGGAAATCAGGCCCAAGGGAAAGCATGTCTTCAAGGAGCCTTCGCGCATTGCCGCTCTGGGGCAGCATATAGCCCGATTCGCGCAGCAGGTCTTCCGCCATGATGCGGTTTGATTTTCTGATCGCCTCGGCCAAAGGACCCGGCAGAGCCGACGCAATGGCTTCCTGTTCCACTTTGCTGTTGATCAGCTGCCTGAGAGCGGAGATGACTTCATCCGCCTTTGCCTGCTGCGGCGGATATTCGCGGGGCACAAGGCTGATAGCCGCAGAAGGGCAGGCCTCGGCGCAGGCGCCGCAGCCAATGCATTTATCGGTATCGATTACGCTGTTCTCCGTATCTGATGCGCCGGTAGGACAGACATAGAGGCAGAGACAGTCTTTTTCGCACATCCGGACATTTCGGACCGCAACTTTTCCGCTCATGCGCTCA
>JAIKWN010000160.1 GCA_024684665.1 Clostridiales bacterium | reverse complement strand
GATGTAATATCCGTTGATGCGCGCCTGCCGCATCCAGCGCGGGAAAGCGCCGACGCCGTTCGCGGAGCGTTCCCGGGGGAAAGCGGGCACTTTGCCCAGATCTTCCCGCCTCGGCTTCTCTTCGCCCGAAAGCTGCCAGGGAGAGGTCTCCGCCGCGAACGCGGGCACAGCCGCGAGCGCGAGCAGAACCGCCAGCATCACCCATGCGCAAAACCTTTTCATCCTGTTTCGCCCTTTCTTTTGTCTGTCGGGGGATTCCCGGCGGAGTTACGCGCCCTCCCGGGGCATGACGCCGATGTAGTACTGCGGAGCGACCGCCTTGTAAGTGTCGGTGTACTGCAGCTCGCGGGAGATCTGAAGCCCGCTTGCGTTCGTGGTCACGAGATACACGTCCACGATGAAACCTTCCTCGCCCTTGCTGATCTGGTGGGTCTCGTCGTTGTACACCACATAGGTCATGCTCCTGTCCGGCTTATAGACGGGATCCGGCAGGGGGATGACTTCCCGCACCTCGGATTCCAGCCGGTAGGTGTATCCGTTCGGATCCGGCCGCCCGTAGATCACGAACTCCGAATACCAGTAATTCTTCTTTTTGTAGTACTGCGTTTCGAAATACAGCGGCGCGCTGGTGTTGTTGCGGAAGACGAAGTCCAGCCGGTTGTCGGACACCGTCGCGTCCTGCCCTTTGGGAACGTAGTTGGAAGGCAGGGAGTGCTGCGTGCGCTTCGTCACCTGCAGCCCCGCGTTCACCACCGCGTTGTACAGCGTGGAGGAAACCTGGCAGATGCCGCCGCCGGTGCCCATCACGTATTCCCCGTAGGCGATCTCCGGCGCCTCCACAAAGCCGTTCGCTTCCGTTCGTTTCCCCGTCACCTTGTTGAAGCTGACGGTCTCCCCGGCCTTTACGACCAGATGATTGAACTTTTCCGTCCCGATGCGGATGTTCGTAAAACGCCCCTCGTGGCTCGTGGCGCCGACCGCCGTCTCATAGGAGGCGAGGCGCACGATCTGCCCCTCCAGCCATTCCCTTGTGACCTTGGCTTCCACCTTCGTGGGAACCAGCTCCACGGTGCCGCTGGTGATGGTTTCGCACATCTCCGCGATCCGCTGGTTCAGGCCGGAAATATCCAGCGTCTGCCCCGGCGCGTCGTCCGTATAGGAGAAGGGGGGCCACTTCGTATCGTCGTCCACTCTCGTCGCGCTGACCGCGGGGATGTCGACTTCCGCCTTGATATCGGAGAGGATCCGGTTCACGTCCGAGAGGTCGTAGGTCAGAGGCGCATTCAGCCAGATGGGGTTTTCCTCCAGCGCTTTCACCTGCTCGTACCGTTCCCTGGAGGTGCCGGTATGCCCCACCGACCAGAGCTGATCCAGCTGGTCCGCTGTGTGATACTGCATATTGAGGTCGCCGGATGTGATGTCCCAGCTGCGCCCGTCCTGGGTGCGCAGGGTGATGCGGAAGGAGGCGATCTTGCTGTCCACCTGCTCCCGCACCAGAAGGGACGCCTGTTCCATAGTCAGCCCTTCGAGGGGGAGATTGTTCATATATAGGTTGCCGTAAAAGACGTTCTCGCCACGATCAAGGGTGCGCTTGATATCTAGCAGTCGGGATCCACCTCGGATGCCCGCATATAGCGCTCCGCCCAAGAGCACGATGCCGAAAACCGCCAGGACAGCCCGCAGGGGCCCCCGCCCTCTTTTCTTTTTCCGGGCAGGCTTTTTACGGGGCTCCGCCAAGGTCATTCGCCTTCCGGCCCGGGGAGAGGCGAGCTTCCGCCTTCCCGCTTTGCGTAGTTTCTCTTTGGATTTTTTTCTTTCCGGCGCTTCTGCTGGTGGTTCGGCTTCCGCCGTTTTCTTCGTTCCGTTCCGCCGCTCCGCCGCACCGGAAATGGCAGCTTCCGAAACCATCCAGGATGGAGTTTCCGCCGCTGAGGTAATGCGCACAGGTTCCGGCTTGACGGGCGGCGTTTCTAGCTGAACCGCGCCGGTTTCGGCCGGCATTTCGATCGGCGTTTCGGGCGCCCTCTGTGTTCTTCTCCTGCGCCTTGGGGTTTCCGATTCGGACAAACTGTTCCTCCTGTATGTCAAGCGGCTCCGCCGCAAATATCGAATCCAGACAAAGCGCAGCCCGTTTCAGACCTCCGCTTTGCATGTGTGAT
>JAIKWN010000134.1 GCA_024684665.1 Clostridiales bacterium | reverse complement strand
GAGCATTTCAGGAGGGCTCTCAAAATCTTTGAAACCGTTTGGTCCGACGAACCGGAATTGCTAACCGCAAAGCGACAAGAGCTTCCATTGTAAAAGAATACCCCTAATGCCACAGGCGACAGCTATTTCAAGCTGCCGCCTGTTTTTTTCTCAATTTCCGGTCAATTCCGGCTCAATGTGATTTCCGAGCCCCTCTTTTAGAATGATTCCACCGTTCCGGGCGGTACCGTTTTTCAAAATGCGGTGCCGATTTCGGCGGAATCATTCAGAGAGGGGTGTTCGTTTATGAATGCGATCTCAACCAACCAGGCCGTCCAGCTGGCCGCGCCATATCCGCGCAAAATCGGGAAAGTCACGTTTGTCGTTTCCTCGTTTGGGAATCCCCAAGCGAAAAGCACCGCCGAGGACCTGCTGCTCGGTATGCTGGAAGCGAAGGTCACGAAGGATAGCATCGGAGAGGAGGCGCAGAGCGCATGAAGGACTTGAACGGAACCAAGATCATCGCCGTCGATCACGGCTACGGAAACGTGAAAACCGCAAACACGGTCACTCCCACCGGGCTGATCGCTTACGATACTGAGCCGATCTTCACCGGGGGCATCCTGGAGTATGACGGCAAATTCTACCGCGTGGGCGAAGGGCACAAAGCGTTCATCGCAAACAAGGCGACGGACGACGACAACTATCTGCTTACCCTTATGGCGGTTGCCAAGGAGCTGAACATTGCCGGGCTCCATGAAGCGGACGTTCACCTTGCCGCCGGGCTGCCCATGACCTGGATTCGGCACCAGCGCGAAGCGTTCCGGGCATATCTCACGCAAAACGAGCGTGTGTCCTTCCGCTTCAACGGCAAGGCGTACCGCATCCGCATCGTCGGTTGCAGCCTGTACCCGCAGGGCTATCCCGCCATCGTCAACCGCCTCGGTGAGTTTGGCGGCACGAACATCCTTGCGGATATCGGCAACGGCACAATGAATGTTCTGTACCTGGTCAACCGCAGGCCCGTGGAAAGCAAGTGCTGGACGGAGAAACTGGGCGTCGATCAGTGCGTCACCGCCGCGCGGAACGCCGTAATGGATAGCCTTGGCGTGAAGATCGGGGACAGCATCGTGGAGCAGGTCCTTCGCACCGGCACCGCCGACATCGGGAAACCCTATCTCGACTGCATCTCCGCCGCGGCAAATGAGTACGCGAAAACCATCTTTGACACACTCCGCCGTTATGAGTACAATCCCGATCTCATGCAGCTCTTTATCGTCGGCGGGGGCGGCTGCGTGGTCAAGAACTTCGGTGACTACGACAAGGAACGTGTCACTATCATCGAGGATATCTGCGCCACGGCTAAGGGCTATGAGTACCTGGCCTTCACGGCGCTGCGAAAGGAAAAGGCCGTATGAGCGAGATCAAATGCACCAACCTCCGCTTCAACCTGGACAAGCCTCTCCAGCGGCAGGCATGGGAGCGACTTCAGGCAATGGACCGCCAGCAATACAAATCCTACAGCCAGGTCGTTGCCCTGGCCATCGTGGATTACTTTGACCGGCTGGACCGTTTGAAGGATGACCCTTACCTGGAAAACCGGGAACGGGAGGAACGCTTCGTCAGCCAGATCGTGACTGCCGTGGAAAACGCCATGACGAAGGCGCTTCCGGTATATCTCGCGGGATGTATGACCGGCATGGCGAAAGCCGTTCCCTTAGACCCGCCGCAGGCACCGGATTCCGGGCAGATGTCCGTTGATTGGGGTTTTCTCGGTGGTTGATACCACTCAGGCAAAAGCGATACCGAATCTCAGCGGCACCGGCACCAATGCCGAAACGCCTTGTTCTGCCGGTGCCGCTCCTCTCAAGATACAGCGCCAAACGCAGGCCCGCAGGGGCCGGAAAGGATACGTTTTATGACCACAGAAGCATCGGAAAAGGAGTATTTGCAAGCCAAACACCGTTTGGAGGAAGCCCAGGCGCGGGATCGGGACCGGGAGCGCAAAGCCCGGAACCATCGGCTTATTCAGGAAGGGGCGATCCTGGAGGCGGCCTTGCCCAACACGAAGGACATGAACTTGGACGAGATCCGGGATTACCTTTTCAGCCTGGCCAAGCGGCAAAACTGACGCAGGAACGGAGCGTTCCGACCATCCGGGGCGCTCCTCCTCTTTCCCGAAGGGCGCACTTACTCACCACCGGCCACGGGCCGGCGGTGGTATGGCCATTGGCCAGCGTGCGCTCCTCACGAAAGCCCCACCGGGGCTTCCTCCGGAGGGGCCGACAATGCTGCAAGCCGTCATTGCCGGTGCAGTTGGCAGCGTTGCTTCCCGCATCGCGGCATGTTCCTGATCGGAACATACCCTCCGCCAACTGCTTATGCGCCGCTTTGCGCGGCACATCTTCTTTTCGGGAAAAGAAGCAAAAGCCACGGCCTGCGGGCCGGGAAAGGAGAACGACCGTATTATGGCGATCTTCCACATGGAAGCCAAGGTCATCACGCGGGGTGTTGGGCGCACCGCCTGCGGCGCTGCTGCCTATATGAGCTGTTCCAGCATCTATAACGACTATGACGGCATCCAACACGACTACACCCGAAAAGGCGGTCTTGTGTGGGAACATGTGTTCCTGCCGCCCATGGCCCCCTCCGGATGGCAAGACAGAGAAAAGCTCTGGAATGCAGTTGAGGCAGTCGAAAAGACGAAGGACAGCCGGCTCGCCCGTGAGTTTGTCGTCGCTCTGCCCGTGGAGTTGGACAGGCAGATGTGGATCGGGATGGTGTCGGAGTTCATACAGGAGCAATTCGTCTCGGACGGGATGTGTGCCGACGCTGCCATCCATGACACGGACGGGCATAATCCCCATGTCCACATCCTGCTGACCATGAGGCCGCTGAACGAGGACGGGTCATGGCAGAATAAGACGGAGAAAGAATACCTCTGTGTCCGGGACGGCAAAGAGCAGGGTTTCACCGCCGCAGAGTTCAACACGGCAAAGGCGGAGGGCTGGGAAAAGCAGTATCTGTATCAGGTGGGAAAGGAACGCCTATACCTCCCGCCCTCTGTCGCCCAAAAGAAGGACTTTGAACGAGTGAACAAGCATCCTTGCAGCACGAAATACGGCAGGCAGAATCCTATCACCGCCCGATGGAACAGCGAAGAACAGCTTGTTGAGTGGCGGGCAGCCTGGGCCGATCACACCAATCGCTGGCTGGAGCGAAACGGCATAGAAGACCGTGTTGACCATCGCAGCCATGCGGAGCGTGGTCTGGACGAAAAGCCCACGATCCATGAGGGTGTCAGTGCCCGAAGGATGGAAGCGGCAGGTTATATCTCCGAACGCTGCGAGATCAACCGCCAGATCAAGGCGGACAACGCCTTGATCCGAAGACTGAAGGCCACCATTGTAAATCTGAAAAAGGCCGTAGAAACGACGATCCCTGCCATCGCCGCCGCGTTGGAGACCGTTCGCCAGAACATCATCGTTTTCAATTACGGTCTGCTGGTGATCCGGGATCAGCGAAAGGGCAAGAAGGAATACGTTGAAAAAGCGAAGCAGATCTATACCGAGTATACAACGCTCCACGAGCAGATCCGGGCCAGGCTGGAAGAGCGAAGCCGTCTGCAACAGGAACTGGAAGGCTTGTCCCTGTTCACCATCGGTAAGCGGAAAGAACTGAAAACGCAGCTCGCCGCGATCTCCGAAGAAATCGAGGAACTGCGCTTCGAGGAAAAGAGCGTCATGCAGACCTTTGACAAAGAGGACGCCGCCGGGATGAAGAAGGCCAAAATAGAGATTTCCAGCGTGGAAGCGGATGTAGTCAAGCTCGACAAGCAGGAAACCACCCTCACCGCCGCCGTAGAAAAGGAACAGGCGAAGTTCTCCGAACTGAAAGAGCAGGCGTCCGACCTTGACCCTGGCGAGCTTACCGACGCCCGTCTCTCCCTCCGCCCACAGATGGAGGACCAGGCAAAGGAGCGCATCCGGGGTGCCGTCAGCAGCGGCAAGATTCGCTTTTGGGATTTCCTTGCCAGCGTCCAGAACGCAGACAAGCAGCTGGGTGAGGACGATATTACAGAGCGGCGAGACCGTGAAAAACGGCAAGCAGACAGAGAGATTACCAATAATCCCCAAAACCGCAAACCTAGGAGAAGCGAGTACGAAAGGTAACCGTCAATACACAACTCACGGTCCGGATTAGATGTTATTTTGAATGGGAGCATCTGATCAATGCAGCCACCGGGAAAGCCAAGACCGGCGATGAATACATGATCCAACCAAAAGGATCCGCTGTCACCTGGCTTGCAGGACTTTACCGGATTGAGGATATATCCGGTATTCAGGTCCCAGTATTCACGATCCTTACAAGAGAACCAAGCGAAGAGATCCGGTTCATCCATGACCGAATGCCAGTCATTTTGTCTGGAGATGACATCGAAAAATGGATCGATCCGGTCAGCAAACCGGATGAGATCATTAAGAATGCTATGACAGATATGGTATTCGAGAAGATTATTGCGTAACAATCCAAACGATATAGTCGAAGAAATGCCGGAGCAGTCGCACTCTCAAGCGATCACGCTCCGGCTGTTTTTATGAGTCCCATCTTTACGAAAATCGGGTACAGATAGCTTGCTCCGAACGTTCCGAGGGTCTTCGGTCCCTTCACAGCGCCATCCAGTTCGACGACTTTCCCATACGCCTTCATCACGGTCGCTCTTGTGATGCTCTTCTCTTTCCGATCCACGAACATCTCTCCGCCGTGAATCTTATACGTAAAGTCCAGACCTTTGCTGGTGATGAAAAGGCATCCCTGCAGGTAGATTAACTCCTGCCAGAGCTTCTCTTCTTTTTCGGCATCCGTTCTATCGTTGTTCCTCTTCCTTACACGGTACTGTTTCTGCCTCTCTGCCTTGATACTGATATCTGGGAGGTTGTAGATGATGTGTGCGTATGGAAGGTAGGAATTGATACTTGCACGTTTCAGGCCGGTCTCCTCGGTGATCTGAGCCACAGT
>JAIKWN010000004.1 GCA_024684665.1 Clostridiales bacterium | reverse complement strand
GCACCTGATAAAACAATACAATATTGATCCGGAACTTGCGTGTATGATTGGAGACCGGCCGCTGGACGTCCAGGCCGGACAGAATGCAGGAATGCTCAGCTGCCTGCTGGACACCGAAGGACGTTTCGCCGGTGAGCCCTGTGACATCAGAGCCGCAAGCGCTGAAGGACTCGCGGGAATGCTCAGACCGGACCGTATCAAGCCGATAGAATCAGTTTAACAAAAAAGAAAGACGAGGTTGCGATTCATGCAGCAGGACGAACGCTCAAAGCTGTTGGGCACGATGCCGATGAAGCGGCTGATCCCGAAGATCTCCCTGCCGATCATGATCTCCATGATCGTGCAGGCCGCTTACAATGTGGTCGATTCCATCTTTATTGCACGGTATGACCCGAACGGTATGACCGCGGTTTCGCTGGCCTTCCCGTTCCAGATGCTGATGATCGCGCTGAGCGTGGGCATGGGCACTGGCATCGCGAGCCTGATCTCCCGTAAACTGGGGGAGCACAAAGCGGACGAAGCGCGCCGTGTCGCCTGGAACGGGTTTTTGATCGAGGCGTCTGGCTGGTTGTTCTTCGCGATTGTCGGCCTTTTCCTGGCGCCGACG
Source organism: Clostridiales bacterium (assembly GCA_024684665.1). The sequence goes on along the minus strand of JAIKWN010000004.1, from coordinate 3,233 downwards.
CTGCTCGGGCTGGTGGTCAGCGATAACCTGAACAATGCGGACGCGATTCGCAGGATGGGCGAGGAGTATCTGTCCATCGTGACGATCTTAGCGTTCGGACTGTTCATGTCCGTGCTGATGGAGCGCATGCTGCAGTCCACGGGAAACACCGTCCTCTCCATGATCACCCAGCTCTCCGGCGCGCTGACGAACATCATCCTGGATCCGATCCTGATCAATGCCTGCGATCTCGGTGTCCGCGGTGCCGCTATTGCCACTGTCGTCGGACAGTGGGTAGCAATGAGCGTCGGCTTTGTCCTGAACCAGACACGCAACAGGGAACTCCGCCTGCGCATCCGGGAATTCATGTTCTCACCGGACGCCATGAAAGGGATTCTGGCGGTGGGTCTGCCCACCACGGTGATGCAAGCCATCGGATCGGTCATGAACGTTGGCATGAACAGCATCCTTTCCGGATTTGGCGACCAGAGCAACGCGGCGGTTAACGTCCTGAACGTCTACTTCAAGCTCCAGTCCTTTATCTTCATGCCATGCTTTGGCCTTGGCGCTGGCCTGATCGCGATCGTGGGGTACAACTTCGGCGCAAGGATGAAGGAGCGCGTCTACCAGGCGGTCCGTGTCGCACTGCTGTACGCGGTGATTATCATGTCTGTGGGTATGCTGATCTTCCAGATCTTCCCGGACAAACTCATGACAGTTTTCGACGGAGGCGACGGCCGGAAGGAAGTCAGTGAAGAAGTCCGCGTTCTCCTTGAGGATGAAGAAGCCCTTCTGGCAAAGACCGCCGATGAGGCGACCATGACGGAGGATGAAAAGGCAGCAGCTGAAATCCTGCAGAAGCGCATCGTCACACGGCAGATGAAGGAACTGGGCCCCGGCGCGCTGCGGATCATCAGCCTGTGTTTCATCATGGCGGCGATCGGTATTGTGCTGAGCAATGTGTTCCAGGCGGTGGGGAAGGGCTTGTACAGCATGATCCTCAGCATCTGCAGGCAGTTGGCGGTCCTGCTTCCGGCGGCCTTGCTGCTGAAGCAAATCTTTGGCACGGTGAATTCGGTCTGGTGGTGCTTCCTGATCGCAGAAGGCGTTTCCTGTGTCATCTGCCTCCTCTTCTTCCGCAATCTGAAACGGAATGTATTGGAAAAAATGTAATCATCCGAGCATTGAAAAACAGCCGGCCGCACAGGACCGACTGTTTTTTCTGACTGCGCGTCAATTCATCTTTTCACTCATCTGGCCGCCGCCGAGGACGTGGAAATGCAGGTGGTGAACGCTCTGGCAGGCGTCGTCGCCGCAGTTGGAGACGACGCGGAAGCCATTGGTCAGCCCTTCTGCTTTCGCGACGTTTGCGCACGCGCGCAGGCAGGCGGCCAGGACATCGTCGCCGGCCTCATTCGCTTCGGCCAGGGAAGCCAGGTGCTGCTTGGGGACAACCAGAACGTGGGTGGGCATCATCGGATGAATGTCGCGGAAAGCATACGTGCGCTCATCTTCGTAGACTTTGGTGGACGGAATCTCACCTTGGATGATTTTGCAGAACAAACAGTCGCTCATGGGGGTCTCCTTTCGTATCATAAGTTTATTGTTCAGACAGGAGAGTTCCTGCCATACCGTCTTTCGTCAGGCTGTCCAGCTTCACCGTCGCAAGCTGGCCGGAATCTCCCGTTTGCGTCTGGACGGTCACGGGGATATAGGTCTCAGTATAGCCGTGCCAGCCTTCTTCGTCATGCTGCTCGAGGATCACACCCGCAGTACGCCCCAACCATTGTGTCCGATACTGCCGGGAAGTCTCTTCCCCGATAGCGATCAGTTCCCGGACACGGCGCTCCTTGACTTCGCGAGGGATCTGCCCGGGCATGACGGCTGCTTTGGTGCCTTCACGCGGGGAATAGGGGAAAACGTGAATCCGGGAAAACCCAATGTTTTGAACAGCTTCACAGGTGATCCGGTGTTCTTCGTCCGTCTCTCCGGGGAAGCCGGTCAGGATATCGGTGGTCAGTGCGGCTAGCGGATACACGCCGCGGATCGTATCGACCGCTTCCATGTACATGCGCATATTGTAACGCCGTGCCATGCGCTGGAGGACCGTATCACAGCCGGACTGCAGCGCCAGGTGGAACTGCGGACAGACTTTCGGTACTTGAAGCAGCGCCTGAGCAAAAGCTTCTGTCGCGACAGTCGGTTCCAGGCTTCCCAGGCGGATCCGCTCGATGCCATCGATTGCATGGACACAGCGGATCGCGTCAAGCAGCGACTGATCCCCAAAGTCTTTCCCGTAACTGGTCAGATGAATGCCTGTCAGGACAATCTCCCGAAAACCGGCTTCTGAGAGCGCACGGGCTTCTTTGCGGATGTCATCCAAGTTGCGTGACCGGATCGGCCCGCGCACACTTGGGATAATGCAGTAGGTACAATGGTTGTTGCAGCCTTCCTGGATCTTCATCACCGCACGCGTGTGCTCTTCCTGGGAAGCGACCCACAGTGGCTCATAGGGGGTTCCGGGCGGCAGAGGTTCGACCGCGGCAATCCCATGCTTTTCCCGGAGAGCCTGTTCCAAAAGTTCAACGATCTGTGCGCGGTGCTGCGTTCCGATGACCAGCTGTGCGTCCAGCTCTTTGATCAGTTCTTCTCCCTTGCGCTGTGCGAGACAGCCGCAAAGGATCAGTGCGCTGTTTGGATGCTCGCGCCGGATGCGCCGCGCAGCCTGAAGGGATTTCTTGTCGCCGACACCGGTCACGGTACAGGTGTTGATGACATAGACATCCGCGTCTTCAGAGAAGGGAACGGCCTGGTATCCGGCGGCGCGGAAGAGCTCCAGCATGGCTTGCGAATCGTACTGGTTCACCTTGCAGCCGAGGGTGTGGAAGGCAACGGTTGGACTCATGCGTTTCCCTCCATTTCACCGTACAAGCTCATCAGGGCAGCGACCGCCGCCAGTCCCGCGGTTTCGGTACGCAGAATGCGGGGACCCAGGGTTACCGGCAGAGCGCCGACGGACTTCATGGCGCTGATTTCTTCAGGCGTAATGCCGCCTTCAGGTCCGATGACAATGGCCAGTGTGCGGACGTCGTCGTGATGGACGGCAAACTGCCTGAGAGAAAGCTGCCTGGCTTCTTCCCATGGGACAAGCGCGGCCTCAAAACCTTTCAGCGCTTCCGGAAGCGCACGTCCGGGCAATAAAGGCAAAACCTGCGGCAGAGCGCAGCGGCCGGACTGTTTGCAGGCCTCCGAAG
>JAIKWN010000279.1 GCA_024684665.1 Clostridiales bacterium | reverse complement strand
TGCCGGCGCCCTTGATGGCGTCGAGTGCGCCCAGTGCCATATCGTCGTTCTGATCGATCAGGACATCGATCTTGTCGATGGTCTTTATCCAGCTCTCCATGAGGGCCTGTCCTTCCGCACGGGTGAAGTTGCCGGACTGCTGTCCAACGACCTTCATGTTCGGATAGTCAGCGATGGCAGCCAGGTTGCCCTCGGTACGGCCGACCTGTGCGGATGCACCGGTGGTGCCTTCCATGATAACAACGTTGACTTCCTCGTCACCGCGGCCAACGCTCTTCAGATACTCGCCAGCCCATGCGACCTGACGGCGTCCTTCCTCGACGAAGTCTCCGCCGAAAGCTGCGACGTAGTCGATCTGGTCAATGCAATCCGGGAGACGGTCGATCAGGATCAGCGGGATCTCAGCCTCGTTGACTTCCTTGAGCACCTCTTCCCAACCAGTGGAAACAACACCGGTAAACAGGATGACGTCCACGTTCTGGGTGATGAAGTTGCGCAACGCCTTGATCTGATTCTCCTGCTTCTGCTGTGCGTCATCATAGATCAGTTCCCAGCCCTCATGGCCTTCGATCGCGGCCTTGATGCTGTCGGTGTTTGCCGTACGCCAGTCAGACTCCTGTCCGATCTGAGAGAAAGCAACCTTGAAGTCGGCCATCGCCGCCGCCGCGCCCATCAGAAGGACGAGAGCAAGCGCCAGAGCAAGCAGTTTCTTCATAACGAATCCTCCTTTTGATTTGGCAGGTTTTACCTGCTGTTTGGTGATATTTTACCTGCTTTCTCTCAAAAAGTAAAGGAAAAAAACTTTCATAACCGTTAAAAATCGTCGCGTTCTTATTCCTCTTTTCCGGTTTTCGACTATAACCGGTTCAAAATTCCCCCGATTCAGTCGGGTTTTTTTCACCCCGGCGATAATCCGACGCCGTCATCCCTGTATGCTTGCGGAAAAGGTAACTGAAGTAGTGCGGATCATTGTAGCCCACCGCCTGAGCGATCTGGGAGGCGCGCATTTCCGTCTGGGCAAGCAGTTCCTTCGCTTTCCCGATACGCAGAGCCGTCAGATGCTCTGTAAAGGTGATCCCCATCTGCTGGGCAAAAACGGCAGAGAATCGGCTGTCGCTCATGCCCACGTATTCCGCCACATCCCGCAGCATCAGATTCGGATTGTCGAAGTGCTGTGCAAGGTATGCGCGCGCTCTAGCAAGCGTCGCGCCTCCTCTTCCCGGTCTGCGGGCGTCGCGGTACTCGAGGGCACAGCGCAGAAGCCCTGCCGCCGCGTCCAGGTTCGCCCGTCCTTCCGCATCCGTCAGCATGCGCTCGTAGCGCGCCGCTTCCGGCAGGTCCGCCGTCTTGCCCCCTGCTTCCCGAAGGATACGCGAGGCCGTCATCAGGGCCTCCACCGTCAAATAGCTGTCTACCACAACCGAGTGCAGTTCTGCCCGGTCCAATGTCGCTGCATACTCCGCGAGGATGCGTTCGGCGTCGCCCGCCTCTGCGTACTGAAGGCGCTCGTAAAGAGGGCGAACATCCGTTTCGGGTGGTGCGACCTGTTCCTCTGAGAGATCACGACTCCCCGCCACGGTAAAACCCGCATCCCGTCCCGCAGCTGAAAGGATATGCCGGATGTGCCGCGCCGACCGGTAAGAATCACAGGCAAGTCCAAGCCGGGGTACCGGGTCCCCAACGGAGACCAGTGCCCGCTGGCAGCCCATGCGCTCCAGTTCGCCGAGCGCGCTGCGCGCAAAGGCATATGCCCGCCCCTCCGCATCCCGCTCGTCTGCGCCAAGCACGAGAACGAGAGAGCCATGCCGCCCGGAACAGGCATGCACCGCACCGCCAGCGCTTTCCGCCAGGGCGTAGACAGCATCACGACCGGGAGAAAGGTCTTCCCCGCCATCTTCCCAGAAAATGTCCTCCGCCACATAGCAGCCGGAAACGAGATCAATTCCCAGCGCGCGCATCTGGGTCAGACAGGCGCGTTCCTCTTCCTCACCCATGGGAGAAGAAAGCAGTGATGAGAGCAGCTTTTCCTTCATAAAGCGGCTTCCGCCCGCGAGGCGGCGGCGCAGGCTCTCTGTCCGTTCGCTGCGGCTCTTCTCCCGGCGAAGTCGCTCTGCCGCCCGCTCCAGTGCAGTCCTCAGTTCTGCCGCAGAGATCGGCTTCAGCAGGTATTCCTGCACACCAAGACTCATGGCCTTTCTCGCGTATTCAAACTCGTCATACCCGGAGAGGATCATGATTTCGATCCATGGCATCTGACGCGAGAGCTCTTCCGCCAGCTGCATCCCGTCCATGAAAGGCATGCGCACGTCGGTCAGTACAATGTCCGGCCGCTCGTCTCCGATCATTGACAGCGCAATCTCCCCGTCCGGCGCCTCCCCTACCAGAGTAAATTCGCCATCCTCCCAGATGCGGGAATTGCGGATGCCCTCGCGGATCGCCACCTCGTCGTCCACCAGAAAGACTCGGATCGCCATGCTATCTGTCACCTCCTCCCTGAGCACTCACCCGGAAGGAAACCGTTGTTCCCTCTGGGCTGCTCTCGATGGAAAGCCCCGTTTCCTGTCCGTAATAGAGGCGGATGCGCTGGTTCACGTTGCTGAGGCCGAAGCCGGAACCTGCGTGACCCGGGAACTCGCGTCCATGAGGCATGTCCGTCCCCTCTGCGAGGCTTCTGCGCACCGCTGTAAGCTGTTCTTCCGTCATGCCGCCGCCCGTATCCCGTACCGAAAAAGCGAGGAAATCTCCCTCCCGCCGGCCCGAAACTGTGATCGTTCCACCGCCCCGGTGCTCCTTAATCCCGTGATAGATCGCGTTCTCCACCAGGGGCTGCAACACCAGTTTCAGCATGGGGCAGGGCAGGATTTCCGGATCCACGTCGATTTCGTAATTCAGAACGTCCCTGTAGCGCGTCTTCTGGATTGAAAGATACCCCGACAGGTGCCGGATCTCCTGCTCTACCGTGATCCAGTCCCTGCCGGAGGAAAGCGAAATGCGGAAAAAGTCGGAGAGCGCTTTAGTCAGACGGATGACCTCCGCACTGTTTTCATCTTCTGCCTGCCAGAGGATGGTATCCAGCGTGTTGTAAAGGAAATGCGGATTGATTTGGGCCTGCAGCGTCCGCATCTCCGCCTTCTTCAGATTCTCCTGCTCGATCCGGTTCTGGCGGATCAGCTCCTGCAGACGGTCCGCCATGACGTTTACGCTCTCGGTCAGTTCTGTCATTTCCGCGATGTCCGTGTGCTCTGCCCGCGCGGTCAGATCTCCTCCGGCCAGGCGCGTCGTCGTTTCCTGAAGGCGAACGATCGGCGCGCGGATTTCCCGGACCATGCGCCCACGCATGCGCAGTGAGACGGTCAGTGCCAGTATGAGCACCGCGGCCTCCGCGATGGCTGCAGCAAATACAATGCGTGAGAGCACGCGGTTGCGTTCAGCCAGTGCCTCCGCTTCCGCCGTGATACAGTCGCCCAGCATATTCTCGATCAGCGCCGCCACAGACCGGACTTCGTCCAACAGCGCCTCATTTGCCGTTACCGGGCCTCCAGCTTCCATATTTTCACGGATCTCCGCTGCATATCCTGCCAGAGTATCCATCGCGCGCCGCGCTACGGTCAGCTCCAGGCGGTTCCCGGATTCCGCGATCATACGGTCCAGCTCACCGTCAACCTCTTCAATCTGCCCGTCCGCACCGCAGTCCTCATAGCTCTCCCGCCCCGCGACAGCGGACCATATGCGTTCCGGAATATCGTGCGCAACCATTGGCTTCAGCCGCGCAGCGTCCGCCATACGTTTTCCGGCTTGCGAATAGGTGTTCGCATATACGAGCATCAGCACGAGCGCCGTCAGCGCCGGAATGAGAAGAATAAACGTAACGAAGCTCGTCAGGCGGCTTGCACCCTCAGCGACGCTCCGGCTTCCAGCGGGGCGCATCTCAGTATCCCCGAGGCGCTAGGCCAGAGAGATCGTCCCATTCTGTGAATACTGTTTCTTCCGGATAGATCACCCGCGGCACCTCTTCCCCCGCTGCAAGCTGCTTTGCGAGCTTCATGACCAGACTACCGAGCATTGGCGTGCATTCGACAACGCAGTTCATTTTCCCAGCCTGGAGCAGGTCAATCGCCTCCTGCTCCCCATCCACTGAGATGATTACGATATCCTCACCAGGGCGGATAGAGGCCGCCTCCATCGCCTCGATTGCACCGTAGCTCATCGCGTCATTGTGCGAATAAAGCACATCGATGCCGTCCGGGAATTCGTTCAGAATCTTGCTCATGCATTCTTTTCCTTTAGAACGCATGAAATCACCCGAAACCGATGTGACGATCTCAATGCGCCCATCACCCGCTACAGTATCCCGGAATCCCTGTGCACGCTGCAGCGCCGGAGTTGAATCCGGCGTGCCCGACAGTTCCGCGACGCGCAGGCAGTCCCGTCCAAGCTCATCCGCCTTGCGAATCAGATATTCGCCTGCACGCCTGCCTTCGCTATAGAAATCCGCGCCGACATAAGCGCTATATAGTGTGGGGTCAAGCGTACTGCTGACCTGACGGTCGGAGAGAATAACGGGGATTTTCGCCCGCTTTGCTTCGGCGAGCACGTTTTCCCACCCGTCTTCTACGATCGGCACGAATGCGATTACATCAACGTTATAGGCGATGAAAGAACGGATCGCCCGTATTTCGTTTTCCTGCTTCTGGTTCGCGTCCGCCATCATGAGACGGACGCCCGCCGCATCCGCTGCGTCCCGCACACTCTTCGTGTTGCCGATGCGCCAGCCGCTCTCAGAGCCAATCTGCGCAAAACCGATGAGAAGGCCGTCATCCCGGGGCGTTTCCTTCTGCCCCGAACTGCCACATCCACTGAGCAGGAACAGGCAGCACAGGATCATTCCAAAGAAAGCGGTGCGCTTATCCATTCTGTTCCTCCTCTGCTGCCTTCCGCCGGTTCCGCTCCGCCTTCGAGAAGGCACAGCCACAATAATCCTGACGATACAGATGATAGACAGCTGATAGTTCGCAGGAGCGACGGTAGCCATTCTTTTTTTTGAAGTCCGAGAAGAGATAGGGCACGCCTGTCTCCTCTGAGATCTCCCGCCCGATGCGGTTCAAAAGCTGCGCGTCCTTGAGCGGGGATATTGAGAGCGTTGTCGTGAAATAGTCATATCCGCCGTCTTTTGCCGCCTTCGCCGCACGGGAGAGGCGCAACCGAAAGCAAGCCTCACAGCGCCGTCCGCCCTCTGGCTCGTTCTCCAGTCCGCGGATAGCCTTACGATACGCTTCCGGTTCCCAGGGTGCGACCTGCAGCTTAACGGGGACGCCCATTTCCTGGATCAACCGCTCTGCCTCCGCAGCGCGCTTCTCATATTCTTCCTGCGGGGAAATGTTCGGATTGTCATAGAGAAGCGTGATGTCAAACGCGCCCGATAGGTATTCCAGCACGTAGGAGGAGCATGGCGCACAGCACCCGTGCAGCAGCAGCCGTGGCCGCTTCCCCTCCCCTTTTAAACGCTCCAGCTCCCGCTCCAGCAACTGCTGGTAATTTACCTTTGGTTCCGGCATAACCTGATCCTCCCGGCTCATTTTCCAGGCGTCAGGCGTTCATAATACGCCAGGAAATTCCGCCCGGCGATGTCCTTCACCGTTTCCTCATCATAACCGCGCCGTCTGAGTTCCGTGAAAATTGCCGGTACCTTTGAAGGATTCTCCAGTCCTTCCGGCGTATGCTCAATGCCGTCATAGTCGCTGCCGAGGCCAACGTGCTTCGCACCGCCGAGCTGGCAGATATAATCGATCTGATCGCACACCGAGGAAACGCTCGCCCGACTGTCATCGCATAAAAAGGCAGGGCAGAAATTGACGCCGATCCAGCCTCCACGCATGATCATGGCGCGGATCTGCTCATCCGAAAGGTTCCGCCACTGCCAGTTCACGCATAGAGAGCGACAACAGGAATGGGAAGCCATGGGTGGCTGCCCGTGCTTTTCGATAAGATCCCAGAAGCCACGCTCGTTCAGATGGCTCGTATCCGCCGCGACGCCGAGCTTTTCCATTTCCCTGAGGATCGCCCAGCCCTGGGGCTTAATGCCGAGCGGACTGCCGTAACGGGCGGAATGCGCGATTTCATTATCCCGATTCCAGGTTAGGGCGATCATGCGCACGCCTTCTGCGTAAAACTCGCGCAGCCGTTCTACGGAGCCTTCCATCACCTCGCCGCCCTCAATGGAGAGCATGACCTTTGTCTGCCCGTCCTCCGCCTCCAGAGGGGAGAAAGCCTGCTCCCAGCCCGACGCTTTCAATTTCTGGAACTCAGCAAGTTCGTTCATAGCGACCTCATGAGAAACCGCCGCATATCTGTCCGACCCAGAGAAAAGCGCCAGCACCTGCAGGGAGATACCGCCTTTTTTCATGTTCTCCATCGTGACGACGCATTCCTCTTCCGGATGATATGCCTTTCTCCATAGTACGTCGCAGTGCGTATCGCAAATCAGCATGAATCTCTTCCTCCTGTGAAAAATCCCTCCCGCCAGGGGAGGGATGCACTTTACCGGATAACGTCTTTCCCACCCATGTAGGGGCGCAGTGGCACCGGGATGCGCACGGAGCCGTCCGCCTGCAGGTTGTTTTCCAGGAAAGCGATGAGCATGCGGGGCGGAGCCACGCAGGTGTTGTTCAGGGTGTGGGCGAAGTACTTCTGTCCGTCCTTGCCCTTTACTCGGATGCCGAGGCGGCGAGCCTGCGCGTCACCCAGTGTAGAACAGCTGCCGACCTCGAAATACTTCTTCTGCCGGGGGCTCCAGGCTTCCACGTCGCAGCTCTTTACCTTGAGATCCGCGAGGTCGCCGGAGCAGCACTCAAGGGTGCGAACCGGGATGTCCAGGCTGCGGAAGTAATCGACCGTGTTCTGCCAAAGGCGATTATACCACATCATGGAATCCTCCGGCTTGCAGACTACGATCATCTCCTGCTTTTCAAACTGGTGGATGCGGTAGACGCCGCGTTCCTCGATGCCGTGGGCGCCCACTTCCTTGCGGAAGCAGGGGGAATAGCTCGTAAGCGTCTGCGGAAGCTCATCCTCGGTCAGGATAGTGTCGATAAAACGACCAATCATGGAATGTTCAGACGTACCGATGAGATAGAGATCCTCGCCCTCAATCTTGTACATCATGTTCTCCATCTCAGCGAAACTCATGACGCCCGTCACTACGTCGCTGCGGATCATGTAGGGCGGGATCATATAGGTGAAGCCCCGGTCAATCATGAAATCACGGGCATAGCTGAGGCAGGCACTGTGCAGGCGCGCAATGTCGCCCTTCAGGTAATAGAAGCCGTTGCCGCTGGTGCGCCGCGCGCTATCGATGTCGATACCTGAGAGGCGTTCCATGATATCCACATGATAGGGAATCTCGAAATCCGGGACGACGGGCTCGCCGAAGCGCTCCACTTCCACGTTTTCGGAATCATCCTTCCCGATGGGCACGCTATCGTCGATGATCTGCGGAATGACCAGCATACGCTTGCGGATCTCCGCAGCGTACTCCTCTTCCTTGACCTCCAGCGCAGCCAGCTCGTCCGCCATCGCGGCAACCTGCGCCTTCACAGATTCCGCCTCGTCAGCCTTCCCCTGTTTCATGAGGCCGCCGATCTGTTTGGAGAGTACCTTGCGCTGGTTACGCAGAAAGTCCGCCCGCTGCATGGCCTCACGGTTCTGCTTATCAAGAGCGATCACCTCATCCACAAGGGGAAGCTTCGCATCCTGAAATTTCTTTTTGATGTTCTCGCGCACCAAGTCCGGATTCTTCCGGATCAGGTTCATATCAATCATGGTTTTCGTCCCTTTCTGAAAAAGAATTCCCGCGTATTATAGCGAATCTGCGCCCGTTTGGCAAGGATGAGGCAGGGCTTGCAACATAAAGATGTAAAAAAACGCCCCTTTACAAATTCTAACCGTTCAGCTATGATAGGCGCGGAGGTGGATTGAATGGATACCCGCGTTGCTGTCGTCAGCATCATTGTCTCGGATGAAAGCGCCGCTCCGGAGCTCAATGGCCTGCTGCACCGGTACGGACGGTTTATCATTGGACGCCTCGGGCTTCCTTACCGTGCGAAGAACGTAAACATCATTTGCGTAGCAATGGACGCGCCCGCCGATGAAATCAACGCTCTTGCCGGTGCCCTGGGCCGCATTGCCGGGCTCAGCGCGAAAGTCACCTATTCCCAGGTATAATCTGCCTTTTTCTTTAATTTCCCCATTGAACACCATACTCTGCATCCCCCTGACGCCGAAACGAAACTTGAGGCGGAAGACATGATGCGACGGTTCAGTCTGCGCCGCCGTGCCCTGTCTTTTTGGGGCACGGCTTATTTTTGTGGAAGGAAGTTTGTTATGAGTCTTCAGGAAACCCCATCCGGGGAGCGAATCCACATCGGTTTCTTCGGCGTGCGCAACGCCGGCAAATCCAGCCTGGTAAACGCTGTGACTGGGCAGGATCTCTCAGTGGTCTCGGACGTCCGTGGCACCACCACCGATCCGGTACGCAAGGCCATGGAGCTTCTGCCCCTGGGACCGGTCGTCATTGTCGACACCCCGGGCTTCGACGACGAGGGCCCGCTGGGGGAACTCCGGGTGAAAAAAACACGGGAGATCCTTGGCTCCTGCGACATTGCCATCCTGGTCGCGGACGGAACGGCTGGCCTCCGACAGGAAGAAGAGACGCTTCTGACGCTCATCCGTCAGCGGAGGATCCCATACCTCATCGTATGGAACAAGAGCGATCTGCCAGGGACGCTCCCTGCACCGGAAGGGGCGATCCACGTCAGCTGCAAAACCGGGGAAGGCGTCTCTGCTTTCAAAGAAAGGCTGGCAGCTCTCGCGCCAGCAGACAAGGAACAGGCAATCGCTTCCGATTTGATCTCCCCCGGGGACTTTTGCGTCCTCGTCTGCCCCATCGACGAATCCGCTCCCAAAGGGCGGCTGATCCTCCCACAGCAGCTCACAATCCGGGATCTTATGGATGCGGGTGCCATTCCCGTGATATGCCGGGATACGGAGCTTGCGAAGGTGCTTTCTTCCCTCGGGCAGCGTCCCGCCCTTGTCATTACCGACAGCCAGGCCTTCCGCCTGGTGAACGATACAGTACCCGAAGAAATCCCACTTACCTCTTTCTCCATCCTGATGGCCCGCTATAAGGGATTCCTGGAAACAGCCGTCCAGGGCGTGCGCGCAGCACTCTTCCTTCAGGATGGTGACCGGGTACTCCTGGCGGAGGGATGCACGCATCACCGGCAATGCAGAGACATCGGTACAGTGAAGATTCCCGCCTGGCTCAGGAAGTTCACGGGGAAGGACGTCTTAATCGAGACATGCTCCGGCAGGGATTTTCCGGAAGACCTCTCCCCCTACCATCTGGTCATCCACTGCGGAGGCTGCATGCTGACAGAAGCCATGATGGAAAGCCGCAGAAAACAGGCTGCCGCCCAGGGCGTCCCGTTCACCAACTACGGCGTATTGATTGCACACATCACCGGCGCGCTGGAGCGCAGTCTGCGCCTGTTTCCCCAGCTGCACGCAATGATCGAGAAGGGCGAACCATGATGGGCACAGCGCTGGTCCTAACAGAAAAGTTGATCCACGAGCATCACCTTGCGCAGGAGGAATATGCCGAGCTGATCGCATGCCGCTCACCCGACATAGCCGCTCGTCTTGCGAAAGCCGCCTCTGACCTGCGCCGGAAGATCTATGGCAATGCGGTATTCACCCGCGGGCTCATTGAAATCAGCAACATCTGTAAAAATGACTGCCTGTACTGTGGGATTCGGAGGAGCAACATCCATGTGGAACGCTATCGTCTGACATCGGAAGAGATCCTCTCCTGCGCGGGTGAAGGGTATGACCTCGGTTTCCGAACTTTCGTTCTGCAGGGCGGCGAGGATCCCTTTTTCTCCGACGCCGTTCTGGGTTCTATTGTTTCCCGCATCAAAAGCCGTTATCCGGACTGCGCCGTGACCCTATCCATGGGCGAACGCAGCCGTGATAGCTATCAGGCACTGTTTGACGCCGGTGCAGACCGCTATCTGCTGCGCCACGAAACTGCCGATCCCGATCACTACGCTCTGCTGCATCCCTCAGAAATGTCCTTTGAAAACCGGATGCGCTGTCTGCGGGATCTCAGGGAGATCGGCTATCAGGTGGGCTGCGGTTTTATGGTCGGTTCCCCCTATCAGACCGTGGATGCGCTGGCAAAGGACCTCAGGTTCATTGAAACGTTTAAGCCCGACATGTGCGGTATCGGCCCATTTGTACCACACCACGACACACCCTTCAAAGATGAACCCGCTGGCACGCTGGACCTGACGCTTATGCTGCTGTCCATCATCCGTATCATTCACCCGCCGGTGCTCCTGCCCGCCACCACAGCGCTTGGCACTATCCATCCAAACGGGCGGGAGCTTGGCATCCAGGCCGGCGCCAATGTGGTTATGCCCAACCTCTCACCCGTCGCAGTGAGAAAAAAGTATGCGCTTTACGACAACAAGATCTGCACGGGAGACGAATCTGCGCAGTGCCGCCACTGTCTGGACGCCCGAATGCATGCTATTGGCTGCTATCTGGCTGTGGACAGGGGAGACGCACGGACAGCCTAATCCACAGCCTGTCCGATGCGGTTCATGTGGAGGATGAATATGATGGAAAGGAAACCGCACAGAGGAATCCTGCCGGCAACGGTCGGTATTGGGGCTCTGCTGCTTGCATGGTATCTGGTCTGCACCTCCGGTTTAGTGAATGCCTACGTCCTCCCTTCTCCGGAAAAGGTACTGCGTACGCTCATGAAGATGACCGCCTCCGGGGAACTGCTATCCGACATCGCGGTCAGCCTGAGACGCGTGTTCCGGGGATTCTCCATTGCCTTTGTCCTGGCCTTTCTCCTCGCTGCCCTGCGCACCGCCTTCCCAAAAAGCGAAGCGTTTTACTGCTGGCCCGTCCGTTTCCTCCGTGGGGTACCGCCCATCTCCCTGATTCCGCTTCTCATCCTCTGGTGTGGCATTGGGGAAACCACGAAGACAGTCATCATCGTGCTTGCTTCCTTTTTTCCTATGTATCTTTCTATCGCAAAGGGTTTCGCTTCCTGCGATCCGGGGCTTCTGGAAGTGGCACGTTCCTTCCGTTATGGCCGCGCGCGGACATTCTTTTTCGTCACTCTCCCCTCATCCGTCCCGGACATCCTGGTAGGAATGCGGACCAGCCTCGGTTACGCCTGGCGAGCAATCATTGGGGCGGAAATGGTAGCAGCCTCCACTGGTCTCGGGCACATGATTCTTTTCGCCCAGCAGATGTCCCGCACGGACAAAGTAATCGCTGGTATCCTCGTCATCGGGCTGACCGGCGCGCTGACGGACTGGCTGCTGGGTCTTCTCATTCGGCGCTTCGCGGGAGGTACGGCTGGAAATGGCTGGGATTGAAATCCGGGCGCTTACAAAATCCTATGATTTGGATGGGGAGACGCTGCGCGTGCTGCGGGGCGTAACCCTTTCCGCTGCCACGGGAGAAATCACGGTGATCCTCGGAAAAAGCGGATGCGGAAAAACCACCCTGCTCCGCCTCGTCGGCGGGCTGGAGGCGCCGGACTCCGGCCGCATCGCTTTTACAGGCAGGGAGAAGACCGCTTTCGTATTTCAGGAGCCGCGCCTTATGCCCTGGCTGACCGTCGCAGGCAACATCCGTTTCGGTCTCCGCCTTCGAGAGCGTGAACCGGAAACGGTTCGCCGGATCATCCATACGGTTGGCCTCAATGGGTTTGAGCGGGCGTTGCCCTCGCAGCTCTCCGGTGGGATGCGACAGCGCGTCGCCCTGGGCCGCGCGCTGGCAGTTTCTCCCTCCTTCCTGCTCATGGACGAACCCTTTGCCGCTCTGGACGCCTTCACGCGGGAAGCCATGCAGAAGGAACTGCTCCGCGTCCGGGATGAAACGCAGGCCGGTATCCTCTTTGTCACCCATTCGATCGGTGAAGCGCTGCTCTTGGCCGACCGAATCGTCCTTCTCCGGGACGGGATCCTGTCGGATGAAATTTCCGTTCCGTTTCCTCATCCCCGAGATAACGGATCGCAAGCGCTCGTTCACCTGCGCCGGGAGATCCTTCTGTCGCTCGGAAACCTCTCCTGATCTTGCTTTCTCCCCGCATCGCGCGGGCAGAAAAATATGCGGCCGAATGCCGCAAATCGTTCTCATTTTAATCCATTCGGAGGTAAAACCATGAAAAAAACTGTTGTGCTCTTCTCTTCTCTGTTTCTTGTCCTGCTCACCGCGCTCTGCTGCTGTGCCCAGGCGGAGGCTCTGAGTGCCGACCGTCTCACCGTCACTTATGTAACCTCACCTCTAAACGTGCCCAGCATTCTCGAAAAGGAAAACGGCATTTTCGCCGAAACCCTGGGAATTCCTGTGGACTACGCGGAGATCAACTC
>JAIKWN010000142.1 GCA_024684665.1 Clostridiales bacterium | reverse complement strand
GCTTACCCGGGAGGACGCGGCCTATCTTGTTCCGAATCAGTATGTGAATTATGAAATCACCTTTGAGGCGGTGAAGAAGAGCGACGAACTGACCGCCGGGAAGGAAGATGAGACGGAGCGCTACCGGGCGGTATGCGAGTTCGTGAAAGGCACGTTCCTCTACGATTTCATCCGGGCGGCCACGGTCAGCGCCGGCATGCTGCCGGATATCGAAGGGGCGTATAAAAAGAAGATGGGCATCTGTCAGGAACTTTCCGCCATCACCTGCTGCATGCTTCGGGTGGCGGGGCTGCCGGGCCGTCTGGTGATCGGCTACGCGGACAAGCAGTATCATGCGTGGACGGTCACGAAGATCGGCGACAAGGAATACTTCTTCGACCCAACGGCGGCCATCGCGGCCATCGGAAAGGTCAAAAACTACACCGTGGAGCGGATGTATTGACGCTTTCGCCCGCTGCGGCGAAGGCTGTCGGATGAAGCGAAACTGAGAGGTCAGATCGGAGGAAACGGATATGCGAAGCAAGGAAATGGGAAGCCGGGAGCTCTCGGTCTTCGCGGAGCAGACCGCGGTGATCCTGGAGGCGGGGCTGCCGCTTGGCGACGGCATGGAAACCCTCGCCGGGGCCGCTGCGGGCGAACCCCACGCGGAGCAGTATGAACAGCTTTCCCGGAAGGTGGACGAAACCGGTTCGCTTTCGGAAGCGCTGCGGGCGGATCCCCGCTGGCCTGCGTACATGACGGAGATGACGGACATCGGCGAGCGTGCCGGCCAGCTGCCTCGGGTCATGCGAGGCCTTTCGCGCTATTACGCCCGGGAAGACCGGGTGAAGCGCACGATTTCCGCGGCCGTGACCTATCCGCTCAGCCTTGGGGTCATGCTGGTGGTCATCGTTCTCATCATGCTGCTGCGGGTTCTCCCCGTGTTCCGGCGCGTGCTCGCCAGCATGGGAACGGGCGTCGGCGCTTCCGGAACGGCGATGATCCGTCTGGGGACGGGGCTCGGATGGCTTGTCCTCGTGCTCGTGGCTGTTGCGCTTCTGGCAGTGCTTACCATTGCCGTCCTCCTGCGAACGAAGGCCCGGGACAAAACCGTCGCCTTCCTCATCCGGCATGTCCCGCCGGTGCAGCGGGTGCTCTTCCGCCTGTCGGCTTCCCGCGTGGCGGCCGTGCTTTCCATGATGCTGGGAAGCGGCTTTCCGCTTGAGGAAGCCCTTTCCGTAACGCCGGACGTCCTTTCGGACCGGGAGGCGGCGGAAAAGGTTCGCGGGATCCATGAGAGGCTGATCGCGGGAGATTCTTTCGCGGACGCGCTGGAGCAGGCGCAGCTGTTTGACGGACTGCAGTCGCGCATGGTGCGGGTCGGCATTGCTGCTGGGCGGGAAGACATCATAATGGCGGAAATCGCGGAACAGACGCAGGAGGAGGCGGAGGAGAGCATTTCCTATCTGGTCTCCATCATCGAGCCGACGCTGATTGCGCTCCTTTCCGTCGTCATCGGGGCTATCCTACTGTCGGTTATGCTGCCCATGGCCGGGATCCTGACTGCGATGATGTAACGCGGTCGGATGACCTAGGCGGAAAGGAAAACGCCTATGAAACGGGATTTCGCAAAGCTCTTGATCATTGCCGCTTCCGTTCTCTTCTTCCTGCGCGTGTTTTCACGGATGGAAGGAACACTGCAGGAGGGGGAGACCGATCTCGTGCGCAGCGCCGTTAAAAACGCGGCGCTGACCTGCTATGCCGTGGAAGGCGCTTATCCCTCGCAGCTTGCGTACCTGAAAGAGCGATACGGGCTCAGCTATGACGAGGAGCTGTATTTTGTCCGCTACGATGCATTTGCTTCAAACCAGTTCCCGGATATACGGGTCATGGAGAGGGGGGCGCAGGAATGGTAAAACGTGAGGATCACGGCATTTCCGGGCTCTTCGTCTTTTTACTGCTCGGTGTCTTTGGCATGCTGTCCGTCCTTATGGTGCTCTTTGGCGCGCAGGTGTACCGGGGCATTGTGGAGAGATCGGAAGCGCATGGGGAGGCACGCGTTCTGCCCGCCGTTGTGCGTGGCATGGTGCGCTCCGGCGACAGCGCGGGCGCCGTTCAGATCATGACGGAAGGCGATACGGAGGTCCTTGCCGTCTTTGCGGAATACGACGGGGAAATGTATGTGACGCGGCTGTACGCGTGGGACGGAATGCTTTTCTCTAGCTTTACCGGAACGGAGAATGAATTTGATCCTGAAGACGGGGAGGGGCTCTGTTCCGCTCTGTCCTTTTCGCCGCGCATCGAAGGGAACGCCGTCATCTGCGACTGGTCGGATTCCGCGGGGATCGCCCATGAGACCCGCGCTGCTCTGTATACGTCCGGAGAGGAGGTGCGCCTGTGAAAGAACGTTCACATGGAAACGCGCTGCTTCTGGAACTCATGATCGCCATCGCCTTCTTCATGCTGGCGGCTTCCGTGCTGCTCCGGGTCTACGGCGCGGCGAACGCCCTCAGCTTGCGGGCCGCGCGCGTCACGCAGGCGCTGGACGCGGCGGAAGACGCGGCGGACGCGGTCATTGCGGCGGATGCGCCGGAAGAGGCGCTTACCCGTATGGGATATTCCCCGGCGGAAAACAGATTCACCCGGGAGGA
Source organism: Clostridiales bacterium (assembly GCA_024684665.1). Next base: position 2,530 of record JAIKWN010000142.1, on the reverse strand, counting down.
AGCAGGCTTTCGCCTGTCCGTCTCCTGGGAGGAGGAGGTGCGCCCTGCGGGGATCCTCCTCTCCGGAATCATAAAGGCGGAAACTGATAATGGGGAAGAACTGCTATCTCTTCCCTTTGCGCGCTATAAAGGAGCCGGGCATGAATAAGAGAGGAAACATCGCGATCGGGCCCGGCGCGGCCTCGCTGATTCTCGTTTTTGTGGTGCTGGGGATGAGCGTACTGGGGATGCTGTCCCTCATCAGCGCGAAAAACGACCTGAAGCTGGCGGAGCGCAGCCGAGACGTCGCATTTTCGGTCTATACACTTTTTGCGGAAGCTGAGGAAAAGCTGGCCCTGCTCGATGCTGCTGGAAAGGGCGAAAAAGAAGAGGGAGAGGACTGGTCTTCGCTTCTTGAAACGGACGCGGAAGAGGATGGAGGTCTTCTTTCCTTCACCCTGGCCGACAGAGGCAGGGCGCTGGAACTGACGGCCCGTCTGCCGCAGGGCGACGGAGGTCACGCGGTATGGACGCGACATATCCTCCGCTCCGCGACGGAGGAAGAAGAAACGGAAGATCTGTCCGGAGAAGATTTCCTCGAGTGGGACGGGGAAGAAGAGGGGGATACGGAATGGAACTGATCGACCTTTTGCGTGAGACGGTGGAACGGCATGGTTCCGATCTCTTTTTTGTGCCTGGCGCGCCGGCGACCGCCAAAGTGAAGGGGGAATTCATCCCCTTGACGGAGCAGCGGCTTTTTCCCCAAGATACGGAGGAACTGGTTCACGAGGCCTACCGGCTTGCGAACCGGGAGGAGACAGCCCTTGAGAAAAACGGAGACGACGACTTTTCTTTTGCCGTGCGGGATCTATCCCGCTTCCGCTGCAACATCTATCGCCAGCGAGGCACACTGGCGGCGACGTTGCGCCTTGTGGCCTTCGGGCTCCCCGATCCAAGGACGCTCGGCATCCCAGACGCCGTTTTGAAACTTTCCGATCACCGTAGCGGCCTGATTCTTGTAACCGGACCCACGGGCAGCGGAAAAAGCACCACGCTTGCCTGCTTGGTGGACCGCATCAACGAAAGTCGTGGTGGGCATATCGTCACCATCGAAGACCCGATCGAGCATCTGCACCACCACAAGAAGTCCATCGTCAGCCAGCGTGAGGTGCCGACAGACGCCCCCACTTTCGCGAGGGCTCTGCGCGGGGCGCTCAGGCAGGTGCCGGACGTCATCATGCTGGGAGAGATGCGGGATCCAGAAACCATCCGCACGGCTATCACGGCGGCGGAAACAGGCCATCTGGTCTTTTCCACCCTGCACACCATCGGCGCGGCGAAGACGGTGGACCGCATGATCGACTCCTTCCCGCCGGAACAGCAAGCGCAGATCCGTGTGCAGCTGTCCATGGCGCTCCGGGCCGTGGTATCCCAGCGTCTGGTTCCGAAAAAGAATGGCGGGCAGACCGCTGTGTTCGAGCTAATGCTGGTAAACCCAGCCGTTCAAAACCTCATCCGCGACGGGAGGACCCACCAGATCGATAATGCCATTGTGGGCGGCGGTGCGTCAATGATCTCTATGGACGCGGAGCTGCAGCGCCTAACCCGTGCCGGGGAAATTACCCGGGAGGTGGCGCTTGCGTACGCGGTCAGCCCGGAGACGCTGGCCAAACGCATCTGACCGGGCATTGCGCACAAACGGCTTGCATTTGCCACCTTCTGTGATTATAATGGGGCAGCTTTGCTGAAGGGAGCAAATAAACCTATGAAAAAAACCATGATCCGTCTGCCTATGATGATCGACGAAGTCAAGCGCTTCTGCAGCATCGTGAGCGAATATCCTTACGATATTGATCTCAGTTCCGGCCGGTACATCGTGGACGCGAAAAGCCTGCTTGGTATTTTCTCCGTAGATCTTTCCCGTCCCATTGAAATGCACATTTATTCGGACGACTGCGACGATCTTCTGAAGCGGCTCGCCCCTTACGCTGTTCACACGGAGGACACGTGAACCCTATTCCGAAAGAGCGGGGGGAGACGGAAGACCGGCTGATACTGCTTTCGGCGCTTTCGGCCCTCGGCACAGCGACGGAAGACCAGCTTCTGCGTTTTTCCGTGGAGGCGGAGCTCTTTCCCCAGTTCCGTTTTCTGCTGCTTCTGGGGGATCTTCAGGAGGAAAGCCTAATTGCCGCGCGGGAGAGCGCTGAGGGGCGCCTCTTCTTCCTGTCTCCGGAGGGCCGGGAAACGCTTCGCCTTTTTGGGTCGGAGATTCGACCATCCGTGCGGGAGCGTATCGCGCTGGAAGCGCCCGCCCGGAGAAGGAAATACCGGGATGAGCGGCAGCTGCCCGCCGACTGGGAAAAAACGGAGGACGGTTTTGCCGTTACGCTCCGCGCCCTCGAAGAGGGCCGGGAGATGCTCTCCGTCCGGCTTTTTGCCGCGACCCGAGTGGATGCGCAACGCTGGTGCCTGCGCTGGCCGGAAGCTGCGCAGGAGATCTACGGCACGCTGATTCGGGCGCTGTCCGAAGAAGCAGGTGAGGAATAAAAAA
>JAIKWN010000102.1 GCA_024684665.1 Clostridiales bacterium | reverse complement strand
AGATCGTCATGCCGCCGTTTTGTACGGATTCACGCCCTGTGATTCCCTGTATCCCACGTCTCGTTGACGGAAACAACCGGATGCGTTATAATCAGGCGGTTTTCAGGGAGGGACTTATGGCCTTTATTGATTCGTTACTGGAGCGCATTGTGGCACTCCTGCATCCCCTGCTTATTGAAATCCGCAGCCGTGTGCTTTCGGGCATCCGGATCGACTTCCGGACCGCCATGGATCTTCTGAAGAGGATCAATTCGCTGACGGATGGCAAGGGCGTTGCCGCAGAGCTTCGAGAGGCGCTGCTCCGCTGGGGAATCGTTTCGGTTCTCGCCGCGGTGCTGCTGGGATTCGTGCTCAGCATGGCCTGCCGCGCTGTCCGGGGCGGGAAACCTACACGCGGTGTGCGCTTTTCTATGGTTCTGCTGGCGGTACCGTATCTCGTCGTGCTCGTCTGGCTCGCACTGTCGCTGGGGTTCACGGATTCCCTGCGGCGCACGCTCGCCGGCATACCGGAAATCGGGATGAAGGCTTTAATCGCCGTGCTGGCTCTGCAGGCGTTTGCCGCGCCACATCGCTTTGCCATGCGGCGCCCGGTTTCCGCCGCGATCCAGACGCTTGGCGCCATTCCGCTGGCGATGGGCGCGTATCTGTTCAACGGACTCAGCCCCATGAGCATCGTCGCCCTGTCGGACGAGATGATCGCTTCCGTGCTTTTCATCGGGATCGGCGCGGTATTCGTCTTCTGGCGGCTGGTCGACGTGTTCCTCGTTCTGTTCGGCGGACTGTCTCCGCGCGGTTCCGGAAAGCCGCGGAGAAGATAGATGCGCGGGCAGTTGGAAAGAAAAGAGAGGCATTCATGTTTGTCGATGACGTAAAAATCACCGTAAAGGCGGGAAGCGGCGGAAATGGCGCAGTCGCCTTCCATCGTGAGAAATTTGTACAGAACGGCGGGCCGGACGGCGGAGACGGCGGAAACGGCGGCGACGTCGTCCTTCTGGCGGATCCCAATATGCACACGCTGATCGACTTCCGCTATAAGAGAAAATACCAGGCCGAGAACGGTGAAAACGGCGCAGGCCAGCTCCGCCGGGGCAGGAGCGGCAAGGAACTTGTGATCAAGGTTCCGGTCGGCACCGTGGTGAGCGACGCCATGACGGGCCGCGTGATCTGCGACATGCACGAGGCGGGGCAGCGACGCGTCCTCTTTTCCGGCGGCCGCGGCGGATGGGGCAACGCCCATTTTGCCACCCCGACCCGACAGGCGCCGAACTTCGCCAATCCGGGGCAGAAACGGGAGCCGCGGGAGATCAAGCTGATGCTGAAGAGCATCGCGGACGTGGGCCTGGTAGGCTATCCGAACGTCGGAAAAAGCAGCCTGCTGGCACAGGTCACCGCAGCCCGGCCGAAGATCGCGGATTACCATTTTACGACCCTGTCACCGAACCTTGGCATCTGCCGCAGCTACGGGGCGGATTTCATCATGGCGGACATTCCGGGCCTCATCGAGGGGGCCAGCGAGGGAGCCGGTCTCGGTTTCCGCTTCCTGCAGCACGTGGAGCGCACCAGGATGCTGATCCACGTGGTAGACGCCTCCGGATGCGAAGGCCGGGATCCGGTCGAGGATTTCGAGCGCATCACGGACGAACTGGCAGCCTACGGAGGCCTGGCAGAGCGGCCAACCATTGTCGCGGCCAACAAGACCGATCTCCCGGAAGCGGCGGAGAACGTGGAACGCCTGAAGCAGCATCTTGTGGGAACGGACATCGAAGTGATTCCCATCTCCGCAGCTACGGGCAGCGGGATCGACGAGCTGATGCGCGCAGTCGTGCGCATGCTGGGGACGCTGCCGGAGGTCTCCGTCTTTGAGGAAGAACCGGAACTGCCTGAGGAGACTGAGGAGCCCTTTACGGTCTCCAGAGAGGACGGGCTCTATGTCGTCTCCGGGCCCCTGTGCGACCGCCTGCTCAGCAGCACCAATTTCTCGGATACAGAAAGCCTCGGCTGGTTCCACAGGACGCTGCGCGCACGCGGCGTGATCGACGCCCTGCGGGCCGCCGGCGCGAAGGAAGGGGACAGCGTCCTCTTCGGAGACATGGAATTCGACTTTGTCGACTGACGGAAAGGAATGCATATGACCGGAAAACAACGCGCGTATCTGCGGGGCCTCGCCAACCGGGAGGAGCCGATTCTGCATGTAGGGAAGGACGGCGTGGGTGAAAACCTCCTGCGCCAGGCGGACGACGCCCTGACGGCGCGGGAACTGATCAAGGGCACGGTGCTGGACAATTCGCCCGTAACGGCGCGGGAAGCCGCAGACGAAATCGCTGCGGCCCTCGGCGCGGAGCCCGTGCAGACCATCGGAAACCGCTTCGTGCTCTACCGTGCGAGAGAAAAGGATCCCGTGATCATGCTGCCCTGAGGCAGTGCATCCGCATAAACAGGAGAGAACGCAAGGGGGAAGCCGTATGGGCATTGTGGTTCTGGGAGCCGTCTTCGTGGACATCAAGGGGTATCCTTCTGATATCTACATCCCTGCCGGGAGAAACGCCGGTCGGGTGGAACAGGTATACGGCGGCGTCAGCCGCAACATCGTGGAGGACATCGCCAACGTGGAGCTGCGTCCCGCCTTTGTGAGCCTCGTGGACGAAACCCCGGTGGGAGAAGACGTGATCCGCAAGCTTGCCCGGCATAAAGTGGACACCCGCTATATCCGGAAAGTGCCGGACGGAATGGGCACCTGGCTCGCCGTATTCGACAACGACGGGGACGTGGTGGCCTCCATCTCAAAGCGTCCGGACCTCTCCCCCATCATCGATATCCTGGATACGCAGGGCGACGAGATCTTTTCGGCTGCGGACAGCATTGTCGTCGAAATCGATATGGAGAAAGAGATCATGAAGCGGGTCTTCCGCCTGGCCGAACAGTACGGCAAGCCCGTGTACGCTGCTGTCTCCAACATGAATATCGCCCTGGAGCGCCGGGATTTCCTCATGCGCTGCGCCTGCTTCGTCTGCAATCTGCAGGAAGCGGGCATCCTCTTCTCCGAAAACTACGAACATCTCTCCCCCTCGGAGATGCCGTCGATTCTGAAGGAGCGTATCCGTACCGCCAGGATCCCCCGTATGGTGGTCACCATGGGAGCAGACGGCGCCGCCTGGGCTGAGGCGCAGGGTGACTGCGGTTTCTGTCCGGCGAAACGGGTTGACGTGAAAGACACTACAGGCGCCGGGGACGCCTTCATCGCCGGCGTAGCCATCGGGCTTACCTATGGCAGAACGCTTTCGGAAGCCTGCGGCATAGGCACCCGCCTAGCCACCTCTGTCATATGCACCTCGGAGAGCGTCTGCCCCCGCTTCCGCCCGGAGGAATTCGGGCTTTCCGCACCTCCGTCCTGCGAGGATCCTTCATGAGCAAGAACAAGCTTCTGTTTTTTGATATAGACGGAACCCTGTGGAACTGGTCGAACACCGTACCGGATTCCGCCCGGGAGGCCATCCGCCGCGCACGGGCGAAAGGCAGTCCGGTTTTCATCAACAGCGGCCGCAGCCGCGGATACATACGGGAACCCGGCCTCTTTTCGATCGGCTTCGACGGGGTCGTTTCCGGAAACGGTACCATGGTGGAACTCACCGCCCCGGGGCGGGAAAGCTGCTCGATTAAATGGAGGGAGAACCGCCTCTGCGTATACGAAGAAATCTCCCGGGAAAAAGCAAGGCACCTCGCGGACCTTCTTATAAACCACGGTGTGCGCGCCATCCTTGAGGGACCGGATTATCTGTATATCGACCGGGAACCCTTCGGTGACGATCCATTTATAAACCATGTGGCGGAAGGGATGGGCGACCATCTCCGGACAGTGCGGGATCATAAGGACGAGCTTTCGATCAACAAGATCGCCTGCGACATGCGTCTTTCCCACGACCGGGAGTCTTTCTTCCGGCAAATGGAGGCGGACTACGAACCGCTCATCCACAACGAGGATGTGGTGGAATTCGTTCCGAAGGGCTATACCAAGGGAACGGGGCTTCTTGCGGTCTGCCGCCTGCTTTCGTGGGATCCGGCGGATACGGTGGCCTTTGGCGACGGCGTAAACGACCTGCCCATGTTCCGGGCAGCCGGCTTTTCCGTCGCCATGGGCAGCGGAAACCCGAAAATCCACCCACAGGCAGACTATGTGACCGCCGGCCTTACCGAGGATGGGATCGCGCTGGCGCTTCAGCATCTGGGGCTTGTGTAAGAGCAGCCGGCCACAGCGCGGCCGCCTGCATTCCGCTCCCTTCGCAATCACACCGGAAACCCGGTACAAATGGAGATACCAGAATGAGAGATGATCTGAGGGGCAACCGCACCGCCGGCGCCATCCTGCTGAATATGGCGCTGGCGGCGTTCAGCCTCTTTTTGAATGGCTTCGGCGTCTACCTGACGATCCACGCGAACATCGGCGCCGGTCCCTGGGACGTGCTCAACCTTGGGCTTTCGAAGAGCCTCGGCATCCTGTACGGAACGGCTTCGATCGCCGTATCGCTGACAATCCTCGGCATTGACATCCTGCTGCATGAACCCATCGGGATCGCGATGTTCATTGATTCCTTCGTGGTCGGCAAATCCGTCGACTTTTTCAACCGGATCGGGATTGTTCCGCCCTGCACGTCCCTCATCACGGGGGTCGCTGTCATGCTCATCGGGCTGACCATCATGGCCTTTACCCAGTACACCTATATGATCGCCTCGCTCGGCTGCGGGCCGAGGGACACGCTGCTCGTGGGGCTTGCGAAGCGCGTAAAGCGCATTCCCATCGGTGCAGTGAGCATCGCCCTGCTCAGTACGGCCACGCTGATCGGCTGGCTGCTCGGCGGGCCTGTCGGTATCGGCACGCTGATCTGCGCGTTCGCTACAGGCCCGATCATGCAGGCGGTTTTCCGTGCAGTCCGCTTCGACGCCACGGGAATCTGCCACCAGCGGCTTAAGGATTCGATCCGGGTTCTGTGCGTCCGGTAAGTTCTCATCATACGCACGCGGCGCCCTCCGTTTCGTGGAGAGCGCCGCTGTTTTTTGAGAACCGCCGGTTTCAGATGCGGGTTTATTCTTATGCCCCGCACAGTGCCAGGATGGAGTAGGCGTAGATGCGGGCAGCCTTCGCAAAATTTGCGAGGTCGATGCTCTCGTCCGCCTGGTGCTCCGTCTCCGGCTCACCGGGGAAGAGCATGCCGAATGCCACGCCCTCCGCGAGGTGCTTCGCATAGGTGCCGCCACCGATGGCGTAGGGCTTGTCTTTCGATCCCGTGATCCCGTTGTAGACCGCCATTAATTTCGTCACGAGCTCCGAGGATTCCGGAACATGGTGCGGCTCCGTCAGGCGGCCGGGCATCAGCGAGAATCCCGCAGGCGAAAGACGCTTTGCTACCGTCTCCCGTACCCTGGCACCGCTGAACATCACGGGGAAACGGCAGTCGTAGGTCACGGAAAGCTTCCCGTCCGTGAGAGACAGAAGGCCCAGATTAATCGTGAGCGGGCCGGAAACGGCATCCTCGCCGGCTATGCCGAGGTTCACACCCCGGTCGCCCTCCGCGCTCGCCTCCACCAGGAGAGAAACGGGGGCGCCGCCAATCTCCAGCTTTTTCAAGGTGGAAAGCAGCATCTTCGCCGCGTTCTTTCCCTTTTCCGGCGTGGAGGCGTGCGCAGGAACACCCGTCACGATGACGCGGGTGTTCCCGTCCTCCAGCGAGGTCTCGATCTCGCACTCGTCGGACAGCGGCTCGAAGGCCTCCGCCGCTTCCGCGCGCAGGTCGCCCGCGAGCAGCGCCGTCGCCTTTCCGGGAACGACGTTGCAGCGCAGGCCGGAAGAAAGCTGCAGAAGCCGTGTGTCCGTTACCGGGGCAGTAAGTTCCATCGCCGTAATGCCTTTTTCCGTGTTGATGAGCGGGAAGTTCGCATCCGGCGAAAAGCCCACCGCGGGCAAGCCGATTTTTTTCTCATAATAAGCGAGATCCTGCATGCCGCTCTCCTCGTCGCAGCCGAGGATCAGGCGGCATTTCCTTCTGAGCGGGATGCCTGCGTCCAGGATGGCTTTCATCGCGAAGAGCGCAGCCACCGCCGGCCCTTTGTCGTCCGCCGTACCCCGGCCGATCATCCGGCCGTCCCGGATCGTCGCGCCATAGGGATCGTCATGCCAGCCTTCCCCCTCCGGAACAACATCCAGATGGGCCAGCACGGCTATGGTTTCCTCTCCCTCGCCGATTTCCGCGTCCAGGCAGTAGCCGTCGATGTCCCGCGCTTCCATACCCAGCCGGCGGACGTCCTCAAGAGCGGTATCGAGGACCCGCCGCACCTCCGCCCCGAAGGGCGCACCGGCCGCGGCCGTACCGAGAAGGGAGGGAACGCGGACCCATCTCTGCAGCGTTTCGATCATATCGGGTTCCAGCGCCGCAAGTGCGGCGTCCAGTTTCGCGTTCGGCTTGAACTTCATGGGATTACCTCCTTTTATTTTAAAACGTCTTTCAGATTGGAAAGCGCGGCGCGCAGCTGCGCACGGGGACAGCCGATGTTCATCCGGAGGAAGCCACGGCCTGCCTCGCCAAAGAAAAGGCCGTCGTTCATCATGACATGCGCCGCCTTCACGCGGGAAAGCAGCTCCTCCTGCGTAAATCCCAGCGCCCGGCAGTCCAGCCACATGAGATAGGTCGCCTGCAGCGGCGTTATTTTCACGCGCGGCCAGTGCGCCTCGGCAAAGGCCATGGCCTCGTCCCGGTTTCCCGCGAGATAGGGGATGAGCCCGTCCAGCCATGCGTCTCCCTCCGTATAGGCCGCGCGCGTCCCCGCGAGGGCAAAGGCATTCCCGCTGTGTACCCCGGAAGACCTGATTTCCTGCTCCAGCGCTTTGCGCCCCGCCTCATCCCGGCAGACAATAGCGGACTGCTGCAGCCCGGCGATGTTGAAGGTCTTGCTGGCCGCGCAGAGCATTACGGCATCCTCCCCGCCGGGGACGTTCAGTATGCAGGTATGGCGGTTCGGCGCATATACGAAGTCCGCGTGGATCTCATCCGAAATCAGCGCCGCGCCATACCGTTTGCACAGCGCAGCAAGCTCCGTCAGCTCCTCCACAGTCCAGCAGCGGCCGCAGGGATTGTGCGGCGAGCAGAAGAGCACTGCTTTCACCCCGCCCGCGGAAAGCTTTGATTCCATGTCCGAAAAGTCCATGCGCCAGACGCCCTCCGCGTCCTGCGAAAGCGGACTTTCGACGAGCCTGCGTCCCGTGTCGGCGATGGAAGCCGCAAACGGGCCGTAAACCGGCGGATGGATCAGGACGCCGTCGCCGGGCTTCGTCAGCGCGCGGAGCGCAACATGCATCCCGGTTACGACGCAGGGGCTCATCAGCACTTGTTCCGGCAGGATCTCCGTATCATGCCGCCTCTTCCAGAAAGCGCAGAGCGCTTCCGCGTCCTCTTTCTGCGGATGCATATAGCCCCAGGTGCCCTGCGCTGCCATTCTTTTCAGGGCTTCCTGCACGGCGGGCGGGCTTTCGAAGTCCATATCTGCGACCCACATGGGGATCATATCCGGGTCGCCCGACTCGCGCCGCATCTCGTCCCATTTCACACAATCCGTTCCGGCGCGGATCACGCCCGCGTCAAAGTACGATTCGTCAAACCGCATGCCTTTCCTCCTGCTCTTGTTCCCCTTATACAATCCCTCTCAGGATCCAGTATCCCCCGTCCTTCTCGATCACGTCCGCCGCGACGTATACGCTCTTCAGAAACCGGAGGGCGCTTTCAGCGCCCTGCTGCTTGCGTACGACGGCATACAGCGCGCCGCCAGGGCGAAGGTGCGCCCCGGCGTCCCGGAAGATGCCGTAGACGACTTCCTTACCTGCGCGGATGGGCGGATTGGTGATCACGGCATCGAACAGGCCGTCGATCTTTTTGAAGCCCTCCGAGAGGATCGCCCGCGCCTTCATGCCGTTTGCGGCAACATTCTCGTCTGCCAGTTCAAGCGCCCTCTCATTCACGTCCGACATCGTCATGCGGACGTCAGGGTGCGCGGCCAGGGTCAGCACCGTCATCGCGCCCCACCCGCAGCCCAGATCCAGCACGTTCCCCGACAGGTCGCCCGGCAGATTTTTGCAGAGAAGCAGGCTCCCCGGATCGATGTGCTGCTTTGAAAAGACTCCCGCGTCCGTTTGAAAAAAGAGCGTCTTTCCGGCGAATTCCGCCGTAAAACGCCTGTCCTCATGGGCGCTTTCAGGTTTCGATGTGAAATAATGCTCCGGCATATCATTCCCCTGTTTCATCAGGATTCTAACAGCGCGATCTCCTCATCCGACATCTCCCGCCATTGCCCCGGAGAGAGTGCGGGGTCGAGAACGAGCCCCCCGACAGAGAGTCGGCGCAGGGTCAGCACCGTCCGTCCCCGTGCGGCAAACATGCGCCGCACCTGGTGGTATTTTCCCTCCGTCACGGTCACCCGTGCCCGGCTTTCTTCATCTGCGGAACTGAGAACCGAAAGACCCGCCGGTTTCGCCGTAAAAACCCCATCCGCGTCGTCAATTTCAAGCCCTTCGGCAAAGGCGCGTACGTCCGCGTCCGAAAGCGGTCCGTCCACCGTCGCCTCATAGACCTTTTTGACTTCTTTCGCGGGAGAGATCAGCCGGTGCGCCAGCTGTCCGTCCGTCGTCAGGATGAGCAGGCCGTCCGTGTCCTTGTCCAGCCGCCCGGCAGGCATGCAGGAAAGTGCACGGTACATCGGCGGGAGGAGATCCAGCACGGTCGTCTGTTTCGGATCCCGCGCCGCCGTAAGCACGCCCCGGGGCTTGAAGAGCATGACCGTCCGGTTTTCCTTCCATTCGACACGCTCGCCGCCGACGCACACAGCCTGCGCTGCCGGATCGACGGATATTCCCGCATCCTTCGCAGCCACGCCGTCCACCGTTACGCGCCCCGCGCGAAGCAGCTCCCGGACTCTGGAGCGCGTGCCGAATCCCATATTCGACAGCAGCCTGTCGAGACGCATGCGCGGCATAAGAAATCCCTCCGTGGTTTCAGATCGGGCCGAACAGACCTTCTCCCGTAATTTCCTTCACTATGATGTTTCTGTCTTCGCTGGCCGCAAGTCCATTCATCGGAATCATCGTCTGCAGGATGGCTTTCCCCGTCTCCGTTTCCATCTGGGAAATACATTCCGATACAGGCTTATTCTTCCCCGGGATTAAGCAATGACAGATTGTTCCTGGGAATTATATCGCGGAATCGGTTTATATTTCCCCAATACTCTCACGAATGCTTCTCCCGCTGCTCTTCCTTCCATTTTTTGATTTCTTCATTCCGCGCCTTGAATCGGGCCTCCAGGCCCTGCTCCGTCGGAATGTAGTAGGTTTTTCCCTCGAGGCTGTCCGGGAGGCAGCGCATGTCCGTCAGCTTTTCTTCATAGTCATGCGCGTAGCGGTAGCCCTCGCCGTAACCAAGATCTTTCATCAGCCGCGTGGGGGCATTGCGGATATGCAGGGGCACCGGCTCCGCGAGCATGCGGACTGCGTCTTCCTTCGCGGAAAGATACGCGACCTCCATCGCGTTGCTTTTGGGAGCGAGCGAGAGATAGACGACGGCTTCCGTCAGGTGCACGTTGCACTCCGGGACGCCGATGAAATGGCAGGCCTGATAGCAGGCGACAGCCAGCTCAACCGCTCTCGGATCCGCGAGGCCCACGTCCTCTGCCGCAAAGCGC
>JAIKWN010000014.1 GCA_024684665.1 Clostridiales bacterium | reverse complement strand
GCGCCGTCCCATCAAGCGGATGTTCCCGCTGTTCCTGCTGCCCACCTTCGCGGCCTTCTGCATCGGGTTCCTGTACCCCTTCGTCAAAGGCCTGTTCCTCTCCTTCACAAAATTCAAGCTCACCCGTGACTGGAAGTGGTCGGGCTTTGCCAACTATAAAGACATTTTCACCGACGAGGGCTTCCGGCACGCCTTCTGGTACACCGCGGTATTCACGCTGGTCAGCCTTGTGGTGATCAACGTGTTCGCCTTCGCGGTGGCCTATGCCCTCACCCGGGGCATCAAGGGCTCCAACGTGTTCCGCACCGTGTTCTTCATGCCGAACCTGATCGGCGGCATCGTGCTGGGCTACATCTGGTCCACCATCTTCGAGGGCATCCTGATCCACTTCGACACCTCCCTTGTGCTGGAATCGAAGTTCGGCTTCTGGGGCCTGGTGATCCTGATGGCGTGGCAGCAGATCGGCTACATGATGATCATTTACATCGCCGGGATCCAGAGCGTGCCGGAGGACATCATCGAGGCCGCCAAGATCGACGGCGCTTCCGCCTGGAAAACGCTGTGGCATGTCACGATCCCCAACGTGATGCCCTCCATCACCATCTGCACGTTCCTGACCCTCACCAATTCCTTCAAGCTGTTCGATCAGAACATCGCCCTCACCGGCGGCCGCCCCTTCGACGGGGAGATCCACACCACCGAAATGCTGGCCCTGAACATTTACCGCGCCCTGTACGAGACAAAATCCTCCCGCGGGCCCGGTCAGGCCAAGGCCGTGGTCTTCTTCATCCTCGTGGCGGTCATCTCCATCGTGCAGCTTTCTTCCACCCGTAAAAAGGAGGTGCAGCAGTAATGAATTCCTCTTTGCTGAAAAAACAGCGCCGTTCCAGAGCGCTGCTGAGCGTTTCCTTCGCGATCCTGTCGGTGGTCTACCTGCTGCCCATCGCGATCGTGCTCATGAACTCCTTCAAGAGCAACGCCTCCATCAACACCGCCACCTTCGCGCTGCCCAACGAACAGACCTGGATGGGCCTGCAGAATTATATCAAGGGCATGACCTTCGGCAACTATCCCTTCTGGAAGAGCGTGCTGTTCAGCCTGCTCATCACCGTGGTCTCCACCTTCCTGATCCTGCTGTGCACCTCCATGGCCGCCTGGTACGTGGCGCGGGTGGGCACACTGTTCAGTAAGATCGTCTACTACCTGTGCGTGTTCTCCATGATCGTGCCGTTCCAGATGGTGATGTTCACGCTGGCGCGGACCAGCGACTCCCTGAAGCTCAATACCCCGTGGACGATCCCCGTCGTCTACCTCGGCTTCGGCGCGGGGCTCGCGGTGTTCATGTTCTCCGGCTTCGTCAAGAGTATCCCGCTGGAGATCGAGGAGGCGGCCGCCATCGACGGCTGCGGCCCGATCCGCACCTTCTTCCTCGTGGTGCTGCCCCTGCTCAAGCCGACGCTCATCTCCGTGGGCGTGCTGGAGATCATGTGGGTGTGGAACGACTACCTGCTCCCCTATCTGGTGCTGGACCGCACGAAATACATGACGATCCCGATCCACATCCAATACCTGAAGGGCTCCTACGGATCGGTGGATATGGGCGCCACCATGGCGCTGATCCTGCTCTCCATCATCCCCATCATCATTTTCTACCTCACCTGTCAGAAATACATCATCAAGGGTGTGGCCGCCGGTGCGGTGAAAGGGTGATCGGCTATGCTGGAACGTTCAAGCGGCATACTATGTCCCATCTTCTCGCTGCCCTCCCCCTACGGGATCGGCACGCTGGGCAGGGCCGCCTTCGATTTTATTGATTTCCTCAAAGCGGCGAAGCAGCGCTGGTGGCAGATCCTGCCGGTGGGCCCCACCGGCTACGGCGATTCCCCTTACCAGAGCTTTTCCACCTTCGCGGGCAATCCCTATTTCATCGATCTCGACCTGCTCCGGGAGGACGGGCTGCTGACCCGCGCGGAGTACGGCAGGATCCGTTGGGGAGCCGACCCGGAGAAAGTGGATTACGGCACGCTCTATCAAAAGAGGTTCAACGTGCTGCGCAAGGCCGCCGCCCGCGGTCTTGAAAGGGACCGCGCGGAGGTGGAGGCCTTCACCGAAGAAAACGCCGGCTGGCTGCGCGACTACGCGCTGTTCATGGCGCTGAAGCGGCGCTTCGTCATGCGTCCCTGGACCGAGTGGGAGGACGAGGATATCCGCCTGCGCAAGAACGGCGCGGTGGAAAAATACGCCGAGCTGCTGCGCGAGGACGTGGATTTTTACATTTACCTGCAGTTTCTGTTCTTCCGTCAGTGGAAAGCGGTGCGGGACTACGCCCACGAGAACGGCATCGGCATCATCGGGGATATCCCGATCTATGTGGCCATGGATTCCGCGGACGTGTGGGCCGCGCCGGAGTGGTTCCAGCTGGATGAGGACAACGTGCCCACCGAGGTGGCCGGCGTGCCGCCGGACGCGTTTACGGCGGACGGCCAGCTCTGGGGCAACCCGCTCTACCGCTGGGATCAAATGCGGGAGGACGGCTTCGGCTGGTGGATCCGGCGCATCGGCGGTGCGGAGAAGCTCTACGACGTGCTGCGGATCGACCATTTCCGCGGGCTGGAGAGCTACTGGGCCGTCCCTTACGGCGAGACCACGGCCAAGCACGGCCGCTGGGTCAAGGGACCGGGCATGGCGCTGGTCGGCGCGCTGACCGGCTGGTTCCGGAACATGCAGTTCATCGCGGAGGATCTGGGGTACCTTACCCCGGAGGTCCACCGGCTGCTGCGGGATTCCGGTCTGCCCGGCATGAAGGTGTTGGAATTCGCCTTCGACACCCGCGAGGCCTCCGATTATCTTCCTCACACCTATCCCGAAAACTGCGTCTGCTACGCGGGCACCCACGACAACGAGACGCTGCAGCAATGGAAACAGAACGCGGCAAAACAGGATATCGCCCTCGCGAAGCGGTACCTGGGGCTCAACCCGGCGGAGGGCTTCAATATGGGCCTGATGCGCGGCGGAATGGGCAGCGTGGCAAGGCTGTTCGTGGCCCAGATACAGGATTGGCTGAACCTGGGCGCGGAGGCCCGGATCAACACGCCCGGCACCCCGGAGGGCAACTGGCAGTGGCGTCTCACCGCGGAACGCCTGACGCCGGCGCTGACGAAAAAGATCGCGGACATGACGGAACTTTACGGAAGGAGCTGTTATTAAATGGCAACAGTCAGCCTGAAGCATATTCAGAAAATCTATCCCCACAGCGACGTAAAAAAGAAGAAAAAGCAAAAGGGACAGCCCGAAAAGAAAAATAACCTCAAGGTGACGGAAGCCGGCGTGATCGCCGTGGACGACTTCAATCTGGAGATCGAAGATAAGGAGTTCATCGTGCTGGTCGGTCCCTCCGGCTGCGGCAAGTCCACCACTCTGCGCATGGTGGCGGGGTTGGAGGATATAACCTCCGGCGAGCTGGTCATCGACGGCAAGGTGGTCAACGACGTGGCCCCCAAGGACCGGGACATCGCCATGGTCTTCCAGAGCTACGCCCTGTACCCCCACAAGACCGTGTATGAAAACATGGCCTTTTCCCTGCGGCTGAAAAAGCTGCCGAAGGACGAGATCGACCGCAAGGTGCGCGAGGCCGCCGAGATCCTGGATATCACCCAGTACCTGGACCGCAAGCCAAAGGCGCTTTCCGGCGGGCAGCGGCAGCGGGTCGCCATCGGCCGCGCCATCGTGCGAAATCCGAAGGTGTTCCTGATGGACGAGCCTCTCTCCAATCTGGACGCGAAGCTGCGCAACCAGATGCGCGCCGAGATCATCAAGCTGCGCCAGCGCATCGACACCACCTTCATCTACGTGACCCACGACCAGACCGAGGCCATGACGCTGGGCGACCGCATCGTCATCATGAAGGACGGCGTTATTCAGCAGACCGGCACCCCGCAGCAGGTATTCAACCATCCCGAAAATCTGTTCGTCGCGGGCTTCATCGGCATGCCGCAGATGAACTTTTTCGACGCGGAGCTGGTGAAAAACGACGGGGAATACGCGGTGAAGCTGGGCCCCGCGACGGTGACGCTGAGCGAGGACAAGCAGCGGCGGCTGCGGGAGAAGAACGTGGCGCCGCAGACCGTCACGCTGGGCGTGCGCCCTGAAAATATCTCCCTGACCGAAGCGGAGGACGGCGTGAGCGGCGCCGTGGACGTGAGCGAAATGATGGGCAGCGAGGTGCACCTGCACCTGAACGCCGAGGGCAAGGATACCGTGATCATCGTTCCCACCATCACCCTCGGCGAAAACGCGGGGAAATTCACCCCCGGCAGCACGCTGAAGTTTACCTTCGGCGGGAACGTGGCGCACGTGTTCTCCAAAGAGACCGAGCGCAATCTGGAGTTCTGATCCTTCCTACGGCAAACCACTGACAGACCACAGTAAAATGAACAGGGCGTCGGTCCTTTCGGATCGGCGCCCTGTTTCATCGGTTGCTTGAAAATCAGGAAAACCAATACTGCAGAAGAAAATTGCAGCATTCATCGCCTCGGCCGATCGTTTTTGTGCGCCCCCATATCAGCCGCGGGTGAAGATTTCCGTATCCGGCGTCGTCCCCGTCGCAGAACGCCGTTGTGATCTCCGGGCAGCCATACCGTTTGCACGTTTCGTAATACGGACAGCGCACGATGTTGAACCGCGCCTCATTGCCGCTGCTTTCGGGAAACGCATATTCAAATCCGGCGTAGTAACATTCTACAGGACGCTACAGGTACTCACCGCAGCAGTAAAAAATACTCTGCGAAAAAAACATCCAACACATAGATTGGATATTTTAGCCTACTGAATTGTAAGTTTTCTGCGTCAATGATGATTAGGCGGGATTCAAATCCTTCGCCCTCAACCCTTTTTGGCGTTCTTTGCAGAGCTAAGAAACGCAAAAAGTACACCGGCTTTTTCGGGATGTTTTTTCCCCTGAAAACAAAACATCGGACTCCGGGGCAGCCGACCGACCGCTCCGAAGCCCGATTTTGCTTATATTCCGCCCAAAATACACGAAAAAACCACTTTCGTCATGGTAGACAAAAGTGGTTTCTTAGATGGCAAGTATGTACCTATTCGATCCACCGAAGCCAAAAAATCGTTTGGGCGCTTATATATAATATAACTATGCGAGGCCGCATTTTACGGCGGATTTTATTAATATACCTATTCGATGCTGTATTCATTGTATCTCAAAAATCGTTGAGATACAGTGTTTTTTATGCTTTCCACAGACTGTGCAGATTGCAATAAGCATAAACAGCTTCTACTTCGTCACCTTCACAGATTTTGAAGCAAACCTTCGGCTCGTCACCCGGCTGCAGCGCTTTCCGCTGATTGCCTGCTTTGGTTTGCAGAGAGATCCACTCGATGTAGTGCTCCGGGATCATCGGATGCTCGGTTGACCCAACGGTCACTTTCACGGTATCGCCTTCAACTGTCACAACGGGCACATGTTTCTCGACGGAGGCGTCGGTAGAAGACGGAATGATTTCTTTCATGGGTTCCCCGCAGCAAATAATCGGGACTCCGGTCTTTTTAACGATTGCGATGATTTGTCCACAATGTGCGCACTGATAAAACTTCATTTCCATGTTGATTCGCTCCTTCTTTTTATTGGTTAGTTTCAGTATAACACAATACTGTCGTAAATGAAAAACAACCCGAAACCATTTTTTTTCTTTTTGTATTTTTTTAAAAATAATTCACATGACAGAAACACCTATCCTTCCCGAACGTGCAGCGGTCTAAGTCAGCAACAAGCCAATCAGCACGCCGCCGGCAAGGCCGGAAAGATGCTCACAAAGCGTAGTCTTGCCGCCGAAAAAGCCGCTGACCGCATATACGGCGAGGACGATCAACAGGGCGGCCGGCACGCCGGAAAAAAGGGCGGTACCGTTTTTGACCGCGAGGATCATGAACACGGCGATCAGGCCGTAGATACCCGGCGACGCGCCTTCCCCCTCGCCCAGCTTATAAACGAAAGCCATGAACAGCCCCGAACAGAATGCCGACACAAGATAGCAGAGCAGTGTTTTCACCGCGCCGAGCTGTGTTTCCACGGCGTACCCAACGATCAGCATCGCGGCGGTATTGAACAGGATATGAAACGTCCCCACGTGAAGAAGGGCGGAGGAGACCAGACGCCAGACCTCTCCCTTTTTGATCTTCTGATCTGAAAGACGCAAGGCGCGGTTCAAATGTCCCTTGTTGTGCCCGGTAAGCAGCTTTTCCTTCCGCGAAACCGTAACGCTTTTGGGGATCAGGAAGAAGGTATCCAGAATATAGATGGCGACGATCACCGCGCAGAAAGATATGGTAAAGACAGGCATACGCTTAACCCTCTTTTCCGGGGAAAGTAGTACTGTACACATTCATGTGCCGACTTAGCCGTCGGAAACCGAGATCAAACCGTTGAACACGCCCACGTACACCGTGCCGTTGGGGCCGATGGTGATGGGGCCGTAGGAATTGTTCCAGTTTCTGCCGCAGCCGGTGAAAACCTTGTATACCGTTTCGCCGGTTGTAAAGTCCAACGCGGTGAGGTACCACGCCACCGTGTTTTTGGGAATGTCGCCGTTTATCTCGCGGGTGTAGATGTACACCAGCCCGTTGCCCGCGGAGAGCTTGGGCACTACGGTGGGCGAGGCCTCCGCCGATTCCCACGCCACGGTACAGCCGTCGCAGTTTTCGTTCATGTCGATGCGGGTCACGCCCGGATAACCGGTGGGGTTCCGTTCCAGAAAGCCGGAGCCGGTGTCGGTGTAATTGTTTTCCACGATAAACGATCGGCCAAAGGCGATCAGACTGTTTTCACTCACGCTGTGCCCCGCCTCAAACACGGGCTGCCGCGCCAGCACTGCGCCGGTTTCGCGCTCATACACCACCACGTTCACACGCTCGTCGGCGTTATCCGTGATGGCCACAAGATGCGCTGTGGTCCCGTCCGCCCGCGGGCAGTCCAGCAGCGTGGGCGTGGTGCCGCTGCCCTGATTGATGGCTCCGGGCTTTAAGGCGCTGCCCCGGTCGTAGGCGGTGCGCCAGGTGTAAACGGGCAGCTTGTCTTCGCCGATCTCAAAACGGTACATGGCGCAGTCCGAAACGATGTACACGCCGTCCGCGCAGATGGCGAGCGTATTCTGGATCTCTTCGTTTTCTAGCGTTATCACATGCACGTCGCCGGTGTCGGGCTCCACATAGCCCACCTGTCCGGGACGGGTGACGAACCAGATATTGCCGTCGTAGTCCGGGATCGCGTCCGTGAGATAGGCGCCTTCTGGCAGATAGGGCCCGACCTCCCATTCCTTTTCGACCTTCCATTCCGGCTTTTCGCCGCTTTCATCCACATAGTAGATCTGGATCACGTTGTCGGAATTCGCGATCAGCGGACGGTCACCCTTCAGCAGGTGGCAGTAGGCGCCGCCGGAGGTATCGCCGGAGATCTTGCTGAAATCCAGCGTCTTGAAGAATTCCCGGGTGGAGGCGCGCTGAGGCAGCCGGGTCTCGGCAAGGATCTCCAGCGTGTCGGCGTCCATCAGCAGCAGCCGGAAGCCTACCACGTTGCCACTGATGCACATGATGCGGCCATGGGAATCAAACATCAGCGTGGCCACCAGCCCGCCGAACACGTTCATGGACCTTGACTTTACCACGGGATCAACGCCCAGCGGGCCGCTGTAGCTGTAGGCGCCGGTATTGTAGGAGTTGCCGTGCATGCCGTTCGTGCCTTCCTCCGCCAACAGCGGATGCACAAAGCCGTCCACAGTCCCCAGGCTTTTTGCGACCGCCGGACTGCCGTAATATTTCGGGCAGCGGGCGGCCGACAGCGGCTGGCGTATCGCGCCGCCGGGACTGGTAAAGAGCATGATCATGGCGGAGAGCAGGGATAAAAGACGGATGAAAAACTGATACATTGTTTATTCCTTCGTTTTCTGTTGCGATATGCATTCTTTGCAGAGCTCTTTCAGCTTTGCTTCGAACAGGATCGTGACGTTGCCGCGGCTGAGACGGACGGCTCCGGCGGTTTCCAGCTGCTTCAGTACTCTGGAGACGACCTCGCGGGAGGAACTGATCTCACCGGCCAGCTCCTCGTGGGTCACCCGGACGCGGCCCGTCTCATCCGCACGAAGCAGTAATACCTGCGCCAGACGTTGATCCACACGGGTAAACAGCATTGCCTCCATGCGTTTCATGATCCCGGAAAACCGTTCCCCTAACTTTTCGTACAAAAAGCAGCGGACGTAGATGTTTTTCTGTTTGATGCCTGCAAGGCAGAGGGCGGGAATGATCATCAGTTCGCAGTCGACGTCCGCCAACAACTGCGTTTTAAAATCAATCCGGTTGAGAGCGCAGGAGGCGGAAAGCACGTCGTAATCGCCTTCACAAACGCGGTACAACTGGATCTCCCGCCCCTCTTCCGAAAGCATGACGGAGCGCACCGCGCCGCGCAGAACGCGCGTCAATCAAAGCATTCCTGATCCCGCGCGTAGATCAGACTGCCTTCGGCATACCTCCGCAGATAGGCGCAGCCCCTGATCGTCTCCCGTTCTGCGTCGGAAAGATTGTTCCAAAAGGGAAGCTGCTGCAAATACCGTTCCATATCAGATAAACAGGTTGACGTCGGATTCCTCCGCGTCGCCGAGGTAGGTGCCCACGCCGCCGATCTCCACACCGTCGATCAGCTCCTCCGGGCGGATACCCATCACGTCCATGCTCATGGAACAGGCGATGATCTTCACGCCGTTTTCCATGGCTTTTTTCATCATATCCTCCAGGGAGTCGATGTTCTTGTCCTGCATGATCTTCTTCATCATCGCGGTGCCCATGCCGCCCATGTTCATTTTGGACAGCTTCGTCCTGCCCGCGCCGCGCGGCAGCATGGCGCCGAACATCTTTTCCATCGCGTTTTTCGGTACCGGTACCTTTTCGGTCTTTCGCAGAGCGGTCAGCCCCCAAAAGGTGAAGAACATGGTCACGGGGCGGCCCATGGCCAGAGCGCCGTTGGCGATCACGAAGCTGGCAAGAACCTTGTCCATATCGCCATCAAAAACGATGATCGTTTTTCCTTTCTGCCCGGCAGGAGCGTCCGGGACAGAGCCCACGGGAACGGCGCCGCCCTTGCGCAGGGTCGCCGCGTATTCGCCGTTTCTGGTTTCGTTGGATACCAGCGTGTTGCCGGTACGTTTGCACCATGAAACGATATCCTTCGCAAAGCCGGGATCGGACGCCGTTACCTCCAGCAATTCTCCCTCTTTCATTTCATTGACGGTTTTATATACTTCCATGATAGGGCCGGGGCACTGCATACCGCAGCAATCCAGACGCACTCTTTTCACGTTTTCCACGGGTGTTTCCTCCTGTTTTTCGGTTTGCGCAGGGGCGGGAACAGTTTCCTTCGGGGCGGGATGGTTGGAACGGTAGAACCGCACGCCGCCGGGATAGACGCTGACGTTTTTAAATCCGTTCTGCGCCAGGATGCGGGCGGCGTTATAAGCGCGCACACCGACCGCGCAGAAGATGATATATTCCTTTGACGGATCCAGCCCGCCGATTCTGTCCCGCAGACTGCCCAGCGGGATCTCCACCGCGCCGGGTACGCTGTAGGCAACGGTCTCGGCAGGCTCGCGCACGTCCAGCAGCACCGCGTCCGGATGGGTCTCCGGCGCGTCGAAATCCGCGATCTTCACCA
This sequence comes from Clostridiales bacterium, assembly GCA_024684665.1. The sequence continues at coordinate 253 of JAIKWN010000014.1, read as the reverse complement.
GCCCCGTCATGATATTCTCCGCAACGTAGCCCGCCATGTTGACCGGGTCCTTGGCGGAGGAATAGGGCGGCGCGTAGGCCAGTTCCAGATTCTTCAGGTCATGTACGGTCGCTCCGAGCCGCAGCGCCACGCCCAACGTGTCGATACGCTTATCGACGCCCTCCGCGCCGACGATCTGCGCGCCGAAGAGCTTCCCGGTATCCGGCGCGAACAGCAGCTTGAGGGTCATGGGCTTCGCGCCGGGGTAATAACC
>JAIKWN010000133.1 GCA_024684665.1 Clostridiales bacterium | reverse complement strand
AGCAGTTTTTCCATTTTAACCTCACATTAGACCGCCGTCAGCGGGAATTGCTGACGGCGGCAGTTTCTTCCTGTCTCCATGGATGATATGAAGCGAGCGCGGCAGCGATCGCTTCCACCGCAGTTTCGTCGTTTACTTCCGTCGCCGGGCGAAGGATCTCAAGCATCCGATCGCAATCGACGCCGCTCACTGGATCCACATGCGCAACAAAGATTTTTCGATGCGCCGTTTTTGTCATATGCTCCCGTTCAGAGGCCATAAGGAGTTCTTCCGTCATCTTCTCGCCAGGCCGAAGGCCGATGACCCGGATTGGCATATCGATGTTTGGCTCGTATCCGTACGCCCGGATTAGTTTTTCCGCCAGATCCATAATCCGCACCGGCTCACCCATATCAAGAACGTAAATTGCGCCGGATTCAGCCAGCGCGCCAGCCTGCAGCACAAGCTGAGCTGCTTCCGGGATCGTCATAAAATAGCGAGTTGCGTCCGGATGTGTCACCGTTACCGGGCCGCCTCTGCGGATCTGTGCCTCCATAAGAGGAATGACGCTGCCATGGCTTCCAAGCACGTTGCCGAAACGGACAGCCATGCATTTCATCCCTGCGTCCTCGCCGAATCGACGGATCAGCATTTCTGTAACGCGTTTTGTAGCGCCCATGACATTCGTTGGGTTGACCGCCTTATCCGTGCTGAGCTGCACAAAGCGTTCTACTCCGTGCTCTTTCGAGGACTCCAACAGATTTAAAGTGCCAAAAACGTTGTTCTTGATTGCCTCGGCCGGGCTACGCTCCATTAGAGGAACATGCTTATGTGCTGCAGCATGAAACACAACCTGTGGATGGTATTCTAGGAATACTTCGTCCAGACGTTTCCTGTCCCGGATGGAACCGATAAGCGTCAGAACAGGACAATTTCCGCCGTACCGCTGGCGAAGATCGTATTCCAGCTCATAAGCGCAGTTTTCATAGATATCAAAAATGATCAGCAGCTTTGGGTGGAATCGCATAATCTGCCGGCAGATCTCAGAACCGATGGAGCCGCCACCGCCAGTCACCATAACCGTCTTTCCGGCGAGGTATCCACTGATACCGTCCATATCCAGCTCTACTTCCTCCCGCGAAAGGAAGTCAGATATGTTCAGTTCACGGATAACCGGTGCGTCTTCCCCTGCATCCGCCGGTTCGGAAAGCATACGAATATGACAATGCGCCTGATTGCACAAATCGAGAATCTCCTGCATCCGTTTCCCATTTCCAAGCGACGGAATGGCAACGATAATCTCGCGGATGCTGTAGATTTGCGCTAGTTTAGGAATATCCTCTGTCCTTCCGCGCACAGGAACATTTCCAATACGCAGTCCTTGCTTATCCCTGGCATCGTCCACAAGCAAAACTGGCTTTCCATAGCGCTTCGGGTTCTTGTTGCAGATGTTGACAGCATAGGCACCTGCCTCACCTGCACCTACGACCATTACGGGTGCGGCGTCGCCGAGACCTCCGGGAATGCGCTCCTTTCGGAACAGGCGCCAGCCCAGCCGGCTACCGCCCACCAGGATGGTCGCGAGAATGCCCGTTAAAATCAGCGTGCTTCGAAAAAGTCCGAGACCGGCAAACTTATTAACAGCAAGCGTAAGCCCGCAGGCGATTGCAGAAAGCGACACAAGACGCGCAGAATCCCGCACGCCTGCATAGCGCCACATGATCCTGTAAAGTCCGCCGATCGCATAGCAAAGAAGATAACATCCGAGAAGAAATGGCAACGCTCGCTCCGCCGTAATCAGATGGCGAAGCGGGATATTGCGTTCAAACCTTAGCTCCAAGCTGAAATATACCGATACCAAGACAAGAGCCGCGTCCAGCAAAAAGAGCGCGGCATTGCGCATCCAGATATGATCACGTAATCGCTTCATGAATTTCTCCGGGGGAAAACAATTCCTTTCTAATAATCTAACGGAAGCATGACAGCACCATCCGGGCGGATGCGCAACGGTTGGGCGCAGCCTTCTCCAAAAACCGATTCCATTCGCAAACGATAATCCGCAAGGCAGCTTGAAGGGACATACGCCTGGATTGTTCCGGCAAATCCTCCTCCGTGAACGCGCGCCGCGCCGGAACCCGCCAGGAATCTGCGGGAGAGTTCGATGCCCAGTGCCATCTGCTCCTCTGCAGGCCGTGCGTAAACATTTTGAAGCAGTTCCCAGCTGCTGTCGCCGGATCGCTTCACCGCGTCAAAAAATGCAGGCAGATTTTTCTCCTGGATTGCCGTTACCTGTTCGGTTACACGATCGTTTTCGTCGTAGAAATGCATAGCACGCAGGATCGCGCGTTCGCCTACGATACTGCGAAGGTGGCTGATCTCCGCTTCAAACTGCTCTTTCGGCACCTCACGCAAAACTGCTTTTCCAAAGCATTTGGCTACCGCTTCCATTTCAGCGCGAATCGCAGCATAATCTTCCGTCAGATCCCCATGGCTTCCACCAGTGTTTACAACACAGAGCGCATACCCTTCAGCGTCAAAGTCATATGAAAGTGCCTCAACCTTAGGATCATCAGGCCCGAAGTCGATTGTCACCAAGCCCCCGACAGAGCTGGCCATCTGGTCCATCAGCCCGCATGGTTTACCGAAAAAGATATTTTCCACGCGCTGCGCGACGATGGCACGCGTTTTTGAATCCAGCGTAAAACCGTTGTACAGTCCGTCCATGATAGCTGCCATAAGGACTTCGAAAGCTGCTGAGGAAGATAACCCGGAACCTCGGAGGACATTGCTGGTCACCGTAGCGCGGAAGCC
>JAIKWN010000204.1 GCA_024684665.1 Clostridiales bacterium | reverse complement strand
ACCGCCGCGGAAGACGCCAGCCGCGCAAAGACGGCGTTCCTTTCGAATATGAGTCACGAAATCCGCACGCCGATGAACGCCATCATCGGCCTCGACGCGATTGCGCTCGCGGATCCCGACATTTCAGAGAAAACCAGGGAGTACCTTGAGAAAATCGGGAGCTCTGCTCAGCATCTTCTGACCCTGATCAACGACATCCTCGATATGTCCCGTATCGAATCCGGCCGCATGACCATCAAGAACGAGGATTTCTCCTTTGCGGAGCTCCTGGAGCAGATCAATACCATGCTCTCCGGGCAATGTGAGGAGAAAGGCCTGCAGTACAACTGCCGCATCATCGGGCAGGTCGATTCCCGCTATATCGGCGACAGTGTGAAGCTTCGGCAGGTGCTGATTAACATTCTGGGCAACGCGGTGAAGTTCACACACGAGGGCGGAGTCGATCTCACCGTAGAGCGGACAGCCCGCTTTGACCGGAAATCAACGCTCCGCTTCGTCATCCGGGATACGGGAATCGGCATGAGCCAGGACTATCTCCCCCACCTCTTCGACGCCTTCAGCCAGGAGGATTCCTCCGCGACCAGCCGCTATGGCTCCTCCGGCCTCGGTATGGCGATCACGAAGAGCATCGTCGAAATGATGAACGGCAATATCACCGTGGAAAGCGAAAAAGGAAAGGGCACCGTTTTCACCGTCACCGTGACTCTCATGGATTCCGACCAGGACGAAGCGGTACAAGAGGAAATTTGCCCGCAGGATCTTGCCGTACTCATCGTGGACGACGACCCCGTCGCCTGCGAGCATGCACGTCTGGTTCTCGAAAAGATAGGTATCGCTTCGGAATCTGCGGATTCCGGTGAAAAGGCCATCGAAATGGTTCGCCTGCGCCACGCGCGCCGGAATCCGTACAACCTGCTTCTCATAGACTGGAAAATGCCGGGGATGGACGGTGTCGAGACCACGCGCCGCATCCGCAGCATCATAGGAACCGAATCCGCGATCATCATCCTGACCGCCTACAAATGGGACGACATCCAGGAGGAAGCCGTTTCCGCGGGCGTGGACAGCTTCCTGCCCAAGCCCCTCTTTGCCAGCAACGTTCTCGAGGAATTCCGAAGCACGCAGCGGAAGAGGAATCTCCTCGCGCCCAAGAAGCAAAACCGCGCGGAGCTTGCCGGGCGCCGGATCCTCCTGGCAGAGGACGTGGACGTCAACGCGGAAATCATCATGATGGTGCTGTCCATGCGTGAGATCCAGGCGGAACACGCAGAAAACGGCCGCGTGGCCGTCGAGATGTTCGAAAAGAGTCCGGAAGGATATTATGACGCGATCCTTATGGATATGCGCATGCCGGAAATGGACGGCCTGACGGCAACGACCCGGATCCGTGCGCTCCCACGCGCCGACGCCGCGAAAATCCCGATCATCGCGCTGACGGCGAACGCTTTCGACGAAGACGTTCAGCGCAGCCTCCAGGCCGGACTGAACGCACACCTTTCAAAGCCCGTCGATCCGGAGAATCTGTTTGAAACGCTGGAAAGCCTGATTCCCGCCTGACAGAAAGCGAAACAAAAATGCTCCCGCCTCGGCCTGCAGCGTTGCTGCAGCGTTCAGACGGGAGCATTTTTATTCATTCGGTTCAGAGTTCGAAATCATCATTCCATTCGGTCGCCACTCCGGCCCCGGAAATGTCGGCGGTTTCCGTGTAATCCCGGACGGTTACCGTGTACTCACTCGTGCCTTCCTCAAAAACAATCCCCTCCGGCGAGACGATGCGAACCAAGTTGCCTGCCTCATCGTAGATCTCGCCAGCACAGCAGAGCGTTGTGAGGGTGCTGTTTCCCGTCACGATCCAGGCCGAATCCTCGTCGATGATCAGCGTACAGGTTCCGTCCCCTCCGTTTCCCGCGCAGCTTTCATCGTTGACGAATGCGCCTGACAGCACGCTCCCCTCCGTCAGATACATCCTGAGGTTTGAGATGCTGTCCCAGATCACGTCGCCGTTCATCGCCTGAGCAATCCCGGTGAAAGTACAGATTGCGCCGTTTGCCCCGGGGGCGCCCCATCCGCGCTGGTTCGTGTTCCCCGTACAGCGCAGGAGATATGCCCCATATTCCACGGCTTCGATCAGTACATTCGAAAGGACGAATTCGCTTTCGGTATTCGTGGTATAAAAGACGCCTCCGTTTCCTGCGATCAGCGTCCCGTTTTCCATCTCAAAGCGACCTTTGCCGATTTCAGCGTCGCCGGACATACTCTGATAGAGGATGACCGTCCAGGTATTGTCATTTTGCGGAAGATCCGGCATATCACCCGAAAGGATGCAATCGTACAGACGGACGGAATTGAGACCTTCCAAGCAGAGCGCCTCGGAACCCGTCGCCATCAGCTGCGCATCATGGATCATGATATCCGCCGTAACATACACGGCGGGCGAGCCGGAGCCGTTCGAGGTATAACTGCCTCCGTCCACAATCATAGTACCGCTGCCGCGGTCGGAGCGGATCGCAGCGGAGCTTTCGCCGTTCGTGGTAACCGTCAGTTCAGATGCGTACAGCGTTCCGCCGCCCGCAACGTGGATTCCGCCGGATGTATCCTTCTCGGTAACAATGTCCGTATCCTTGACGACCGCTATGCCGTCCCCGTAGGCAAAGACGCCCGCTCCGCCTTTCGCGTCCGTTTCGATCTCACAGTCTTCTACCGTCACGCTTCCCCCCGTGACGAGCACCGCTGCGCCAACGCCGTAGAAACTGGCGCTGTCACCCCCGGTGCTGTCACCGGAATTGCGGCTGATTGACGATTCAGAAACCGTTACGTTACCGCCCGTCACAAGAATGGCATTTTCATCCTTTCCTGTGGATTCGAACTCTTCACCTTCGAGTTCCTCATTCAAGCTGTAGGACCACAGCGCGTCATAGCTCTCGGGCTTGCTGCCACCGCCTCCGGGGCCGCCCATGCCCGGTCCTCCCATCCCATCCGAAAAACCGCCGGTCATCTGCGGAGGCTGACCATCCGGCATTGCGGGAGGCTCGGCCAAAGCGGCAGCAGAAAACAGCAGACAAAGGGCTAAACCCACACACAGTGCCTTCTTCAGCGGTCTCATATAACTGTTTCCTCCTTGCCTCATCTGTACACAGCGGATTCTTTTACATCGAGCGTTTTCAGTATACCACAGATTTATGGCAAAAATGTGTCCCGAAGATCAGAAAAATCAATTTCTGTATAAAAAAAGATGCCCTTCGTCGGAAAGGCATCTTTTATGCGGAATTACTTGATTTCGACGGTAGCGCCGGCTTCGGTCATCTTCTTCTTGACGGCCTCGGCTTCGTCCTTGGAAACAGCTTCCTTCAGGGTCTTGGGCGCGCCCTCGACCATGTCCTTCGCTTCCTTCAGGCCCAGGCCGGAAACGACTTCGCGGACAGCCTTGATGACGGCGACCTTCTTCGCGGCATCAAAGCCGGTCAGGACTACGTCAAACTCGGTCTTCTCTTCGACAGCGGCAGCGGCGGCAGCGGGGCCGGCAGCAGCCACGGGGGCGGCGGCGGTAACGCCGAACTTCTCTTCCAGTGCCTTGACGAGCTCGCTCGCCTGCAGCAGGGTAAGATTCTCAATCGCGGATACGATCTCATTGATTTCCATGATGCTATCCTCCATTATTATTTCGGGTCAGTTGATTTCTTGTTTGTCTGGTCTTATGCGGCCGTACTTTGCAGGATTACTCCTGTGCGGCGCCCTCGGCCTTCTTCTCGGCGATTGCCTTGATAACGAGAGCCAGAGCGGTGGCCTGCGAATTGAGCGCGCCCATGATCTTGGCGATCAGCTGCTCGCGCGGCAGGATATCGGCAAGAGCCTTGATATCTTCGACGCTCTGCGCGGCGCCGTCCATGTAACCGCCCTTGATCGTAAGCGCCGAGACTTTCTTGTCTTTCTCGGCAGCGCTGATGAATTCCTTCACCAGCTTCGGGCCGGAAATCGGATCGTTGTTGCTGAAAATATAGGCGTTTGAACCCTCCAGCAAGCTCTTATCCAGCTCGATGCCCTTGTTAGCCATCGCACGGCGCACCATCGTGTTCTTCAGCACGCAATAGTCAACGCCGGCAGCGCGGCATTTCGCACGCAGAGCTGTGATGGCTTCAACCGTCAGTGCCTTGTATTCGACGATCGTGATGGACTGCGCCTTCTCGATCTTCTCCTCGATTTGGGCAACAACGGCCTTTTTGGCTTCCAGATTCGCGGACATAGGATGTATTTCCTCCTTTCCGATTTTCTTTGGAAAGGAAAAGCCCCTGCGCATGGCGCAAGGGCATAAATCATTGCCTTCTCGCGCCTCGGCCGGCGATTTCTCATTATCACGCAAGCGTGACCGGCTGTCTATGGCACAGAACTCTTCACTTCACGATTTGATAATATAGCACATCGGGTTGTTTCTGTCAACTCTAAATTTGTGTCTGCTTCAGAAGATGTGCAAAAGAGAACCAAAAGCTCATCGTTTCCGTTCCCGCTTGTTTTGTCTTCCGCCTAGCTGCGTCAGAGTACAAACCGTGAGACCGAAAGAACCAATAAGGGTCAGGAGCCATCCTGCAATCCGTTTCGTGCTCATGCTGCCCGTTGAAGGCACAGCCTTAACGATGATGAGGCCATTGTCGAACGCTTTGTCCCGAATGCCTGCGTATTCTCCGGTGTTCTCATAGGAGATAACATGCCCGGGGATCGGATCCAGCTTCACGGAATAGGAAGCCTGCTGGCCACGGACTTTATACGGCAGATGCCGGTAAACGAGTCTTCCGTATTCGTCTTTCACGGGCTGCGTGTTCCTGTAATACAGCACGTCCTCATTATAGAGAGTAAAGCTGTATTCCGGCTCCTTCCGTCCGGAGAAGCCCCGATACTGCACACGGAAGCTGAGATCCTCGACGCGGCGGTTGACAACTGTTCCTCCGTTGTAAATCATGCGGGTATACGCTTCGTAATCTCCCGCGTTGATGTACATGGCCAGATAGCTGTCCACGTACAGCTCCCGCGCCGTGTAAAGAATCTTTCTCCCTTTCGAGTCGAACATCGGCAGGTTCGTATAGTAATACACGGAGCCATCCACGGAGACTTCCGGCTGGGGACGCATTTTTTCGCCGTTGGCGTACAGGATGAATTCCAGCTTCCCTTCGTCGCCGCCCTGCCACAGGCTGTAAATCTTGAAGTCTGTAAGCGCGTATTTGTTTTCGAAGTACAGCCGGGACACTTTCTTCCCGTTCCTCGTCATATCCGTCACCGTGGCGGCAATCTCACCGTCGCGGTTCGTCACGAGCACACCCACGTAGTATTCCCGGTCATCAAGCGTCAGATCCGGAAGATCCTTCGAATCCTGTTCGATTTTGTAGACGTGCTGCCCCACGTCCGCCTTGGAATAAGCGATGGAAGGGAATATGATCTTCCCGTTCTTATCGTTTTTTGCCCTCCCAATCGTCTGTCCGTCCTCGGTCAGAAGCCAGGAAAACTCGCCAGTTTTCGCTTCCCGCCCGATCATCTGAAAGTCAGCTGCAAGGGACAGCGTCGCTTTCCCGCCCGCGGCACTCGAGGCGTACCGCCCGTTTTCCTCCGAAAAGGCAAACTCGCAGAAGCCTGTTCCGTTCCAGTCGGAATACGCGAGCGTGCGGTCTCCCTCTACGATTTCGGCGTCTATAACATAAGAATCATCTTCCGGGCTTAAGGAAGTGCCCTTGTCCAGTACGACGGAAAAGCGCACTTCAATCGGCTCCTCCGCCCCTTCTGTCCGGAACGCGTAAAGACGCTCGCCCGCCTCACCGTACCGGGAGAATGCGGTCGCGCGGACTTTGAACGAGGACAGGACCAGCGCATCCCCCATTTCCTCCGTAGAAAGTATCATCCCCTCCGCCGCGGTTCCCTCTACGCCGACAAAGCGCACAGAAGAGTCGTCGTCCGTCTCCATCGCAATGAGCGGCAGGCGCGCCCGCAGTTCCAATGCGGGAACCTCGCTAACGGCAACGGCGGAAAACAGGACGCCGCCCGTCTCCCCATCCTGCGGAACCACGAAGCTGCGGGTATTCATCGGGTATCCGTCGGGCCGGTACGGAATCACGAGCCACGAACCGGTTTCAACGGCAGCAACCGAATATTTCATGCCTGCCGGGAGTCCAACCGCATCCATGACGTCTCCCTCCGAAAGAGAGAACGCGGCCCTGCCCTTCCGGAAAAAGAGATCTCCGTACAACCCGTCCACCTCTTCGGAATCCATGCTGACCTCGACGCCGATGCTGTCCCTGGATTCAGAATAGGGCATCAAAAGGGTAAAGCGAAGAGTCCCTCCTTCGGCGGTAGCCAAAGCGGGACTGAAAAGAGAAAGCAAGCACATAAACAGCGTGACAAGGCATCGCCAGAGCATCGCCGTCTTAAATCGCATTTCTCGTCCTTTCGCCGCGGGAATGATCTCGAAAGTCCCTGCGGAAACCCCACTGATTTCCGCAGACAATTCCCCCATTTAGACAGCAAACCATAGTGATTATAAGTTTAATCTGGAATGCTATCTCTTTTGTTTCGGTAAATTCCCTAAAGCTTAACACTGTTAATATCTCAGTAACATTTTTGTTTCGATATCTCCGAATTTCGGCCCTTGCTACAGCAGGGGCAATATGATAAAATTATCAAGATCATATTCGTTTTGAAGAAAGCGGGGGAATCCAAATGGAAGCCAATTCTTCTGTCCCGGAAAAGAAGCAGCGCATCCTCTCCGGTATCCAGCCGAGCGGGACACCCACCCTTGGCAACTACCTGGGCGCCATGCGGAACTGGAAGCTTCTTTCCGATGAGTACGATTGTCTGTACATGATTGCCGATCTGCACGCGATCACCGTCCGCCAGCAGCCTGCTGCGCTGCGGGAAGCTTCCCGCTCGCTGATGGCGCTGCTGCTCGCCATCGGGCTGGATCCGGAAAAGAATATCCTTTTCTTTCAAAGCCATGTGCATCAGCACGCAGAAATGGCCTGGCTTCTAAACTGCTTCACCTACATGGGTGAAATGAGCCGGATGACACAGTTCAAGGACAAGAGCGCGAAGCATTCCGATAACATCAACTGCGGTCTGTTCACCTATCCCGTCCTTATGGCCGGCGATATCCTGCTGTATCAGGCGAATCTCGTCCCCGTGGGAAAGGACCAGACCCAGCATCTTGAAATCTGCCGCGACATCGCCGAGCGCGTCAATGGCATCTATCCGGGCGTCTTTACCGTTCCGGAGGGGTATTTCCCCAAGCTCGGCGCCAGGGTGATGAGCCTGCAGGATCCTACAAGGAAAATGTCCAAGTCCGATCCTGAGGACTGTTTTATCTCCATGCTGGACGATCCTGATACCATCCGCCGCAAAGTCCGCCGCGCCGTCACCGATTCAGACGCGGAAATCCGCTACGATCCGGAAGCGAAGCCCGGCGTGTCAAATCTGCTTTCCATCCTCTGCGCGCTGACCGGCGAAAGCATAGAAGCCGCAGCGGAGCGTTTTTCCGGCAAGGGATACGGCGAACTGAAGCAGGCAGTCATCGAAGCCGTCACGGAGACACTGACCCCCATCCAGCAGGATTACCACCGGTATCTCGCTGACAAAGCCTATCTGGAATCGGTCTGGCGCAGTGGAGCGGAACACGCCTCCCGCATCGCCGAACGCACGCTTTCGAAGCTGATGAAGAAGATCGGATTCCTCCCAAAGTGATGTGAGGCACATCGTGAAACCGAAGCACGCTGGCGTCACGCGAATTCCTGGCTTCCATGTCTTTTTGCTTGGAAGCCTTTTGGGATTTCTCTCGCTTCTCCCTGCGATCCTTCCCTTCGGCTTCCGCTTCGTCACCCGCGGGGACTTCATCGAACAGCAGCTTCCCTTCATCCTGGAGGCCCGGCGCATCTTCCGCACCGGCGCCTCCTACAGTTTTGCCACGTTCCTGGGCGCGCCCGCCTTCGGCTCCTATGCCTTTTATACCCTGGGCAGCCCCTTTGTATGGCCCCTGGCCCTCCTTCCGGAATCCGCCGTTCCCTTCGGAATTTCGCTGATGTCCGTTTTGAAGCACGCCTCTGCGCTGCTCTTTTCCTTTTTCTGGCTCCGGCGGCTTTTCCGCGAGGACAGGACCGCGCTTTTATCCGCCGTCCTGTATACCTTTTCCTCCTTCACCATCATCAATACGCAGTTCTATCATTTCTGGGAAATCATCGCCTTTTTCCCGCTCATTCTGCTGGGCATGGAGGACGCCATGAGCGAGAATCCGCATTCCCTGCGGCTTGCCCTGTTCTGCGGCCTCAACACCCTCACGAATTACTACTTCATGTTCTCCTCCGCCCTCATGGCGGCGCTTTATTTCCTCTTCCGCCTTTTTTCGGAAGACTGGCGCGATACGAGATCCCTCCGGCGCGTCGCATCCGTTATCGTCTATAGCGCCCTCGGCTGCGCTCTGGCCGGATTTCTCCTCCTGCCTGCGCTGCGCTTTATGATGCAGATCACCCGTACGGGCGCGCGGGATATACCCATATACGCCGAAACCTATTCCCCCGCAATTCTTCTGGAGCGGCTGCGCAGCCTGCTCATGCCCATCGAGAGCGGAGTCGTTCATGCCTGGTACGGCGACGCGGCAAGCTGGAGTTCCACCGCCGCGTATCTTCCCGTATTTGGAATGACTGGCGTGCTTGTCTTTCTGGCCGCGCCCGGCAAACAGCGCTGGCTCAGGCGTCTTTTGCTGCTGCTGTTCGTCTTTTCCGCGATCCCCTTCCTGTCGGGCGCCTTCGCCCTGTGGACAAATACCGCCTATACCCGCTGGTGGTACGGTCTCGCGGCCTTTCAGGCGGCAGCGACCGGATACGCGCTCCTGCCGGACGGCAGTGACGAATTCCGGCTTTCCGCGTGCGAGAGAAGAACCCCCTGGCTCCGTTCTTTCGTCTTTTGTACTGCGCTTTCTCTCCTGCTCGTCCTTCCGGGACTGTTGCCGGGGACGCTTTTGCAAAAGCTTCCTTCCGGACTCGCCCGCGTCATTGAAAACCGGCGACAGGGTGCCTACGCCAGTACCGCTTTCCGTGCACTGTCCCTCGGCCTGTCCCTTGCGGGCGGAGCGCTCATGCTGCTGCTTCTGTTTGGAGGCCGTGCAAATCACCGATTCGCGATCACATGCGTTTCCCTCTTCTCCTGCCTATCCTATGCCTGCTATATCGGCGTCGGCGATCGTCTGATTCTTTCGGGCGGCAGCCGTCCCGGAGAAGGGGTCTACACGCTCACCGAGCTGGCAGAACCCACTCTCAGCGCGCTGTCCCTTCCCGAGGAAACGGCGTACAAACGGATCGATTCCGGCCTGCGTCTTCGCAATTACGGGCTCCTGCGCGGCCAGTCTTCCCTCACCTGCTTCCAGTCCCTGCGTTCTTCGACAATCGGCCGATTTATCACAGCTGCCGGTTTCGGATACGACGAGAGTACGACGGTCACGCCACCGGACGATTCCGGCGCACTGCGGTCCTTCCTGTCCGTCTCCGAATACCACAGAACAAACCCGGACGATCCTGTTCCGGAGGGTTTTGTATATGACCGGGACGAGAACAGCTTTCCCGTCTACCGCAATGAGAACGCCGTTCCCATGGGCCTTCTCATGACCGCTGCCCTCCCCGAAAGCCGCGCGCGCCTTCGACGGGGCGTTCTCGGTGAAACGCTGCTCACCGCCGCAGTGCTCCCGGATGATACGTGGAGCGCTCTGTCCGGCAAGTATCCGGAGCCGGATCCGTCCGACAATCGGACCTGGCAGGAGAAGGCACAGGCGCTTTTAAAAACCGGCGCGGAGCGTTTTGAAACCGGTCCTTCCGGATTTGCAGCGCAGCTGACCGCAGAGGCGCCCGGCCTCTTTGTCGTGACGATCCCCTATGACAAGGGATTTTCCGCAACCGTGGACGGACAGAGCGCGGACATCCTTCTCTGCGACCTTTCTTTCATGGCCGTCCAAATCGAATCGGGCGAGCATGAAATCGTTTTTACCTATCGCACCCGTGGGCTCATGGAGGGCGCAGTCCTCACCGCCACTGCCGTCGCATCCCTTCTCCTCCTGTCTCTGTTTAGGAGAAAGAGGGCAAATGCCGTCACAGCGCTATAAAACTGCGAGGAGGAAATACAGTGAAAAGAGAATGGTGGCATACAAAAACCGGCTATCAGATCTGGCCGAAAAGCTTTCAGGATTCGAACGGAGACGGTATAGGCGACATTCCGGGCATCATCTCCCGCCTTGACGACCTTGCACGCCTCGGCGTCGACCTTCTCTGGCTCTCGCCCTGCTATCCGTCGCCCCTCGCGGACGAAGGGTACGACATTTCGGATTACGAGGCCATCGATCCGCGTTTTGGAACCCTCGATGACCTCGACCGCCTGCTGGCCGAAGCAAGGGACCGGAACATCTCCGTTATCATGGATCTCGTGGTCAACCACTGTTCCGACGAGCATCCCTGGTTCCGCAAAGCCTGCGAGGATCCGGAAGGCCCGTACGGGAAGTTTTTCTACATCGAAAAGGTAAAACCGGGCGACCCCATGCCCACCAACTGGCGCAGCTATTTTGGCGGCCCCTGCTGGGATCCCCTGCCTGGTCACGACGGATACGTGTACCTTCACCTCTTCCACAGAAAGCAGCCGGATCTGAACTGGGAGAACCCCGCCCTGCGTCGTGCGGTGTACGACATGATAAACCGGTGGCTGGACCGCGGCGTCGCGGGTTTTCGGATCGACGCGATTATTAACATCAAAAAAGTCCTCCCCTTCCGCCGGCTGCCGCCGGACAGGGCGGACGGGCTCGTGTCCGTCGCAAAGATGCTCTCGGAAGCCGACGGGGTCCTGGAATTTCTGGACGAAATGTCAGAGGAAACCTTCCGGAAACAGGGCGCCATCTCCATCGCGGAACTTTTTGACAACAAGCCCGAGGACCTCCCTCTCTTCATCGGCGAAAAAGGCTGCTTTTCCAGCATGTTCGACTTCGCTCCGGAAATGCTGGGTCGAAGCGACAAAGGCTGGTTCGACCGGAAGACTGTCACGCCGGACGAATGGAAAGCGGCGGTCTTCAGTTCCCAGCGGCTTGCGTCCGGCATCGGCTTCATGGCAAACATTCTGGAAAACCACGACCAGCCCCGCGGCTTTTCCCGGTACATTCCGGAGGGCGAGCAGACCGAGACGGCAAAAAAAATGCTGGCCGGACTGAGTTTCTGCCTCCGCGGCCTTCCCTTCCTGTATCAGGGGCAGGAGATCGGTATGGAGGATACCGTCTTTTCCTCGATCGCGGATGTGGACGACTGCAACACCCACGGGGAATACGAGGCTGCCCTGAGCGCAGGGTTCTCGCCGGAAGACGCCTTCCACGCGGTGATTCCCTGGTCCAGGGATCACGCGCGGACGCCCGTACAGTGGACCGGCGGGAAAAAC
>JAIKWN010000174.1 GCA_024684665.1 Clostridiales bacterium | reverse complement strand
GCAGTGCTCCATCGTTCCCTTGCGATGGGTCACGATCACGAACTGCGTATCTTTCGAAAAATCCTTCAGATACCGGGCAAAAGTCTCGATGTTTCCATCGTCCAGCGCCGCTTCGATCTCATCCAGGAAGCAGAAGGGCGTAGGTTTCAGACGCAGCATCGCGAAAAGGATCGCGATGGCGGTCAGCGCCCGTTCGCCGCCGGAAAGCAGGGAAAGCAGCTGGAGCCGCTTTCCCGGCGGCTGTGCCGCGATCTCGATGCCGCTTCCCAGTACATCCCCTTCGTCCGTCAAGCGCAGTTCCGCCTTCCCGCCGCCAAAGAGCCTTGAAAACGCGTCCTGCAAGTAGGTCTGCAGAAGGCCGAAATTCGTGAGGAAGCGGACTTCCATCTCTTTTCTGAGCGTACGGATGATCCCTTCGAGATCCTGCTTCGCCCTTTGCATGTCCTCCCGCTGCGCGGTGAGCTCCGCATACCGTTCCCGGCAGGCGTTGTACTCTTCAGTAGCGGTAAAATTGACAGTCCCGATATCCTTGAGCGCACGGCGGATCTCCTGGACCCTCGGCTGGTCTTTCACCGGATCGAAATCTGTCTTTCCATATTCCCGGGCGCCGGCGTAAGTCAGTTCGTATTCCTCCCAGATGCGCTGCCCAAGCTGCGAAATCTCGTTCTCCGCGCGGCCGAGCTGCATTTCGATCCTGTGCGTCTGTTCCGCAAAACCGGAAACCCGTTCACGCCCGCTTTCGATTTCGTCCGTAAGGTCCGAGATTTTTGCGGATATCCGTTCTCTTTCCTTCTCCTGCCCCGCGAGCTCGCTTTCCGTCCTGCGTTCGTCTTCCTCGCGCTCCCGCAATTCGCGGATCGCGTTTTCCGTTTCGATCCGCTTTTCCTGGTGCAGCAGGACGAGATCATGATCCCGTTCTTCCCTCCGCGCTGTTTCGTCTGCCAGCGTCAGGCGTTCCTTATTCAGCCGGACCAGTTTCTGCCGCGCACCCTCTGCGTCCTTTTCTGCCGTAACCGTCCGGATCTCCAGATCGTGCAGGCGGGTCTGTTCATCTTCCAGGCGCTGTCTCCCTATCTGGAGGGCATCCGCCAGTTCCTGTGTTTTTGCGTGCAGATTCTCATCCGAGATTGGATTCGACTCCTGCGACGCCCGGAGTGCGGCGAACTGCCGGTCAACGTCCTCCAGCATTTCTTCGATCTGTCCGCGGAGTTCTTCGTTTTTCCGGGTACGTTCGTTTGTCTCTTCAATCTGTTTCATCAGGAGCGCGATCCGCTCTTTTGTGACAGACTCATCGATCCGCAGCGCTTCAAGGACCTTTGTCTGTCCGTTCAGCGTTTCGCTGTCTGTGTTCTTGCGGTTTCTTTCGGACTCAATCTCCTGCCCGATGTGCTCGATCCGTTCCGTAAGCGCACGGATGCTTTCCCTGTGTTCCTTGATTTCCCGATCTCGGGACAGGAGGCTTGTCATCCGGGACGAAGCGCTTCCGCCCGTCATGGAGCCGCCGGCATGCATGACGTCGCCTTCCAGCGTAACCAGTCGGAAGCTGTAATGGCTGCCGCGCATGATCGCGATGCCCGCGTCCAGGTTCTCGGCGATGAGCGTACGCCCCAGCAGGTTTTCGGCAATACCCCGGTATGGTTCGTCAAACCGAATGAGCTCGCTGGCGACCCCGATACAGCCCGGATACGAAAGGATGCCCCGTTCCTGGGGCTGAATCGTTTTCCCGCGAACAGACGTCATCGGCAGGAATGTCGCGCGGCCAAAGTTATTCGTCCGCAGATATGTGATCATGTCCCGGGCGGCATATTCGTCCGTCGTTACGATATTCTGCAGCGCGCCCCCCAGAACCGCCTCAATGGCCTTCTCCAATTCTTTCGGCACATGAATGAGTTCCACAACGATACCGCGGATCCTGTCGTCTTCCCTGGCTTTCTGCAGGACCTTTTTCACGGACTGCTGATAGCCCGCATAATCGCGGACCATGTCCTCCAGCACCCGCAGTCTGCTTTCCTGTCCGGAACAATCCGCCCGGGCCGCGTCCAGTTCCTGATAGAGGCCTGTAATATTCCCGGTCGTCTTTCGGATTTTTTCCTCCAGGTCAGTTATTGTTTCCTGAACCGCCTGCTCCCGCGCCCGAAGATCTTCCGCGGCGGCTTCGCTCTCCGCGATCTGCTCTTCAACGCCGCCGGCATTTTCCGAAAGGCGCTCCGCTTCTTCCTTTGCCTGCGACAGCCGCTGCAGCA
>JAIKWN010000169.1 GCA_024684665.1 Clostridiales bacterium | reverse complement strand
TTACCGGCAGACAAATCCGCCGCAAAGGAGCGCAGAACGCGCCCGGCCGTGCAAAATCGCAGCCTTCAAGCGGCGTCAAAACTCTCCTCCGTTCAAAAGAAACGGAGGCGCATTTTGTTGGCCGTCTCTCAGCTGCGAATCCTCATTAGTTCGGTATAACCTGCCTTTCCAAGAATACAGCTATTATAAGGATAGATTGATACGATGTCAATCCTGCTGTTCGCCTTCTGCTCCTCGTTCGTCCGGAATTGCGAACACAAGCGTAAAGATTCCATCCTGTGCCCTGCAGGTCAGCATTCCGCCATGAGCACAAACGATACGTTCCATGTTTCCGAGCCCATATCCATGCGGTCTTCCGTCGTTCTCCTTTGAAGAGCGGAAGCGCCCGCCTTCCTGGATCCGCTCTCCGTCATAGGGATTTGTGAGCTTTACAACCAGGTTTCCGTGGGATGGGCCGCCGGAAAGGCGGATTGTCCTCGCCTCCCTCGGAAGGGATGCGACTGCCTCCGCGGCGTTATCCAGTGCATTTCCGAACAGAGCACTGATTTCCATGGGCGAAAGCATACACAGGCCCGCGGCGGAAAGAAAGTTTTCAAAACGTATTCCTTGTTCAGCAAAGATCGGTATCTTGGCAGAAAGTACCGCGTCCAGCGTAGTGTTGCCCGTCTGCATTGGGGATTCCGCCGCATCCGCCGCTGACTGCAGTTCTCTGGCGTAGTTGCGAACGCCAACCGAGTCCGAAGCTTCCGCCATGCGCTCGATCGTCTGTAGGTGGTTTGCGATATCATGGCGGAGCGCCCGCATACGTTCCCCTCTTTCTTTCTCTGCCAGGAAGAGACGGTACTGCGCGTCCAGCTGACGCTGCGCCTCCTCGTTCTCTGCTCGCAGGCGTGCGAGGGCGAAATAGGATTCCGAATTCACAAGGACGACGATGCCCGAAAACCCGAAGAACAGGGACAGCAGGTAGATGAGTGCCTCCTGTGCCCTGACTACCTCCTGCTGCTGCGCAATGATTTCAAAAAGAAAAAGATTGGCGAGAAAACAGGAAACCGCGGGAAATAGGCCGAGCAGGAGTTCCCGCACAGATATATCCCGGGCTCCGTCGGGCCGGATGTCGAGGCGGAAGAGCAGGAGAAGGGCAGACAATCGAGCGAGTCCGGAAAGGAAAATAAGCAGCGTAGTATTCGTTCCGTTCAGCATTCGGAAAAGGATTTGTACGACACTGTAACAGGCACCCATGAGCAAAACGAAAAACCCGGAAAGCCAGAAGGAATATCGCTGTTGGACATCCAAGAAGAAGAGCGACCAGAACGCATAAAGCAGGAGGAACAATGCATAGCGGAGACAGGTGCGGAAAAATCCGCTTCCATGATCCAGAACGAGCAGGATAAAAAGCCCCGCAACGAGAGCCACGGCGGAAACGACGCTGCTGTGCTTCTGCGGAATCCCGCGGACGAAGAAAAGCCACCCTCCCGCAAAAACGAGGATGTACAAAATACGGGCGAGCGCAGTATTGAATGCCGTCACAGGAACTGGTCCCCCCAAAGCAGCGTCAGCGCCTCTTTGAGCGCCCGGCGACGGTGTTTCGAAAGCGGCAGACGCGCGCCATCCTCAAGCACGACATCCTGACCTTCCACTGCGTGGACCACCCGGAGATTCACAAGGTAAGCACTGTGACAGCGAAAAAAGGAGCGGCCGGACAGTGCCGCTTCTACCTCCTTCATGGGAGCGGAGCTGAGAACACGCTCGCCTCCTTTCATGCAGAAGGCAACGTGTCCGCGTTCCGTCTCCGCATACCGAATTTCGGCGATGCGAACACGCAGGACGCCATCCCTTACACGGACTGGCAGGACATCTTCCCGCCCGGCCTGCAACTCCAGAAGCGCTTTCCCGACTACTTCCGCAAACTGTGCCTCCGTAAGCGGTTTCAATAGGAAGCGGTACGCCTGCACTTCATAGCCTTCCAGTGCGTACTGTACATAATTTGTATAAAAAACAATGACCGAACGACAACCTGCCTTCCGCAGGCGGCGCGCTGTTTCAATGCCATTTGGTTCCCCCATCTGCACATCCAGGATGAGAAGATCGTAGTCTTCCGCGCTGGCGGACAGCAGCGAGCTGCCGTCCGGATACTCATCCCGTTCGACGGTAATGCCGGAAGAGGAGGAAAAGACGTCCAGCGCCAGGCCAAGCTGCCGGCGGATAGCCGGGTCGTCGTCACAGACCGCAATCCGGAGCATACTTCACCCGCTTTCTTGTCGTATGTTATGTTCAGGGATCCATCTTATCATGAATAAAGCGGTTTGCAAGTAGTTTTTGCCCAGTTATCGCCCAAAACCACCCAGTTATTCCCGAGCAGTTGCGTTGGGTTTCCTTCTTTGATATTCTCCTATCAGATCGTTCCCTCACGACGAAAGGAGGAAATCCCATGAAAAAACTGCTGGTTCTCGCTCTTGCCCTCGTGATGATCTCGGGCAGCGCGCTCGCCATGACGCCCGGTACATATGAAGGCGTCGGCAACGGTAATAACGGTGACGTAAAGCTCACTGTCACGGTCAGTGAAGATGCGATCACTGACATCACGGTGACCGAGCACATGGAAACCCCCGGTATCTCCGATCCAGCCTTTGAGCGCCTGCCCGGCTCCATCCTGGAACACCAGAGTCTGGCAGTCGATACCATTACCGGTGCAACCAATTCAAGCCGCGCGATCCTCGCCGCTGTGGAACAGGCACTAACGGCCGCGGGCGCGGACGTCGAAGCTTTCAAAGCCCGCACGGTTGAAAAGACCGCGGGCGAACCCATCGACAAAACAGTGGACGTCATTGTCGTCGGCGGTGGCGGCGCGGGCATTTCCGCTGCCATCGCGGCGGCGGAAACAGGTGCCGACGTCGTCCTGGTCGAAAAAACCATGGTGCTCGGCGGCAACACGATTCTCTCCGGCGGCAAATGGAACGCCGCGGACCCGGAGATCCAGGGGCGCACAGAGACCGTCGGCGGCCAGATCGAAACCCTAAAAAGCTATCTTGCAAAAAAGCCTGAGGACTATCCGGCAGGCTACGACGAGACACTGAAGGTCCTGCAGGGGCAGATCGAAGCATATCTCGCGGGCGACACCACTTATATGTTCGACTCTATTGAACTGCACATGATCCAGTGCTACGAGGGCGGCCTGCGCCAGGATCTGGACGGAAACTGGATCTACGGCGATTACGACCTCATTCGCACCTTCGCCACCGAGAGCCTCCCCGTCCTGCACTGGATCCAGAAGAACTGGAACATGCCCTTCCAGGACAACGTGACTACCGTCTACGGTGGACTCTGGAAGCGCGGCCATTCCCCGATCAACGAGCAGTCCAAGGGCGCCGGCTATTTCGAAAGCGGCCGCCCCTATGCGGATCAGCTGGGCGTCGAGTTCCTCTTTGAGACCGCGGCGAAGAAGATCATTATGGAAAACGGCAAGGCCGTCGGTATCGAAGCGGTCATGACGGACGGAACGCCCGTCACCCTACACGCAAACAAGGGAATCGTCATCGCTACAGGCGGTTACGGCGGAAGCGTAGAGCTGGTCAAAGAGTACAACAACTACTGGCCGGCCCTTCCTGAAGAAATCACAACTAACAACGCGGCTGGCGTCACCGGCGACGGCATTTTCATGTGCCGCGAGGTCGGCGCGGATCTCGTGGGCATGGGCTTCGTGCAGCTGATGGCCCTCTCCCATCCCGTTACCAACGGCAATACCGGCCTCAACTCCAATCCGGAGCAGACGCTGTATGTGAACCTGCAGGGCGTGCGTTTCGTAAACGAATACGCAGCGCGCGACGTTATCGCGGCGGCGGCCTTCGCGCAGACGGACGGTATGTTTTTCTCCATTGACGATATAGATACCGCCCACATCCGTTACACCGATGAGCAGCTGGCAGGCTGGGTGAACCAGGGTTACATCTGGACGGCGGATACACTTGAAGGCCTGGCGGAGCAGATTGGTATCGATCCCGCGACGCTGGTTGCGACGGTGAATCAGTATAACGGTTACGTCGAGGCAGGCAAAGATCCAGACTTCGGCAAGGAAGTCATGGATGCAACCATTAAGACCGGCCCCTTCTACGCGACACCCCATAAGCCGAACATCCATCACACGATGGGCGGCGTACACATCGACACGAGTTGCGAAGTCATCTCCACCGATGGCAATGTGATTCCAGGCCTGTATGCGGCCGGCGAGGTCTGCGGTGGTATCCATGCGGGCAACCGCCTGGGCGGCAACGCAGTAGCGGACGCCTTTATCTTCGGCAAGATCGCTGGCAGCGCAGCCGCGGCAAACTGATTCCTACAGGTGGTAGACCATATCTCAGGGCGCTTTCTTTTCGGGGCGCCCTGTTTTATTTGGATTTACCGACGCCTTTGAGAAAAGGCAAGTGCATCCTCCCGTAGGAGAATCCGAAACCGAAACTCCTAAGTGACTTCTCAGCAATGTTGGCAATGTTACACATTTTATAGATTGCTTATCCCTTTATTATGTGTTAATATCCAGATAGGAACGAGGTTTTACCCCGACTGAGAAGGAGGAAAGCTTATGAAGAAACTGCTCTCCCTGTGCCTGGTATTCGCCATGCTGCTGGGCTGCTCCGCCGCACTGGCCATGACGCCCGGTACTTACGAGGCAACCGTGCCCGGCATGCACGGCCCCATGACCGTTTCCGTCACCGTGACGGAAGATGCCATCACAGACGTGACCGTGGTCTCCAACGTGGAAACGCCCGGCCTCCGCGACTGGGTAGTCCGGGAGATCCCGGCGGCTATCGTCGAG
>JAIKWN010000141.1 GCA_024684665.1 Clostridiales bacterium | reverse complement strand
AACTGTCGAACTCGTTCTGCCATTTTTAGTATAATCGTCAAAAATACACACGCTTTCCAAAAGAAAGTTGACACCGAACGGGGTGGAATGATAGTATTAACGAGTAAAGGAGCGCGGTAAAAAGTGTGCAAATGCACACATCCTGCCTTGGGTAAGTCTCCTGACACCATGAAAAGCTGAGAGAATAGGGGGAGAATTCTATGAAAAAAGTCCCGGCGACCGCTGTAGCCGGAAGCGGCGGGAGCTCCAAATGGCACAATTTCCTGGTTTATGTCCGGCAGCACTGGCAGCTGTACCTGATCTTCATGCTGCCCGCCTTCGCGCTGACGATTATCTTCCGCTACGTCCCGATGGGCGGCATCATGATCGCCTTCACGGAGTACAACCCCATCCGAGGGGTCTTCCACAGTGAATGGGTTGGCTTCGAGCATTTCCAGCGTTTCCTTTCGTCCCCGGACTTCATGCGCTACCTGATGAACACCCTGAAGCTGAGCGTCTTCGGTTTGCTCTGGGGCTTCCCGGCCCCGATCCTGCTGGCCTTCCTGCTCAACCGCATCCTGAGCTCCAAGATCAAGCAGAAGATCCAGCTCGTACTCTACATGCCGAACTTCATCTCGGTCATCGTCCTCTGCGGTATCGTCCGCATCATGCTTGCTCCGACCGGCATGATCAACTCTCTGCTGGGCACCAGCACCAACTTCATGACGATGCCGGAGGCCTTCCGCACGATCTACATCGCCTCGGGCATCTGGCAGGGCGCAGGCTGGGCCTCCATCATCTATACCGCGGCCCTGTCCAACGCCAGCAAGGAGCTGAAGGAGGCTGCCGTCATCGACGGCGCCAACATCATCCAGCAGATCAAGGCCGTGGAATGGCCCGCCATCAAGGACACGGTACTCATCCAGTTCATCATGTCCGTCGGCAACGTCATGTCCGTCGGCTTTGAGAAGGCCTATGCTCTGCAGACCGACCTGAACCTGAACGCTTCCGAAATCATCTCCACCTACGTGTACAAGAAGGGTCTTCTGGACGGCGACTACGGTTTCTCCACCGCCGTCGGCCTGTTCAACACCGTCATCAACGTCATTCTTCTGGTCACGATGAACGCCCTCGTCAAAAAGATGAACGAAGGCAAAGGCATTTAAGGAGGGGAGCAGAATATGAAGACCAAGAAAAAGAAAAGCGAATTCGCCAAGCTTCCCACCGGCGATAAGGTTTTGCTGACCATCTGCTACATTATCCTCGGCCTGTTCCTGGTGGCCATCATCCTCCCGGTCATTTACATCATTCTCGCTTCCTTTGTTGACCCGGTCACGCTGCAGAACAGCGGCCTGTCCTTCGACCTGAGCAAGTGGACGACCACCGCCTATGAGCGCGTACTGAGCAACTCGCAGATCTGGGTCGGCTTCAAAAACGCCCTGATTTACTCCATCCTCTTCACAGTCATCTCTGTCGTCGTCACGCTGTTGGCGGCCTACCCCATGTCCCGCGCGGACTTCAAGGGCAAGGGCTTCTTCAACACGATCTTCGTCATCACCATGTTTTTCGGCGGCGGCCTGATCCCGACCTACCTGCTGATCTCGAACCTGGGCATGCTGGATACCATCTGGGCCATCCTCATCCCGCCCGCCTTCAGCGTGTGGAACATGATTATTGCCCGCACCTACTACATGGGCATCCCCAGAGATCTGCAGGAAGCCGCCGAGATCGACGGCGCCACTGAGATGATCTATTTCTTCAAGATCCTGCTTCCGGTCTGTACCCCGATCATCGCGACGATCGCCATGTGGCAGTTCGTCGGCATGTGGAACAGCTACTTCGACGCAATGATCTACCTCAACAGCGCCTCCAAGCAGCCCCTGCAGCTGGTCCTGCGCGCCATCCTGATCCAGAGCCAGCCCCAGCCCGGCATGGTGTCCGATATGCAGTCCACCGCCGCCCGCGCCCAGCTGGCAGAGCTCCTGAAGTACGCGACGATCATCATTTCCTCGCTGCCTCTGATGATCATGTACCCCTTCTTCCAGAAGTACTTTGACAACGGCATCATGGCCGGCGCGGTCAAAGGCTAAACCGTGTTTTGACGGAAAAATCCGTTGAATAATACAAAATACAAAATGAAAAGGAGAAACAACATGAAGCTTCGCAAAATCATGGCAATGATCCTGGCTCTCGTCATGGCGACGGCTCTTCTGGCCGGCTGCGGCGGCTCCGGCAACGGCGGCGGCGCTGCTGCTCCCGCTCCCGCGGATGTGCCCGAAGGCGGCTACACCTTCCCCCTGGCTGAGAAGGCTGAGATCTCCGGCCTGACCAGATTCCCTGCCAACACCGAATCTGAGCCCAACAACCGCACCATCTACAAGCGCCTGGAAGAGAAGACCAACGTCCACGTCAACTGGAAGGCCATTCAGGGCGACCAGTGGGGCGACAAGATCGCGCTGGAAATGGCCAACATCAAGACTCTGCCGGAGTTCATTTCTCCTGCCGGTCTTGGCGACGCCGATATCCTGAAGTATGCCAAGCAGGGTGTTATCATCCCGCTGGAAGACTACATCACCCCGGAACTGATGCCGAACCTGTGCAAGGTCTTCGAGCAGGCTCCCGAATACAAGGATATGTGCACCGATGAGAACGGTCACATCTGGACCCTGCCCTGGATCGAGCAGCTGGGCGTTGGCAAGACTGCCATCCAGACCATCGGCAACATGCCCTTCATCAACACCGCGTGGCTTGACTTCCTGGGCCTTGAGATGCCCAAGACCGTCGACGAGTTCGAG
>JAIKWN010000129.1 GCA_024684665.1 Clostridiales bacterium | reverse complement strand
TAAGACCATTTCGAACGAAGTCAAAAACTACTTCAAGGGTGAATACGGCGTGGCTCCCGCGCCCGTGGATGCGAAACTTGAGGCCAAGATCCTCGGCGAGGGCGGAAAGCCCATCGATTGCCGCATCGAGGACAGCAAGCGCACCGGAGAGGATTTCAAAAAGGCGAAGGAAGCGCTGGGCGACCTGGCGGAGAGCGAAGAGGATATCATGAGCTGGATCTGCTTCCCGCAGCAGGCTGAGAAGTTCCTGAAGGACCGCAAGGTAGAGCGTGAAAAGGTCGTCAAATATACCATCGAAGAAGCGTAAGGAGGCATAAGACTTATGCAAGGACATCTTGGCATCGGTACCGCCTTTGTCTATGCGCTTCTCGGATACCTGGTCGTGTTCATCGGCCTCGTGCTTCTCATGCTGGTGGTTCAGGGCATGGGCAAGGTCATGGTCGCGCGCATGAAGAAGGCTGCGCCCGCTGTGAGCGCGGCTCCTGCGGCGGCTGCAGCCGCGGCGCCAGCACCGAAGAAACTCGCCCCCGGCAGCGCTGGAGAGCTGAAGATTTACGACACGGATCCGAGAGACGCTGCCCTCATCATGGCCATCGTGGCCGACAAGCTGGGCAAGCCGCTGAACGAACTCCGCTTCAAGTCCATCAAGGAGGTCAAGTAAAATGAAGTATAAAGTAACCCTGAAGGGCAAAACGTATGAGGTCGAAGTCGAGCACGGCGAGGCCATGATCCTGGACGAGTATGAAGCGTATGCTCCCGCTCCTGCGGCTGCGCCCGCTGCGGCTCCTGTGGCAGCGGCTCCCGCTCCTGCGGCTGCGCCTGCTCCGGCTCCTGTCGCCGCAGCTGCCGGTGAGCAGGTCACTTCCCCGATGCCTGGCACCATCGTGAAGGTCAACGTAAAGGCCGGCCAGACCGTGAAGGGCGGCGAGGTGATTGCGGTTCTGGAAGCCATGAAGATGGAAAACGAGATCATGGCGCCTCATGACGCTACGATCGTTCAGATTGTTGCGGACGTAGGAACCAAGGTGGACACCGGATCGCCGATCATGGTTCTCGGCTAAGGGGAGGGGACGCAGATGTTACAAGCCCTTTCCAAGCTGGTTCTGGAATCCGGATTCGCGCAGTTCTTCCTGATGGCCGGCGGCTGGAAAAACATTGTGATGGTTGCCATCGCCTGCGTGCTGCTGTACCTCGGTATCAAGAAACAGTACGAGCCGCTTCTGATGGTTGGCATCGCCACGGGCTGCCTGCTGGCAAACGTCAGCGCCCTTGGCGGCTTTTCCAACGCGCTCTATCATCAGGAACTCTGGAACAACTTCCTGGATCATTCGAGCCAGTATTATCACAGCTACGGCTACATCATGGCCAATGGCGGCCTGATCGATATCCTGTACATCGGCGTTAAGGCCGGCATCTATCCCTGCCTGATCTTCGTCGGCATCGGCGCCATGACGGACTTCGGTCCGCTGATCTCCAACCCGGTCAGCCTGCTTCTCGGCGCGGCTGCGCAGTTCGGCGTGTTCTTCGCCTTCTTCGGCGCGAACCTGCTGGGCTTCACCGGACCTGAAGCTGCCTCCATCGGCATCATCGGCGGCGCGGACGGCCCGACGGCCATCCTGACCACGACGCGGCTGGCGCCGCAGCTGCTGGGCCCCATCGCGGTGGCGGCTTACAGCTATATGGCGCTGATCCCGATGATCCAGCCCCCGATCATGAAGGCGCTCACCACGGAAGAGCAGCGCAAGATCAAGATGACGCAGCTGCGCGAGGTTACCAAGACCGAAAAGATCATCTTCCCGATCGTCGTAACCATCTTCATCGTGCTGCTTCTCCCGTCTACGGCGCCCCTGATCGGCTGCCTCATGTTTGGCAACCTTCTCAAGGAAACCGGCGTGACGGAACGCCTCTCCGATGTCGCGCAGAATGCCCTCATGAACATCGTTACGCTGTTCCTGGGACTCTCGGTCGGCGCGACGATGGTCGGTTCCAACTTCCTGAACATCCAGACGATTTACATCGTCGTTCTGGGCCTGATCGCCTTCTCCTTCTCGACTATCGGCGGCCTGCTCGTCGGCGTGCTCATGTGCAAGATGTCCGGCGGGAAGATCAATCCGCTGATCGGGTCTGCGGGCGTGTCCGCGGTGCCTATGGCGGCCCGCGTGTCCCAGAAGGTTGGCCAGCAGGCGAACCCCTCCAACTTCCTGCTGATGCATGCCATGGGCCCGAACGTGGCCGGCGTTATCGGCTCCGCCATCGCGGCAGGCTTCCTGCTCAGCGTTTTCGGCTAAGATTCCGGAATTTTTCTTGCCGCAGATCCAAAGACGGGTCTGCGGTTTTTTATTTGCCCGGGGTTGAAGAGGGATGGAATGATTTCGGATTTCTGGTATAATAGATATAAGGTTTGAAGTGAGGAAGGACACGGATTATGTTCCAGACAGTTCCCATGATTATGATACTTGCCGCAGGGTTCATAGCACTCGCGCTGAGCCTTGTGACCGATGAAAAAACCCGGCTTCGCCTGATTGGCATTGCCGGAGGAATTGCGTTTGGGATCGGTATTATCTTTTATGGATACGGTTATTCCGCCTGCTTTGGCATTTCTTTCGTGTCTGTAGTGCGTGCGCTGCTGGCGCTATGCCGCATGCTGGGCGGCGCAAACGATCTCGCTTCGATCAACGATGCGCCGCTTATGCAGTATCCTGCGGCGCTTGCGGTTTTCTGGTTCGGACATTTCTGCGCATATTACGTGACCGCTGGCGCAGTGATCATGCGTTTTGGCGAGAAGATGCTGCGGAGCATCCGTGTGTGTCGGCTGCGAAGGGGACCGCTCCTTTTGATCTTTGGTGCGAACGCCTGTTCAATCGCTTTTGCCTCGCGTATGAAGCGGGACAATAAGTACTCTGTTCTTTTTGTGGACAAGAACTGCGGGACTACTGAAGAGAAATCCATCCGTGAGATGGGGGCGGTGCTGGAACGGGGAGAGGATGAGAATGGGTATATTTCCTCATTCCTCCGGAGAATAGGAATGAAACGGCGTAACCGTCAGCTTCTGGCTGCTGCACTGCTGCCGGACAGGAGGCGGAATCTCATCTGGGCAAGCGCGCTTTGGGATGCGCTTGGAGAGCTTAAGGTCGATCCGTCGCGTGCAACGCTCCTCCTCTGTGGGTCTGAGGACGAAGCAGCGTCGCTGCAGGAAAAAGACGGCAGGGGATTCGGAAACGTATATGCGTTTGACAGCTATTATCTGACAGCTCGGATGCTGATAACTGCCGCACCGCCATGGGAGATGGTTTCCTTTGACGATACGGGACGGGCAGAGATGACATTCCGCTGCGTTGTTGTAGGCTTTGGCCGCATGGGACGGGCGATGCTTTCACATTTTCTGATGAATGGTCAGTTTGTTGGAAGCAGATTTACGGCAGATGTCTTCGATCCATGCGCGGAAAACGGCATGCTGAGTGAGAGCGAAATCTTATCGGATTATACGGTCACCTTCCATGAAAGCGGAGGAAAATCCAAAGCGTTCTATGCGTTTCTACGGGAGCATCCGAAAGAAATCTGCTGTATCGCGATCTGTACGGGCAGCCGGGAGGAAGACGAAGAAATCGCCGAAGACCTTCTTGACTGGTATCGGCCCCGCTGTGTGCTTCCTACTCTTTTTCTCGCATCAAAGGAACATGCAGCCTTCTATGGGCCAGATGGCAAGAAGCGGGATTTAGGCGGTATTTATGAGAGCGTTGTTCCGAATTTCCGGAAAATCGATGCGGCTGCCATGCGGCTGAACAACATGTATGTGGGTGCTGCAGAGGATGAACCCGCGTCGACCTGGCGGAATTGCGACTATTTCAGCCGCATGAGCAGCCGTGCAGCAACAGATTTCGCTCCCGCGTATCTCCGAATGTCCGGGAAAACTGATGAACAGGTGCTTGCGGGAGACTGGCCGCCTCCGCCTGTTATGCTTGAAACACTTGCCGAGACAGAACACTTACGCTGGTGCGCTTTCCACCGCGTTTTTGGTTACCGGCGGATGGAAGAAGAGGAGTTTGAAGCCCGTGGGGAACAATACAGGCACGAGATCGCGAAAACAGGCCATTCCAACCTGAGAATCGCAAAAAACAACGAAAACAGGACTCACGCCTGCCTGATTTCATGGGACGAACTGGACGATCTGTCTGCACGGGAGAATGCGATAACCGGAGAGAACAAAGACTATAAGGAATACGACCGGAATAACGTGCGCATGCTGCCGGCAACGCTGAAAGCCTTACGAGGAAATGAGGAGACGCAGGATGGAAGCAGCCTTTGATGCTTTTATCAGTTACAGTCATCGCGATATTTTAGCAGCGAAGCGGCTGCAGCGCAGCCTGGAAGCGTTCCGCATACCTAAGGAAATGCGGGAAGAGCTGCAGGGGAGAACGCGTTTCCGGGTATTTCGGGATCAGACGGATCTGGCAGGGACGGAACTCCAGGCGGCACTCCGGCGTGAGCTTGAGGCTTCGCGCTTTCTCATCGTCCTTTGCTCCCCTTCTGCCGCGGCATCCGTATGGGTGAATGAGGAAGTCTCGTTTTTCCAGGCTTTGGGCCGGCGTGCGCAGGTGATTCCCTTTATCATCAGCGGTGAACCGGAAAGCGATCAGGAAGCTCTGGAATGCTATCCTCCTGCGCTTCGCGGCGGCGCGGATCATGCTTTGGGCGCAAACGTACAGGAAATCGGCTGGAAAAAAGCGTTTCTGAAACTGGTGTCGATTCTGCTCGGCGTGCGCTTCAATCGGCTCGTCGACCGGGACCGGCAAAGGCGCAGGCGCACGGCGCTTACCGCCGTTGCGGTTTCTCTTGTGGTCGCGACGGTGGTCGGCGTGCTGCTGGTCAGGAACGCGAAGATACGGCAGGAAAACGACAGGCTTTCCTTCGACATCTATGGAGCCGCGCTTCTGTCGTTCGCACAGAAGGACGTTTATGGGCCAGGGGACGTAGCCTTTCTGGAAACGTCCGCCCGGGCGGGCAATGTGCGCGCCATGCTGTTTCTTGCGGACTGTTATCTGCATGGGAAGGGAACGGAGACAGATGAAGCGGCAGCGTTTTCCTGGTATCTCCGGGCGGCGGAGGCGGGAGATACCTCTGGAATGATCGCAGTATCGAATGCATATCGGTATGCGCAGGGAACGCAGGAGAATCCGGAGCAGTCGTATCTCTGGAGCCTGCGTGCTGCAGAGGCGGGAAATCCCGCCGGGATGCTGAACGTTGGGATCGACTGCGAGGGCGGGTACGGGACGGAACAGAACGGGACGAAAGCACTTGAATGGTATCGCAGATCCGCGGACGCGGAAGACTCGCTCGGTATGTACAATCTTGCACGCTGCTATCTGACCGGCGTTGGCACGGAAGCAGACCGGGAGAAGGCTTTTTACTGGACCTTGAAACTCGCTGAAAGGGGAGAACCCACCGCCATGTACAATGTGGCGGCCATGTATGAAAACGCCTTTGGGACAGAGGAAAATCCCCGAAAGGCGTATTTGTGGTACCGCCGTTCGGCAGAAGCGGGGGATGCGGACGGCATGTATATGACCGGAGTCTGTTTGGAAACGCAGTATGGCGTAACGAGTGAGGCGGCGGAATGGTACCAGCGTGCGGCGGAAGCAGGGAGTGAAAAGGCACTGGAGAAACTGGATGCAAAAAAATAAAACCGTCGAAAGACGGTTTTCTTCATGGAGGCGCCATCCAGACTCGAACTGGAGAATAAAGCTTTTGCAGAGCTTTGCCTTACCACTTGGCTATGGCGCCGATGGAGCGGTAGACGAGATTCGGACTCGCGACATCCACCTTGGCAAGGTGGCACTCTACCACTGA
>JAIKWN010000117.1 GCA_024684665.1 Clostridiales bacterium | reverse complement strand
CCGTCCCTGCCGCAGATGTCCCGCCCCGGGTTTCCATCGCTGCAAGCATCTGCGCGCAGTCGACCGGATGTTCGGCTTTTCTTGCACAGCCCAGCGCTGACAGATACAGCGCGTTGTCAGGAATGATCAGTTCCCTGTCGGACAGCCGGAAAACATCCCGGACTGCCTGAACAGCCCCCGTATTCTGTGTAACTCCGCCAACGAAAACGACCGGTTTTTCCACCGGAAGGTTCTTGACAATTGCCGCTTTGTAGTTGCGGATCATGGCGTAACACAGCCCCAACAGAATATCCGGTGTGGAAACGCCCTCCTGCTGACGGTGGATGATATCTGTTTTGGCAAAGACTGCGCAGCGCCCTGACAGTCGCGGAACAGAGCGCGCAAGGGCTGCCATATCCGAATAGTTTTCAATCCGCAGCCCGAGACGGGACATCTGGTCTTCAAAGAACGCGCCTGTTCCTCCGGCGCAGTGCTCGTTCTCGCTGAAGTCCGGCGCAGTCTGCCGCAGTCGGGTAATATAACGCGAGCCCTGGCTGCCGATGTCGATGATAGAGCCCGCATCCGGAACAAGCGCTTTGACGCCCTCGACGATGGCGGGGATATTGCCAAGCCTGTCAATCGACGGGAACGCGGCGATGAGCGCATGTGAATTTGCTCCGGTTACCATCGCCATTACAGTCCCCTCATTTGAAAGTCCAGCTTCCTCCGAACACGCCCTGAGCGTCGCGAGTAGTTTCCCGTAATGGCGCAGAACAATTTTTTTCTCGATCTTTCCATCCTGCATCAGCACCAGCTTCACTGTGGATGTGCCGATGTCAATCCCTAGTTTCTTCATCTGTTTCCTTTCTCCGTGTGCTGTGTCGCATTGACTTTTCCACCGGCCGCCTTTATAATTGCGTTATATTAATCTAATCGCTATTTTATGATACATGAGGTGTCTTATGTCATATATCAGTTCACAGGATCACCCCTGCATCTCCAACTGTGCTCTTCTTCGTGGCGTACGTCCGGAAGATCTGAATGACGCGCTGGAATTCCTCGATGCCTTTGAAAAAAAATACAAGAAAAACAATATGATATTTTTGATCGGAGACCCCTTCCGATATGCAGGTATCGTTTTAAACGGCACGGTCGAGCTCAGTTTCCTCGACGAGGGAGACAACAGCGTCAACATGAACCATTTCTCCGCCGGCAGTGTTTTCGGAGAATCCCTGGCCTGCGCGGAGGCGGCGAAGAGCCCGGTTCAGATGCAGGCGCTGACCGATTGCCGGATCCTCTTTTTAGACCTCAAAAGAATCATAAAGGCGGAGAGCCTGCTCCCGGGCTATCAGTCGGTGATCGGTTCCAACCTGCTGCAGGAATTTGCCCGGCGGAACGTCTTTCTCAACCAGAAGATTCAGATTCTGAGCCAGCGGAAACTGCGGGACAAGCTGCGTGTGTTTTTCCGTCTTCAGCCGATATCGGCGGACGGCATCATTGAACTTCGCTTTAACCGCAGCCAGCTTTCGGAGTTTCTGGGCGTCAACCGCAGCGCTCTTTCACGGGAACTGAGCATGATGCAGGACGACGGAATCCTGCTAGTGGAAGGCAACAGGATTCAGGTGCTTGACCGGCATTTCCTGTTGAACGCCTGAGCCCCCGCTGACGAGCCTGTGAATCTCCTGCCGAATCCCCGAAAGGGCCGGGTCGCTGCAATCTCTCCCGTTCGCGCCGGGCAGTTCGATCTCTTTCCGGATTCTGGACGGACGGTCTGTCAGCACCGCGACACGTGACGCAACCGTCAGGGCTTCGTCGATTTCATGGGTGACAAAGAGAATGGACGGCTTTCGCGCCTTCCAGATCCGCAGCGTCATCTCCAGCATCTCCATCCTGAGTCCGTAGTCCAGCCCCTGAAAGGGTTCGTCCATCAGGAGCAGCTCACCTTCGTAGTGAAAGGCCCTTGCGAGCGCGCAACGTTTGGCCATTCCCCCGGAGATCTGGCCGGGATAGTATTCTTCAAATCCTGCCAGGCCGACGGCACGGATCAGATCCATGACCGCGTCGTGCCCGGCGCGCTCGTTAACCAACCGGATGTTGTCATACACGGTTCTCCATGGGAGAAGCCTGGTGTTCTGAAACATGTAGCTGATTTTCTTGTCTGCGCCGATAATCTCTCCCATATCGGGGCTCCCTATCCCGGAAATCAGGTTCAGCAGCGTCGTCTTTCCGCAGCCGGAAGGCCCGGTCAGCGCCACGATCTCGCGGTCCCGGACGCACAGGCTTAAGTCGTCGAGGACGGCAAGCCCCGCAAAAGCTTTGCTGATATGGCGAACCTCAAGCACGTTTTCCCCTCCTTCCGAAGAGCAGCCGTCTGAGCAGCCATTCCGTTGCGAAACAAAGAGTTACCAGAATGACCGCCCAGGCAATGATGGCGTCGGGTTCAATGTTCAGCCTTGCGGTTGTGATCGCGCCGCCAATACCCGTGCTGGTCGTCAAAACCTCGCCCATTACCACAAGCTTCCAGCCGTTTCCGATTACGATGTTCAGCGCTGA
>JAIKWN010000098.1 GCA_024684665.1 Clostridiales bacterium | reverse complement strand
ATGAAATGTAACAACTCTCCGATAATCGCAATCTGTCGCCATTCAAAAATCCATCGAAAAGCACCGTCACAAGTGCGGCACGCTTCATACCTACCGTCCTGTAATCTTTTTTCCCCGGGAGCCGTTTCCCGCTTGCCTTTTTGTCCCTTTCAGCATACAATATAGGAAAGTAAAGCGCGGCCCCGCCGCGGAATCGGAGGAAGAAACATGATGAAGAAGATCGCCGCAGCGGCGCTGGTCCTCGCACTGCTCTGCGCCGCCAGCCTTGCGGAAGAGATCGCCGTGCGCAGTAGCAACGGCATCCCGGTGTATGTGGGACCGACCGGCCATACCCGCTTTCTTGGCTGGGCAAAACCCGGCGCGCAGTACGAGGTGCTCGATACCCGCTACGGCGCGAAGAACCAGCCCTGGATCAAGATCCGCCTGGAGGACGGGCAGGAAGGCTATATGCGCAAATACGCCACCACCCCCGTGGAGCGGAACGCAGAAGCGCAGGCCGTGGATCATGTGATGGTGCATCCCGGGGAGAACGCACACGTCCGGTCCCATGCGGACTCGAAGAGCCCCCTCATGGGCAGCGCGCAGGCCGGTACCGTGTACCCGGTCCTGGGGCACAGCTTCGAGGGCTGGCTGCCCGTCGCCCTGGAGAACGGGACCACAGGCTGGATCGATTCCCATTACGCCTTCCACTACAATCCGGACTGCCCGAAGAAGGTGACGATCCGCTATCACGCGCCCGTCGCCGTCCGGGAGGAACCCCATCGCAATAGCCCTCGGCTCGCCGGCGTGCTTCCGGATACCACGTATCCCTGCATCCAGAAAACGGACAACGGCTGGTACGAGATCCAGCTGCCGAACGGCCGTTACGGCTTCGTCCGCGAGACACTCGCCGAGCCGGCGGAATGACGGACGGGATCCGTTCCCGTGAAAAACTCTTTTCAGCGTGACTTCGGTCACGCTGTTTTCTTTTCGGATACTCGTTCTTCTGCAACATTTTGTCAACTTCTTTTTCTGAAACCCCCTTGTCAAATAACGATTTGAGTGCTATAATCGCGCCCATCGCAGACTCTTTCAAATTCCTATTTTTGCGGAAAGGACGTGCCTATCATGAGAAAGAACCAAATGCTCCTCCTCGCTTCTCTTCTCTGTTTTTTATTGACATTCTGTTTTTCCACCTCGCTCGCGGACTATCCCTTTGATCAGGTCACCATGATCGTCCCCTACGGCGCCGGCGGAACGACGGACGTAGTGGGGCGGCAGTTCGCCGCAGCCCTCGGGAAGGCTCTCGGGACCACCTTTGTCGTGGAAAACCAGGGCGGCGCTTCCGGCGCTATCGGCTGCCAGGCGGCGCTGGACGCGGAGCGCGACGGTTCCGTGGTGCTCTTCATGGCAGACAGCCTCGGCACCCAGCGAGTCATGGATATCAGCAATATGAGCTACGCAGATTTCGATCCTATTCTTGCTGTCGCCAACGATCCCAAGGTCTTGGTGGTCGCTGGAAATTCCCCCTATAAGACCATCGACCAGCTGCTTTCCGACATCGCCGCGAAACCCGGCATGGTGCAGATGAGCTATACCGGCCCCGGTGGCTCTGGCCACGTGCAGGCGCTGATCATGAATCAGTACGGCTACGTCCCCGCGCTGACCCCCTACGGCTCCGGTGCGGACTGTTATCGCGCCGTGCTTTCCGGCGAAGTAGTCTTCACCAATTCCAACCTTTCCACGGTGGCTTCCCTGATCGAGAGCGGGGACCTGCGCCTGCTCGCAGTGGCGGCGGCGGAGCGCATGGCTACCTACCCGGACGTGCCCGCACTGTCCGAGAAGATGGAAAACAGCGAAGCCCTGCTCTCCATCCCCTACACGCCTCTTTCCCTGCTCGTGGCGAAGGGCGTTCCGGACGACGTGCAGGCAAAGCTGCGCGAAGGCGCGCTTCTCGCCTCCCAGGATCCAGAGTTCAACGCCTTCATGGAGAAGAACAGCATCGACAAGCTGTATGAGAAGTACACGACCTTGGACGAAATCCGCGCCTTCTACAGCGCTTGGGAGTCCGTGGTCAGCTGGCTCATCTGGGATGCCGGCGCGGCCGCCGTATCTCCGGAGGAATTCTCGATTCCGCGCGCACAGTAAGGAGGAATCCCTTTGCGAATTCTCACGCGCCGGAACGTGCAGGACGGGTTTGCGATGCTGCTTCTCGCCGTCGCCCTGCTCGCGCACTGCCTCGTTAAGACAGGAAGCCTCCGGCAGAAGACGGCGTTTGCCATGTCGCCTTACTTCTTCCCGGTCATCCTCGCGGGCTGCGCGATATTCCTCGGGGCGCTGCTGCTCCTCTCCGGGCTGCGCACGAGCGGAGAAGAAACGCCCCGAGGAACGGTCCGCCTGCCGGATCTTATGATAATCCTGGCGCTCAGCGTCGCCTATGATGCATTGCTGCCCCATATTGGCTTCCTCCCCGCGACGGCGCTGTATCTGCTTCTCTCCGTCTTCTGGCTCGGGGAGAGGAGGATTTTCATCCTACTCCCCGTCTCCTTTGTGACACCCGCCTTGCTCTATCTCCTGTTCCGGACGGGGCTTGGCGTGCGCCTGCCCTGAGGGGAGGAAGCAAGCAATGCAGCTTCCGTTCCAGATGATCACTGGCGTGTTTTCCCTGATGGCAAACCCGCGCTTCGCCCTGTACGTCTTCCTGGGCTCGGTTGCCGGGCTGTTCGTCGGTGCGATCCCTGGGCTTTCTGTCTCCATGGCCACGGCGCTCCTCGTCTCCATCACCTATACTTGGCAAACAGGAGACGCCATGGCGACCATCATGGGCGTTTACGTGGTGGGTGTCTTTTCCGGCGCCATCTCCGCTATCCTCATTAACATCCCCGGCGCACCCTCTTCCGTGGTCACCACGCTGGACGGCTATCCCATGGCGCGAAGGGGCGAAGCCGCCCGCGCGCTGCGCTATGCCACGATATACTCCTTCGTAGGCAGCGTGTTCGGCCTGCTCGTGCTCGCGGTCCTCGCCGGGCCCGTCAGCGCCGTAGCCATCCGCTTTCAGCCGATGGACTATTTCCTGCTCTCCCTCTTCGGGCTCATGACCGTGGGCGGCTTGTCGGGAAAGAGCTTTACCCGGGGACTGTTTTCCGCCCTGCTCGGCATCTTCTTCTCCCTGATCGGCCTTGATCCCATCCTGGGGACGCCCCGGCTGACCTTCGGCATCCAGCCCCTCAAGGCTGGGATCCCTACGGTTCCCGCCCTGGTCGGCCTCTTCGGTTTCGCGGAGGTGCTGACGCTGGTCGCCGGCGGCATCGCGGACGGGGAGGTCAGCGAGATCCCCCCACAGAAGATCCCCCTCCGGGAGATCCTGCGGGAGTTTCCCCGCTCTCTCGTCTCCTGCGCCATCGGCGCGTTCGTCGGCGCGCTTCCCGGCGCGGGGGGACCGGTCGCTTCCTTCCTGGCCTACGGGCAGGCGAAGCGGATG
>JAIKWN010000095.1 GCA_024684665.1 Clostridiales bacterium | reverse complement strand
ATTCTGGAAAGCATGGTTTTCCCGGATCCCGTGATTGAAGTCGCGATCGAGCCCAAGACCAAAGCGGGCCAGGAAAAAATGACCTACGCCCTGCAGCGCCTTGCGGAAGAAGATCCGACCTTCAAGACCTACACGAACCAGGAAACCGGCCAGACGATCATCGCCGGCATGGGCGAACTGCATCTGGAGATCATTGTGGACCGCCTGCTGCGTGAATTCAAAGTCGAGGCAACCGTGGGCAAGCCCCAGGTTACCTACAAGGAAACCATCCAGCAGTGGCCGTACTGGCCGTGGCCGCCGGTCTGCCGGACGTAGCGTCCTTCAGCCTTGGCGGGTTTGCGGATGGTTTCCTTGTAGGTAACCTGGGGCTTGCCCACGGTTGCCTCAACTTTGAACTCCCGCAGCAGCCGGTCCACGATAATCTCCAGATGCAGTTCGCCCATGCCGGCGATGATGGTCTGGCCGGTCTCCTGGTTCGTGTAGGTCTTGAAGGTCGGCTCTTCTTCCGCAAGGCGCTGCAGGGCGTAGGTCATTTTTTCCTGGCCTGCTTTGGTCTTGGGCTCGATCGCGACTTCAATCACGGGATCCGGGAAGACCATGCTTTCCAGGATGATCTGGTGATTCTCGTCGCACAGCGTATCGCCCGTGGTGGTGTCCTTCAGGCCCACCGCGCCGGCGATTTCACCGGTGTAGATGGTGTCCACCTCTTCCCGGTGATTGGCGTGCATCAGCATAATCCGGCTGATGCGCTCCCGCTTCTGCTTCGTGGAATTCATTACGTAGTTTCCGGCGCTCAGCTTTCCGGAATATACGCGGAAAAATGCCAGTTTCCCGACAAAGGGGTCGACCATGATTTTGAAGGCCAGTGCGGAGAAAGGCTCGTCGTCCGAAGGATGACGCTCCATCTTCTTCTCGGCGTCTGCGGGATCCACACCGTCGATCGCGGGAATGTCCAGCGGACTCGGCATATAGTCCACCACCGCGTCCAGCAGCGGCTGAACCCCCTTGTTGCGGTAGCTTGTACCGCACAGGACGGGATTCATCGAGCAGGCGATGGTGCACTTGCGGATCGCAGTCCGGATTTCCTCTTCGGTCAGTTCCCCGCCCTCAAGGTATTTCTCCATCAGGGCGTCGTCCGTTTCCGCCACCTTCTCGATCAGGTTCGCGCGGTATTCTTCGGCTTCCTCCAGCATATCCGCCGGAATGTCCTCGTCGCGCACGTCCTGTCCCAGGTCGTCATAGTAGATCTCCGCGCGCATGCGCACCAGATCGATGATTCCCCGGAAATCGGCTTCCTTGCCGATCGGCAGCTGGATCGGGACGGCATTGGCGCCGAGCCGGTCTTTCATCATGTCCACCACGCGGTAGAAATCAGCGCCGGTGATATCCATCTTGTTGACGTACGCCATGCGGGGAACGCGGTACGTTTCCGCCTGCTTCCATACGGTCTCGCTCTGGGGCTCCACGCCGCCCTTCGCGCAGAAGACGCTCACCGCGCCGTCCAGCACTCTCAGGCTGCGTTCCACCTCGACCGTGAAGTCCACGTGACCGGGGGTGTCAATGATGTTGATCCGGTATTGTTTCTGCGCGTTGGCCGGATCATGGGGATCGTGCCAGAAGCAGGTCGTCGCAGCGGACGTGATCGTGATGCCGCGTTCCTGTTCCTGGGCCATCCAGTCCATGGTGGCCGTTCCTTCGTGGGTTTCGCCGATGCGGTGATTCTTGCCCGTGTAGAACAGGATCCGCTCGGTGGTTGTGGTTTTTCCGGCATCGATATGAGCCATAATACCGATGTTCCGGACTCTTTCAAGTGGATGGCTTCTGGGCATAAAAGACGTTTGCTCCTTTCAACTCCCTGCAAATCTGACAATGCTGCCAATGGCAGTTCACTCAGATTTGACTTACCAGCGGTAGTGAGCGCATGCCTTGTTGGCCTCTGCCATGCGGTGCATTTCTTCTTTGCGCTTGACGGCGGCGCCGGTATTGTTGGCGGCATCCATCAGCTCTCCGGCCAGGCGTTCAGCCATGGTCTTCTCACCGCGTTTCCGGGCGAAGTCGACGATCCAGCGCAGGGCCAGGGTCTGACGGCGCTCGGGACGGATTTCGATAGGCACCTGGTAGGTGGCGCCGCCAACCCGGCGGGCCTTGACTTCCAGCTGCGGGGCGACGTTGTTCAGGGCTTCCTGGAACACGTCGGCAGCGGGCTTGCCGGTCTTCTCGGCAACCGTTTCAAAAGCCTGATAGCAGACGTTCTGCGCGACTCCGCGCTTTCCGTCCAGCATAATCTGATTGATCAGTTTGGTAACCACCGTGGTCCCGTGTACAGGATCCGGCAGTACTTCACGCTTCGGTATAAAACCGCGACGGGGCATAGGTTTCCCTCCTCAATAATTTTCCTGATGTAAGCGGTTTGCTTCCTCTTCCTCAGACCCCGTGTCAGCATCACCGGATCCCGGCCGCGGTTAGGCCGGCTGCGGCTCCCGCACCTGTCGTTCCTTCCGTCATTCCTGTTCCGAAGAATTTCCGGAGGAAGGACCGCGGTTCACGCCGCCTTTCGGACTGCGTCGGCAGCGAAAGACTTACTTCTTCGGGCGCTTTGCGCCA
>JAIKWN010000074.1 GCA_024684665.1 Clostridiales bacterium | reverse complement strand
TGGCCGGGGCGAAGCATGTCTGCCATAGCCTGCATCTGCCCGCCCAGCATGGCAGCAACCGGATCCTTGCCTCCATGAACCGGAAGTATACGCGGGAGGAGTATCTCGAAAAGGTCCATAAGCTGCGCAAAGCGATTCCTGATCTCGCGCTTTCCACCGATCTCATCGTCGGCTATCCGGGGGAGACGGAAGAAGAATTTGAAGAGACAATGGAGCTTGTGCGGGAGGTCCGCTACGACAGCGCTTTCACATTTATCTATTCGCCCCGGGCGGGAACACGGGCTGCCGCGATGCCGGATCAGATTCCGCCGGAAGTCTCTTCTCAGAGGATCGGAAAGCTGATTGCCCTGCAGAAGGAAATCACACGGGAGAAGCTTGCGGCTCAGATCGGCTCCGTACAGCAGGTGCTGACGGAGGGCCCCTCCAGGAGGGATCCTTCACGGTTGGCGGGGAAGAACGAATACAATGTCACCGTAAATTTCCCGGGAGAGATGGATCTCGTCGGCAGCTTTGTGCCAGTCCGGATTCTCTCTGCGGGGGAAAGCACGCTGCGCGGGGAAAGAGTATGATGGAACAGGGAATCTCCGGAAAAGAATACGGAATGGAAGAGACACCGGAAGGGCTCCGCATCAGCAGCGTGACGCCCATGATGCGGCAATATCTCGAAACCAAACAGAAGTATCCGGACGCGATTCTGTTCTATCGCCTGGGCGATTTTTACGAGATGTTCTTCGAGGACGCGGAGCTGGCATCCCGGGAACTGGAACTGACGCTGACGGGAAAGAGCTGCGGCCTCCCGGAGCGGGCACCCATGTGCGGCGTTCCGTATCACAGCGTAGAAAGCTATATCGGAAGGCTCATCGAAAAGGGCTACAAGGTCGCCATCTGTGAGCAGCTGGAGGACCCCGCTACGGCAAAGGGACTGGTCAAGCGGGACGTTATCCGCGTCGTGACGCCGGGAACGGTGATCGAGACCTCCATGCTGCCGGACAGGGAGAACCGGTATCTCCTCTCCGTTTGCCGGGAGGATAGAAAAATCGGGTTTGCTTTCGCGGATCTTTCGACGGGAGAGTTTTTTGCGTACGAACGGAAAGATACCGGGAAAACACTCCAGGAAGAAATGAGCCGCATCGCACCCAGCGAAATCATTGCAAATGTCCCCGTTGCCTTCGATGAAGGGGGAATAGCTGCCACTGTGCGGGGGGAGGCGGCTTATGCGTATGCCCCATGCCGTAAGGCGCTGCTTTCGCATTTTGCGATGCAGAGTCTGGACGCTTTCGCTATGGAGGGAAAGAGACTGGCCATCCGCGCCGCCGGTGCCCTTCTGAACTATTGCGTGGAGACGCAGAAAAACGCGCTTGCCCATATCACCCGTCTGAGCCCATACGACAGCGGGAGCTATATGCTGTTGGACCAGACGGCAAGGCGGAGCCTTGAATTGACGGAATCCCTCCGTGGCAGGCAGAAGCGGCATTCGTTGCTGGGCGTTCTGGATACGACCTGCACATCCATGGGTGGGCGGCTTCTCCGCGCCTGGGTGGAGCAGCCCCTGACGGATCTTTCGGAAATCCGTCGGCGGCTTTCTGCAGTATCGGCGCTGCACGACGCGGAATTGGTTCTTTCCGGTATCCGGGAGGAACTCCGGGCAGTTTACGACGTGGAGCGGCTCTCAAGCCGCGTGGCCTACCGTACTGTAAGCCCCAAGGACTGCTTGGCCCTCACTGCCTCGCTTTCCCATATCCCCGCCATTCGGGAGTACCTGCTGCGGCTTCCGCAGGAGGGACTGATCGGGGAGCTAGCGGCGGCCTGCGATCCCCTTCCGGACATCGCCGATCTGCTTGCGCGGGCGATCGATCCGGACGCCCCGGCGCTGATGGCGGACGGGCGCTTTATCCGGTCGGGTTATTCCGAGGAGCTGGACCGCTACCGAGCAGCCTCCCGGGACGGGCGACAGTGGATCCAGGATCTCGAGACAAAAGAGCGTGAGGAGACTGGAATCAAGAACCTGCGCATCCAGTACAATAAGGTTTTCGGCTACTACATCGAGGTTACGAAATCCTTTTACGATCAGGTTCCCTTTCGTTACACGAGACGGCAGACCCTCGCAAACTGCGAACGGTTTACGACACCGGAGCTGCATGAGATTGAGCAGACGGTTCTTGGTGCGCAGGAAAACGCCGTACGGCTGGAACAGCAGCTCTTTTCCGAGATCCGAGAATTCCTGACGGAACAGATACCGAGAATTCAGGCGCTTGCGGATGGGCTGAAAACGCTGGACGTGCTTTCAGCACTTGCTGATACCGCGCTTCGGAGGCAATATGTCTGTCCGGAAGTCGCGGAGGACGACGTCATCGAGATTAAGAGTGGGCGGCATCCTGTCGTGGAAGCTGCTATGCGGGGGGACGACGCCTTCGTACCGAACGATACGCTGATGGACCTGGACGGGAATCGGATGCTGATCGTCACCGGCCCCAATATGGCCGGCAAGAGTACCTATATGCGGCAGACCGCCCTTATCGTGATCCTCGCACAAATCGGAAGCTTTGTCCCGGCGGAGTCCGCGCATATCGGAATCGCGGACCGCGTCTTTACGCGCATCGGGTCTTCTGATGATTTGGCGGGCGGACAGTCGACTTTCATGGTAGAGATGAACGAACTGGCCGGGATTCTCTCGTCTGCAACTTCACGTTCCCTCGTCATTTTGGATGAAATTGGACGGGGTACAAGTACCTTCGACGGCCTTGCCATCGCGTGGTCTGTGGTGGAATACATGGCAGATCCGAAGCGGATTGGCGCCAGGACTCTGTTCGCTACCCACTATCACGAGCTGAGCGAACTGGAGGGAAAGCTGCCCGGCGTTGTCAATTACCGCATCAGTGCGAAGGAGCACGGGGAGGACGTCATTTTCCTGCGCAGGATCGAGCGCGGCGGTGCGGACAAGAGCTTCGGCATTCAGGTGGCAAGGCTCGCCGGCCTGCCGCGGCCGGTTCTCATGCGGGCGCACGAAATCCTTGCCCGTCTGCAAGCGGCCGATGTGAACGCAAAAGGTTTGGGACAGAACATTCTTGGCGAGACCCAGGGGAAAAAACAGCAGCAGGTGAACCTTTTCGAAACGGACGCTGTCCGTCTTGTGGAAGAGCTTCGGGAAATGGACGTTATGTCCATGACTCCGATGGAAGCGATGAACGCGCTGTTTGAGCTGAAGGAAAAAGCGCGAAGGTCTTGACAAAGAGGATAAAGCATGGAAACGAGAAGGCCAATCGAAAAGCTCCGAGATGAACTGATCGGAATGATCGCTGCGGGCGAGGTGGTAGAAAACCCGGCATCAGCGGTTAAAGAGCTGGTGGAAAACAGCCTGGACGCGGGGGCAACTTCCGTCACGGTAGAAATCCGGGACGGCGGCATTGCCTATCTCCGGGTGACGGACAACGGATGCGGGATCGCTCCCGGGGACATCCGTATGGCTTTCGAGCGGCATGCAACCAGCAAGCTGAAAAGCGTTGAGGAGCTCTTCGATCTGTCTACATTAGGCTTTCGCGGGGAAGCACTGGCCTCAATTGCAGCGGTCTCCCGGGTGACCCTGACGACGAGGACTGAGCGGGATCCGGAGGGGCTCCGCGCGGTTTCGGAGGGCGGCGAAATGATGGAGATCCGGGCGGCAGCCAGCCCCGTTGGCACGACGGTCGTGACGCGGGATCTCTTCTTCAATACGCCGGTACGCAGGAAGTTCCTGAAGAAACCAAACACCGAAGCGGGGAAAGTTGCGGACCTTATGGCCCGGTTTATCCTGTCCCGGCCAGACGTTTCCTTCCGTTTCATCGCAAACGGGAAGCAGATCTATGCGAGCACGGGCAGCGGAGATCTTCGCGCGGCCATCGCCTCCGTTTACGGCAGGGAGACTGCGGAAAACATGCTGCCGGTTTCGTCCGAAGGCGGCGTGAGTGTTACGGGATTCGTTGGTGTCGGCGACGAAGCGCGAGCCAACCGCGGCCGACAGACTTTTATCGTCAATGGCAGGACGATTAGAAGCCCGCTGCTCTCCCAGGCTCTGGAGGCCGGATGCAAGGAACGGGTCACTATTGGGCATTATCCGGTCTGCGTCCTCTGTCTGCATATGCCGGGAAATATGGTGGACGTCAACGTGCACCCGAACAAACTGGAGGTGCGCTTTTCGGACGAAAGGCTGATATTCGGCCGGGTGATGGGTGCGGTGGCAGGGTGTTTCCCCCGTGAGATCATGGAAACCGCGCCGAAAATGCTGCGGCCGGATGAAATGGAACCACCGTTCGTCCCTCGGGCAACCTTGCAGGTTTTTCGTACGGATACGGAGGAGGGACTGGCCGCGGCGAGAGCGGCTATCGCGGAGGAGCAAAAGACAGCAGAGAGTAGGGAGGAAGCTGTTTCTCCGGTCATAACGGCGACGCAGCCGAGCACACCGGAAATGAACCTTCCTTCGGGAGGGACGCTGCAGCAGCCACTCTTCAGCTCTGCTCCGCCGGCAGCCACTGATCAGGGCCCGCGGGAAACGGCCGCACCTCTTCCGGCGCAGCAGTCAATTCCGTTTGTCCCTTACCCAGAATCTGCGGCGGATTCACGGCAAAGGGCGGAAGAAACCGTCAGCGCACCCGTGATGACTGCCGCGGGGACGCGTGAGGCAGAACCGAATGCGTTTTCCGGATATCGGACGGTCGGAATCCTTTTCAATACCTACATCGTTCTGGAGGGCAAGGATCAGGTGCTGTTCGTGGATCAGCATGCTGCCCACGAACGTATCCTCTACGAGCGGCTCATGCGTGAAATCGACGCAGGGGGCGGCAGTCAGATGCTGCTTACGCCGATCATCGTGAACGTTACCCCCGTGGAACGGGAGAGGATAGAAGGTTTCCGCCAGGAGATTGAGGACGCGGGATATGAGTTTTCGGAATTCGGCGACGGCGCATATCAGGTCCGCGCTGTACCGAACATCCTTGGGGAACCGGAAGGCAGGGCTGCTTTTCTTGACCTGGTGGACCGCCTGTCCGAACTGCGCGTGCTTTCAACCCGGGAAAAGCGGCGGGACGCCATCCTGCAGATGGCCTGCAAGAAGGCTATCAAGGGCGGAGACAGGATTTCAAACGAGGAAGTATCGGTTCTTTTACAGGAACTGTCCAAGCAGGACGCTCCGCCGACCTGTCCGCATGGGAGACCTTTTGTGATCACTCTCTCCCGGCAGGAGCTCGAAAAGCGTTTCCACCGGATTAACAAATAAAATATGGAAAAGAAAGATACGCGCCCCGTCGCGGTTGCGCTTGTGGGACCGACGGGGGTTGGCAAAACGGAAATCTCTCTTCCACTTGCAGAAAAGCTGAATGCGGAAATCATAAGCATCGATTCCATGCAGCTGTACCGGGGTATGGATATCGGAACGGCCAAACCTCCGGAGGAAGACCGCAGGAAGGTTCCTCACCACATGATCGATATCCTCCCCGTAACGGCGGAATACACCGTAGCGGATTATAAGAGGGATGCTGAAGCGGTTATTGACGAGATTCTGAAGCGGGGAAAGCTTCCGATGCTGGTGGGCGGAACGGGGATGTACCTGACTGCGCTCCGCTACAATCAGAGTTACGGAGGTGTTTCTTCCGATCCCGCTTTTCGTGAAGAGATGCATGCTTTGGCTGAAACGGCAGGGGGGAAAAAGAAACTGCATGATAAACTGGCAGAGTTGAATCCGGATGCGGCGGCGCGGCTCAGTGAAAACGACGTGCGTCGCGTGATTCGCGCTCTTGAGGTAGCCAGATCTCCCGACGGAACGGCGGAAGAACGCAGCGAGGGGAAATACCGCATCCTGGCCTTCGGATTGACGCTTCCTCGGGAGATCCTGTATCCGCGCATTGACCGGCGTACGGATACGATGATCAGCCTGGGACTCGAAAGCGAGGTGCACAGGCTCCTCCTCGAATATCCGGTGGAAACCTGGGGGAGC
Organism: Clostridiales bacterium; assembly: GCA_024684665.1. The sequence continues at coordinate 7,613 of JAIKWN010000074.1, read as the reverse complement.
GCAAGACAGGCAATTGGCTATAAAGAGATGATAGAGTACCTTGCGGGAAGCATTCCGAAGGAAGAGGCCATCCGGCTGATCCAGAGGAACTCCCGGCGTTATGCAAAACGGCAGATGACCTGGTTTTTGCGGGACAAGGACATCCGATGGTTTGACCTATCGTCTTATGCGAATAAGGAAGACCTGCTGCAGGCGCTGCTTTCTGCGATCAGGTCTGGTCTTCAAGGGAAAGGGCAAGAGCAAGGAGAAGGAGGGACGGAATCATGAAACTGTTGGAGCAGGCAATTTCTGAACGGGGACAGGCTATTGGCACGGAAGTGCTGCTTGTGGATTCTTTTCTCAATCATCAGGTGGATGTGGAGCTGATGCGTGAAATCGGCGAAGAGTTCGCGCGCCACTTTGAAGGACGGGGAATAGATCGGGTCGCAACCATCGAAAGCTCCGGGATCGCGCCGGCAGCCTTTACAGCGCTCGCGCTCCATGTCCCGCTGCTCATCATGAAAAAGCAAGCGTCCAAGATCATGGCGGGCAATCTGCTGTCCACGACCGTGATCTCCTTTACAAAAGGAAAAGAATATAGCCTGACTGCGAAGTGGGATTTCCTTCCGAAAGGGGAGAATGTGCTCTTCATTGACGATTTTCTCGCCTATGGTGAAGCGGCGCTGGGCGCGAAGAAGCTGATTGAACAGGCGGGAGCGACGCTTGCAGGTGTAGGAATCGTCATCGAAAAGTCTTTCCAGAAGGGGCCGGAGCGCCTGCGGGAAGCCGGAATCGATCTCTACTCACTTGCTCGGATCCGATCTATGGCGGATGGAAAGATCGAGTTCATGGAAGACTGAGTGTGAAGGGAAAAAGAGTATCAGAGAAGGGATGAATGTGTTTGAAACAACCGCAGCGGGAACTGATCCTTGCGTCCGCCTCTCCTAGAAGGCGGGAGCTTCTTGACAGCGTCGGCCTCCGGTATACGGTGGACGTCTCCAGTGCAGATGAGGATTTCATCGGACCGCCGGAGGAAATGGTACTCTCCCTGTCCGAGCGGAAGGCGAAAAGTGTAGCGGTACGCCATCCGTCCGGGCTGATCATCGCCGCAGATACTACAGTTGCGATTGACGGGAAGAACCTTGGCAAACCGAAGGATCGTGCGGACGCGGAGGCGATGCTTCGGGAACTGTCCGGCCGTTGGCATACCGTGTTCACCGGCGTCTGCTTCTTGTGCCCGGAGAAAGACAGAATGAGGAAGGCACTTGCAGAAACGCGGGTGCACTTCCTTGCGCTTACAAAAGAGGAACTGCAGGCATATCTTGACTCAGATGAACCCTACGATAAAGCAGGCGCCTACGCCATTCAGGGCGCCGCAGGCGCGTTTATTGACCGGATTGAGGGCTCTTACTCGAATGTCGTCGGTCTTCCGCTGCACACGGTCCTTTCCATGCTGCGGGACTTTGAATCGGAATAAGCGGAGGTAATCTGTGCCGGTATTACAACTGCAGTCGGCAGACATTGCCGTGGATATGGGAACAAGTACCACGCGTGTTTATGTAAAAGGCCGTGGGATCGTCATCAATGAGCCTTCCGTCATCGCCCTCCGGGAGAGCGACAACCGCATTGTCGTGGTCGGAAACGACGCAGAAGAGATGGTGGGCCGTTCCGGTGGCGGGCTGAAACTCCGCCACCCGCTGCAGGAGGGACGTGTCGCTGACCTTGAGGCGGCGCAGCTCATGGTGCAGTATTTCGCGAACAAGGCCTTGGGCAATCTCCGAAGGAAACCGCGCCTGGTCACGGCAAAACCCATCGGCCTGGGAAAGATCGACGAGGCCATGTATACGCAGACCCTGGAGAGCATCGGCCTCCGGAAGCAGGCACAGATTGAAGGGGTGCTTGCTGCTGGCATCGGCGCTGGCTTGCCGGTTCACGAGCCGCAGGGGAGCGTCATCGTGAATATCGGGGCGGGGAAGACGGAAATCGCGCTTCTTTCCATGGACGGCGTCGTTTTATCACATGCCGTAAACGTGGCAGGCATCCGTATAGACCGGGCGATTGCTGAAGAAGTGCGAAAAGAATATGATGTGCAGATCACGGCGCGAGCAGCGGAACGGATTAAGATGGATATGACTGATATCCGGCCGGATGCTTGCGTTGGCCGCACCGCGATTGTGCGAGGCCGGGACAGCGCCACCGGAATGCCGACAACGGCGGAGGTGGATCTTTCCGTACCTGCCAAGGCAGTCAGCTCGGTGGTCTCGGAGATTCTGCAAAGTGTCAAATGGGTCTTGGAGCGGATTCCACCCGAACTCTGCCAGGACGTGTTGCGTGGTGGAATAACGCTTTGTGGGGGAACCGCCGCCCTGCCGAAGGTCAGCACGATGTTTGAAGAGGAATTCGGTATCCCTACTCATGTAGCTCGGGATCCGGCGGAATGTACAGTGATCGGCGCCGGTTACATGGCGGATCATTTCGATCTTCTCTCCGAGGGTATGGCAGCCCGCGACGCGGAGGGAAACTGAAGCACCGTGGCAGAATCTTGACGGGCAGATGGAAAAACCATATAATGAACGGTGGCTTTATCCAAATGACTGAAAGATTCTCATGGTTTCAGAAGCATGAAAGAAAAACATCCTCGTTTATATGGTTTTCTTAGGTGGACTGTGGTTATCGTGATCCTCTTGTCTGTTGGACTCACGATTTACCATCAGTCTACTGGGGGCCTTGTGAGCCCGGAACCGCTTTTCGCCCGCGTGATGTCACTGGGGCAGAGGGCGGTTTCCGCTGCCCGCCAGGCGGTAACGGATTATCTGTACCGTGTAAAGCTGCGCAGCAACATTGAATACGAATACAACCAGCTGAAAGCGCAGAATGACGAGCTGATTCTGCAGACGATCCTGTACGATGAAGTGGTGGAGGAAAACAGGCAGCTGCGGGCACTGCTGGGAGAATATGAAGAGCGGGCAGAGATGAATCCGGTACTGGCCAGAGTGATCGCGAGCGAAACGGGCAACTATTTTTCGACATTTACGATCAACAAAGGCAGGCGGGACGGTGTGGACACCCAGATGGCGGTGATCACGTCGGACGGCCTGGTTGGTTATGTTTACGAGGTGTTTCAGACTACAGCAAAGGTGATTACGGTCATAGACGACCAGGCGAGCCTTGCGGCGCTCATCGAAAGCAGCCGCGACCAGGGTGCTGTGAAAGGGACGCTGGGCTCCACCGGGCAGCCGCTTTGCCGGATGTACTACCTGTCGGCGGATGCAGTGCCCCGGCCGGGCGACCGTGTCATCACCTCGGGCGTGGGCGTTTCATTTCCGAAGGGCCTTCTGATTGGTTTCGTTCGGGAGAGTACCCGCGCCATCGAAGACAACAAACACTATATCGTGGTGGAGCCGGCGGCCGATTTTGAGCACATTGAGAACGTCCTCGTGTTGCGTTACTACGCGGCGATCGAGGAGATGCCGGATAACTACAACAGCCAGGAGGTCATTGTGGCCCCCGTCGCGACCGCGAGGCCGCAGGCAGTCATCGAGGAAGAGCGGTTGATTGCCTCCACGCCGGTTCCTCTGCCGGATGCCCCCGGAAAGCCTACGCCCACTCCTGCGGTAGAGACAATCGGGTTTGCGGTGGATGAAGAGGCCATGGGCGATGATGCAGAGTACTACCGGGAGAGTGAGCAGACGCCGGTGCCAACGGAAACGCCGGATCCGCAAGAGGAAGAGTTCTGGGAAGACGACGGAGAGGAATGGGGATTCCCAGAGGATCTGTGATAGGGACAGGAAGGGCCGGTGAGGAAGATTGACCAGGATACTGAAACTGGCTGCGGTGATCTTTGCCGCGTGCCTGGTTCAGACTAACCTCGCTGATCTTCTGCGGGTATCCGGGGTAGCTCCTGACTTTATGATCGCGGCGCTTGCTGCTCTTTCTCCATACTGCGGATGGATGGGAGGGCTTACCGCCGGTGCACTGATGGCCATGCTCTACGACGCTTCCGTGGGATATGCGCTGGCGCTGGATCTCATCCTGTACGGTATTCTGGGATATTTTTCTCCCCTTATGTACGAGGGGCTTCTGGCACGGACGAGACGCTTCTCCCGCTTCCGGAGTCTGCCGCTCATGCTGATGGCTTGGCTGATGTCGGCCATCCGCGAGATAGCGGACATCGGCTATCTCTTCCTTATCGGCGCGGAACAGGGGCTTGTGACTCTCGTGCGTGCGCTCATTGCCTGTACGCTGACTGCCCTCGTCACGCTGCCTGTAAACCTCATTGTCTCCCGCCTTCTGCAGCAGCGGAAAACAGGAGAACAAAGTGGCCTGAATGGACGGAATTGACGCGGAGTGAAATACAATGAACAAATTTCGCGGAAGATATATTACCCTAGGCGTAATTGTCGCGGTGATGTTCGGGGTGCTGGCCGCAAGGCTGTACCTGCTGCAGGTGCTGAACTACGACAGCAACCGGGCCAGCGCGAATCTCAAGAAGACGAAAACCATCACCAGCCGTGGCTCCCGCGGGACGATAACGGATGTGAATTCCCTGACCCTAGCGTACGACAAACAGGTTTATAACGTCCAGTTCTACCGGGATCCGAATTTCATCCCTACCACGACGGACGCGAACGGGCGTACGCAAAGCCAGTACGAAGTGTATACGAACGCTATCATCAGCCTCATCGACATTGTCGAGCGCAACGGCGGGACCATGAACACAAACTTCTCCCTGGTGCGCGACGGTATGACGGGGCTCTGGGTGTTTTCCTGGAACAACAACGACTATACGATTGCGCAGCAGAATGCCCGGGAGAGCATGTGGCGCAGCAACTTTTACCTGTCCTCCGCACCTCAGCAGGAGCTGTTTTCGCGGCTCTGTACGAGGTACCGCATACCGGATACCCTGACAGAGGAGCAGAAGATCAAGGTGCTCGCTGTCTGGGAAACCATGCAGAACAACGCTTTCCTTTCGCAGCCCATCACGGTGGCGGCTAACGTCAGCTGGGAAACGGTTATCGAAATCGAAGCGAAGGCGCTTACACTAGAGGGCGTAAGCGTCGCCGTCAGCACGCAGCGTGTTTATCCGAATAATACGCTGGCATCCCATGTCATCGGCTATATCGGGCGTATACAGAATTACGATACTTTTTACGCACAGTATCAGGATAAGGGTTACACGCTGTCCGATCTCATCGGGCTGGACGGCGTTGAAAAGACCATGGAAGACTGGCTGACCCCCTGTACGACTCAGAGAGTTGGAAAGCGGGTCGTGGAAATCGACCGCTACGGTGCGATCAGCCGGACGCTTTCCACTTCGGAAGCGACGGATGGAAACAGTATAAAACTGACTATCGATTCCAATCTGCAGCGTGTCGTGGAAAGTGCTCTGCAGGAGAATGTCAATTATATCCGGGACGCTCAGGAGGATTTGCTAGCTTCTGACCGATGGCTGGATACCAACAAAAACGTTCTTCAGGGAACAACGCGCGACTTCGATTCCCAACCCATCGAGCTGGCGGAAAAGGGAGCGGTGGTAGTCATCGACATGGAAGGGCGCGTGCTCGCCCTCGCCAGCTATCCACCCTATGATCCGAATGCCTTCATCATCGGCGGGGAATCGGCCTCATCCATCCTGCTGGACAGCCGTAACCCACTGGTCAACTACGCTATTGGCTCCCGCGATACACCGGGATCGATTTTCAAGCTGGTTACTGCAACCGCCGGTCTGCTTACCGGGCAGCTGTCGCTCACTGAGACGATCTCCGACCTTGGTTATTTCGATCTCTACGACAAAAGCGCGCCGCCCCGCTGCTGGGTCAATCAGCGGCAGCTTTCGAGGCACGCAGATCAGACAGTGGTGGAGGGGCTGACCCATTCCTGCAACTATTTCTTCTATACTGTCGGATCCCGCCTGTATGAGAACACAGACGACCAGCTATACAAGACAGCTGCCCTGTACGGCCTTACGACCAGAACGGGCATTGATCTGCCCGGTGAACTGCAGGGCTATGTGGGAAGCCAGACTTCCCTGTACGACAAAAACAAGGCCATCAGCGCTGCGGAGCAGGCAACCTGGCGCCCCTTCATCGTTTTCAACAATATCAAGAAAAACCTAGTCAAAGTGGGCGAGGATTACGGCATGACCTTTGACGAGGCGAAGATGAACAAATGCGTGAAGCGCCTCATGGACATGGCCGTCGATTACAACCAGAGCGACTGGCTGCCCGAGATCCGTACGATCCTCATGGAAGAACTGGACATGCCCCGCGAACTGGTTTACCTGCAGATCGTAGCCGGCGATACCTACATCATGCTGAACGAGATCAAATGGGGCGGTTCCGAGGCCATCATGTGCGCTGTCGGACAGTCCATCACGACGGTCACGCCGGTGGCGCTTGCCCGCTATGTGGCGGCCGTTGCCAACGGCGGCAAGGTGTACGACCTGCGCCTCATCGATTCGATCATCTCCCCGGAGGGGGAAATCATCAGCCAGACGCAGCCCATCCTGGCCTCCCAGATCGAAGGCGAGGGACTGGACGAATATCTGTCGAAAATCCGGGAAGGGATGTACGGCGTTACGGAAGCCGAAGGTACGGCGACGCGCTTCTTCGCCGGAACCGGCATCGGCGAGCAGATCGGCGCGAAAACGGGAACGGCGGAAAAGACGGACATCGATCTTGAAAACAACGCCTGGATGGTGGCCTTCGCTCCCTACGAGAATCCGGAAATCGCGCTGTGCGTCTACATTCCCCACGGTTACAGCGGAGCCTACTGCTCCATCACGGTGCGTGAAATCTGCAAGTATTATCTGGATCACCGGCTGATCGGCGGCGACGACATCATGGCGCCGACCAATTCGCTGGCGTACTGACGGGACGGGCAACATGGTCTGGTATATATGCTCCGCCGCAGGGGGAACCGGGAAAACGGGCCTCGCCTGCGCGCTGGCGGAAACAATAGCGGAAAAGACAGTAAAAACGGGGAAGCCGCCGATTCTTCTGGACGCGGCGGGCGGACTTAACGCCTGCCGGGAGCGGCTTTCAGCGGAGGGCGCTGTCCTCTGCCTGGCGGACGTTCTTTTGGGGCAGGCGGAACTGGAAGAGGCGCTGTACAACTGTGGGGTCCCGGGACTCCGCCTGGCGGTTGCATCCTTTGAAGGGCCTCCCGGCGTTATGGAATACGCGCCCCTCCTCTCCCGGCTCGGTGAGCTCTGCGATGCCGTTATCGTCGATACCGGTACGGGGGAAGAAGGCCCTGATCCGGAATTCCTTCAGGCGGGGGACAGGGTGCTTATGCTTTGTGCGCCGGATGAAACCGGCCTGCGCCAGGCGGCGCGGCGCCTGTTCCTCCTGGAAGGAGGAGGCGCGCGCTGCGATCTCATCGTGAATTTCGCCCCGCCGGAGCGGCGCGCGCAGGATAAGATCTCCGCCCTGGCGGAGGAAATCACGGGGAGACGGCCGCTGCTCTTCATCCAGCAGCAAAACAGGACGGACGGGCGGGGAATCCGGAAGACCCTTTGCAGGGCGGCGGAATCGCTTTTTTCCGCGTCCGCATTCTCATAACGGAGGAGTATCTTGCAGGAGAGTTTCAAACGGCGCCTGAGCGTCGCCCATTTCGACTGGCCGCTGCTCATC
>JAIKWN010000165.1 GCA_024684665.1 Clostridiales bacterium | reverse complement strand
GACAATCTGATAGATCATCTCCTGCTTGCTCATTTCAACAACTACTCCGGGTTTCTTCTTGTCAGCGCGGATGCGCTTATCCAGCTCCCAGAATTTATCTGAAGCAGGGACTTCGCTGTCAACGATTGTCTTGTACTGAGCAATCAACCGCTCCATATAGCGCTCCTGCCATTCAGGAAGGCGCTCACGGTACAGCAACCAGTCTTTCTTGGAAACGTCCATGCTCTTTACTCCTTCTCCGGTTGTCTGATTGGATAGCCGGCGTTCTTCAGTACGGTGAGAGCTTTGTCGAAGATTTCATCCTTGACCAGGATGTAATCCGTATTGAAGGTGGAGATGGCAAAGATGCCGATCTGATTGGATGCCAGCACCTTGGCAATCCGGGCCAGGATACCAACCAGGGAGAAGTCGAGCATACCCTGAATACGAAATGCCCTCCATCCGTCTTCACGGTTGGTCGTATTACCCGGCACAAGCTCGGTCGGACAGACAAGAGACATTTCCTGATCCGTAGAGCCTGTGAAGACAAAGGGCTGACTGAGGTCGATATTGTTGTAATTGGTGACCTTGCAGACGGAGAGGCCTACGCTGATGGGCTCGATGATCAGGCCCTTCATTTTGAGCTCCATCAAGCGCTGGGATTCTTCTTTTAGCACCCGCTTATGGTAATCGCTCATCTTCTCCCGGTAATGCTTGGTCACCTCTCCGTAGGGAATCCAAATGCCTGCTTCATCAATCCGCTCCATGACGAATGAGAGGACTTCATCGGTATCCTTTTGACCCGGAAAGCGGTTGTGATCCAGAAAGAATTGCTTGTAGGCATGGTACATCCAGCGGTGGATCTTATCTTTCTGGGCCTGCTTCAGATGAGAATACTTCTTATTGGTCTGAAGCAGCTGACCATCCACCCACTCGTGATTCTTCATGGCATCTGGCCCTCATCTTCATCAGCGTTTTCTTCCTGCGCCCTCTGGTACCAGGCAATCTCATCGTCGGTAGCCGGGCGCACAGCAAACTTGCCGCAGTCCGGGCAGCGGTAGAGCTCATCTTCCATCTCGTCGGGATGCAGCAGGTGTTCAGGAAAGGTATACTTGCAGGCATTGCAGGTGAAAAGCACGGTGGTGTTCCGCCGGTGTTGTGCCCTGAGCAGGGCGAGATATTCAATGTCACGGGAACCTTTGAGGGAGCCCTTGAGGGAACTTTTGAGGGTGGTTCTGCTCATGTGGATCATCCTCTTCAGAGAACTGGAACATGAGGCAGTATACCATGAATTCGGGCAGGAAAAAAGACGCTGGCCAAAATGTAAGAATTGTATCGGCCAAGCACTACAGATACCGCCAATTGGGTTGAATGACAACCCTGGTCACACTCCCGCTCCAGCTGATGGCGTTCATCCCGGGTCGCAGGATGGGAAAGTCTCCGCTCATATGATCGTTCATAAGGGTTTGGCTTTTATAGGCCTCCTGCACGACTGAATCGACAGTGATGCTTCCGGAGATGTTTTCCAGCTCCACGATGGTTGTGCCCACCATGAGCGTAATCGTCCCCGACCCATACACCGTGATGACCGGTTCAGCGTACACCGATCCCGGATTCGTGATAGTGGAGCCTGACGTCGTGACCGTAATGCTGGATACCCCGTCCTGATACCAGAACGGATAACAGCGAAAATTGACAGCAAAGGTACAGTGCGGATTGCCCTTCAGCACCTTCTCAAACGGGATCTGATTGGCGATCCGCGCGTTGTAGTGTCCGCCGAGACGGTTGGCAAAAGTGACCGTCCCGCTGCCCTTGAGCCAGCCCGCAATGGCCGGAATCTGAGCGGGATCGGAGATAAAGCACTCAGCCGTCAGCACCAGGTCATCATAGACATCTTCGCCTTCCAGCGTGGTGAGGGAGCCCGGCCTGCCGGGAACGTTAGTCTGCGTGGACCGTTCCTGCGGGATCGTGATGGGTGGCTGCTCGGATACGTGGATGCCATAGTTCCGGCAGTCCACTCCATTCCAGATGAAATAATCCTGATGCGCTGCTTGTGTTGGCATGGTTGCCTCCAAAACTGTAAAAGGTCACCTGTGAAGAGGTGACCCATGGTCGTGATTGTCTTTGCGTTACTTCCTGTGCTGGTCGAACTCATCCAGCACAGCGATCATGTCGGGCTGCAGCCGCTTTCTGCATTCTGCCTTCAGCTCGTCCGGCACACCGTAGAACGCTTCCGCAATGGAGCCGGCGATGCAGGTCAGGGTGTCGCAGTCTCCACCCAGGGAAACGGCCGTCCGGATCACATCCTCAAAGGATGTGCCCTCCAGGAAAGCCGTGATGGCTTCCGGGACGGTTTCCTGACAGCTTTCGACGTGATGGTATGTGGGCCGGATCTGATCACATGTCCGGGACAGGTCATAGCCGAACTCCGTCTCGATAAACCGTTTGATCTCATCCTTGCTGTGACCGGTTCTCGCCAGGAAGATCGCGGATGCCGTGGCTTCAGCCCCCTTGATGCCTTCCGGATGATTGTGCGTGACCTCTGCGGTCAGCTGCGCCACATGGCGGGTGTACTCAATGGTGTCATAGAGCCAGCCCACAGCGGAGACCCGCATGGCGGAGCCGTTACCCCAGCTGTTGTAGGGCTCCGGATTCTTGTCGCGCAGCCAGTAATAGAACCTCGAACCGTACCCAGCGTGCGGATAGCGGCGGCCCCACTTTTGCATGGAGCGCTCGACGGCGTACCGGATGTCGACGTCCACCTG
>JAIKWN010000126.1 GCA_024684665.1 Clostridiales bacterium | reverse complement strand
GCCTGATCTGGTAGACCTCAGAGCGATTGAAGCGGATATTGATGCGCCCGGCCTGGACTTTACCTTTACGGATTGGCATGAGTCCCTGGGCTACCTCGTCGCCGACACAAAGCTCACGCAGGACAACCTGACCATGTTGCTTGCACAGTATCTTGAGCAGGCATCCTTTTTCGGGACCGAGGAAACCGCCAGATCCGCGAGGATAGAGGGAATCGTAAAGGACCTCGATGCGGGGATACAGTCAATGCGGGATGGCGAGTCGCTGTCTGCGGATGAGGTATTCGACGAGCTGTGCAGGAAGCACGGATTTCCGATCCCTGAGAAGGATTCCCGGCAGGATGAACTGAACAGCAGAGTTATAGCGGCCATACATGAATACGGAATGTACGGCAGAACGCGGGAACGAAAGCGCCTGCTCACAGCCGATTGATCCATTCATAACCGCAAAGCCCGTCATGTGCATTTCAGCGTGCGCATGGCGGGCTTTTTTTCGTTATCAAAACTTTATCCTCCGGGCACCTCACCCGTGTCGTGGACATGTACGCAATAGTATGAAAATATAGGATTCGCCAAGTCTCTGTCCAGAATGACGCACATAGATCATTCCGGCAGGCGGGAGCGGATTGGAGGTGAGCAGGTTGGAAGAACAGGCAGAAAGCCCGCGCTTCGTTTATTCGGTGACATTCCATGTCAATCCCAAAAGGCGCGTCCACTCCTTCTGGTTTCTGGATCGGGAAACGGCAGTACGTTTCTACGAATCCGTGAAGAAGTATCCGAAGGTGCTGGACTACAGGATGTATCAGACGCCGGTTTCGGATGCGACGGAGTATGACGGAAAGCTGGAGGAAGGGCTGATTCTTCCCGTTGTGATTTGAGCTCCGATCCCAGAGGCATGAACGAAAAACAGAAAGAAGGTGTGTGAAATGAGAGTGGCGGCATATCATCGGATGTCCGCTCCGGATATTGAGCAGTTGACATCGACAGAGCTGCTGAAACACTCCTACGAGGAGCGGATCAACCGCTGCCGCAGGTATAAGTGCGTCGGCTGCTATTTCGATGAAGGTGACAGCCGAGCGGGATTTGAGAAGCTGATGGAAGCGGCGGAGAGCGGTCAGATCGACCGCATTGAGACAAGGTCGGCATTTGAGTTTATCGAGAATGCCGGGGACCTGATCTCCACGGCGCAGAAGCTAAAGAGCCTTGATCCCCCTGTCCAGGTGCATTTTGAGAACGAGGACGTTACCACTGGGACGATCATGTGGGACCACTGCGTTGAGTTTCTCATGGCTTACCTGAAAGCCAGTGGCGAAAGTGCCATGGAAGGCGGAAGGGAGAGCGGCCTGTGCAGGACTTAAGGAAGATTGCGGCTGACCGCGCCGCGAAGCCGAAGGGAAAGCCCGTGGGAGCCAGCTTTGAAACAGAGCACCAGAGGGCAAAGAAAGCCCTGGTCAGGCAGATAGAGGCTCTGGATGGGAACAACATCCGTCTTATCGCCGCGAACACCGACGAGGAGGGCGGAGAAAAGAAGATACTCCGCGTGGCGGCGTACTGCCGCGTCTCCACGGACGATATCGACCAGGCGATCTCCATCGCGCTTCAGATCAAGGAGTACAAGCAGAAGATCAAGTCCAACCCCAACTGGAAATATGTCGGGACCTACGTCGATGACGGGTTTTCAGGTACGAACACTGAACACAGGCAGGGCTTCCAAAAGCTCATGGCGGACGCCATGGACGGAAAAATCGACCTCATCATCACCAAGGCGGTGAGCCGCTTCGCCAGGAACCTCATGGACTGCATCGTGTGGGTCGAGGCGCTGCAAAACCACGATCCGCCTGTCCGTGTGTATTTCGAGCAGGAGAACCTGGACACCATGGCGCAGACCAGCAGCATCATCCTCATAGTGCTCGCCATGGTTGCGCAGGAGGAAAGCCACATGAAGAGTGAAGCGATCCTGCTTTCTCTGGAATGGCGCTTCTCCCGCGGCAGGTTTCTGACCCCGAGGCTTTTCGGCTATGACGTGGTTGACGTGCCGGACGGCTATGGCGGCAGGAAGAAGGTGCTTCAGATCAATGAGGCGGAGGCGCGGGTCGTCAGGTGGATGTACTACAACCTCATCAACGGCATGAGTCTTGAGGAGATGGCGGAGATCCTGACCGAGCTGGCGATCCCCACAGGCGGCCGGCGAAAGGACGGGACACTCAACACCCACTGGACGAGCCACGGCATCGCGGCCGTTTTGCGGAACGAGAAGCACTGCGGCGATGTGCTGGCAAGGAAGTACTATACGCCCAACTACAAGGACCACAAGCAGAAGAAGAACAAGGGCAAGAAGAACAAGTATTTCCAGGCAGACCATCACGAGGCGATAGTTTCCCGCGCAGTCTGGAACGCAGCGCAGAGGATTCTCAACAGCCGGCGCTACGGACATGAGGGAACCTACCTCCCGATGCGGATCATAGACAGAGGGGCGCTGACCGGCTATGTTTCCGTGAACCGCACCTGGGCGGGCTTCGACTCGGAGGATTATTACCGGGCCAGCCAGATCGCCATGGGGCTTCTGGACGAGGAGCTGGAGGTGGATCTGGGAAAGGAATACCTG
>JAIKWN010000112.1 GCA_024684665.1 Clostridiales bacterium | reverse complement strand
GAAGAAGTTGCTTGCAACTTCTCCTACCGTGCTCTGTAGTGTGCCTCTCTCAAGCATATTGTAACAGGAAACGGGCAATTTTGCGGCGCCCCGTTTTCATTCCTATTTGTGCCGGTGCCGCACCGGCATGTGGATTGATATGAAGATTCTCTGCGCTGACGCTGAACGCAGGGTGATTCCTGTTCGTTGTGATCAGGACAAACTGCTTTGACCGTGTGCAGAAATACCGAACGCCATGCTCATTCAGGTAATGATTGTCCAGCAGGGCGTAGGATACCGGCGTCTTTTCGGGCATTGCTTTTGTATTGACCCCCATTTTTGCCTGTACGCGCCCCGTGTTGAAAGACCACAGATCGGTAGTCTGCTCAATTTCATAATACTGATGCAGGCCCTCTTTCAGCCCGGCGATCTGCGGAAAGTCCCGATCCACATCCATTACGTCCGTTGCGCCCGTGCTGATTTTCCCATCGACAGACATCAGCATAAACAGGGTGATGACTGGTCTGTTCATTCTTCCAGTCCTCCGGTTTCTGCAGCCTCAGGTTTCTGCAGTGCGGTCCTGATACTCCGCAAGTGTCCTGACCTCACAGCTTTTTCCGGCATAGTAAGCGAGCATTTCGGGAACCTTTTTCGTATCGTAGCTGGTGATGCAGTCAGAAATTACATGGACGGTAAATCCGGCCTTGGCCATATTGAAACAGGTAGATTTTACGCAGGCGGTCGCGTCCGCTCCGGCGAGATAGAACTCGTCGATTCCGCGGCTTTTAATGAATTCGGAGAACGCTTCGCTCGTCAGCGCGTTCGCCTTCGTCTTGATAAAAACGTTGTCCGATACGATCCGCAGCTCCGGCACAAGCTCCGCGCCTTTTGTATCCGGTTTGAAGGTGCGTGTGCCGAGAGACAAATTGTTGTGCTTGATATAGACGACCTCAAACCCGTTTTCGGCCGCCCATCCGATAGCGGCATTGAGGTTTCCGATGATATCCCGGTAGTGCTTTGTGATGTCGTTCTGGATGTCGATCACGACAAGCGCTTTTTTACTCATGGTCCGTCACCCCGTAAATCCCAATGAAATGCCGGCTGAAGGCCTCCGCCTGTGCCATCGCCCCATCCGTTTTCTCCGGCTCCCGGTCGCAGAGGTGGATGAGCGCGGAGATCGGCGCGGTATACGCGAACGCGAGCATCCCAGGATCGTCTTTCCGGAGTAACCCTTTGTCCATCATGCCGGAGAATACATATGTAAACATGTCCGTGAGACCCGTGAGGAAATGCTTTGTTGCCAGCTGCCGGGCCCGTTCGTCGCGGAACTGTTCGATCGTAAGCAGCTTGCGCGTCATGACGATCTGTTCATCATGCACCGTGAAATTCACCATCCGCATCGTCATCTCGACCAGCCCTTCTGGGGAATCCGGGACGGGCGGCAGGTGCTCGGCAGACCCGAAATGCTCAGCGTAATAGGCGATCAGCTCGTCCAGCAGGGAATTCCAAATCTCCTCCTTGCTTTCAAAATGGCGGTACATCGAGGACTTTACTAGTCCCAGCGACGCCGTCAGTTCGCGGATATTCGTACCGACATAGCCGTTCTGCGAAAACATCTCCAGCGCTTTTGCCAGGATCCTTTCTTTTGTGTCTTTCGCCATGGAATCTCCTCCGATAAACAAAATAACCGTTCGTTCTCTAATTATAGTGAACGAACGGTCACGTGTCAATGCCTGATTTGTTTTTCAGCGGAGGTTTTATCATTCATTCTGTGATCTAGATCCGGTTGCTCCGTAATCATCCTGCGTGTATTTCTCCTCCAGCGCAATACTTCTTGCCTCTTCTGCATTGACAGGAGAAGAAAGAATGCCCGTTAAATTGTCTGTCAGATAGGAGATTGCGGTGACTGCAAAAAATCCTACTTGTTTCAGCCCTTCTTCGCAAACCGCAGCACGTTCCAGCTGAGCGCGGGGAGGCGGATTTCCGCCTTGCCGCCGTCCGGTTGCGTAAACGGGAGGGAGATGGGCGCGACGTTTTCCGGGTTCTCCTCCGTATTGACCGCTTTTACGTCGTCGTGATGCAGCGCGATGTGCTCCGTCATCACAAGATCGCCGAAGGCGCGCAGGTCGAGACCTAGGAGGCAGTCCTCCATAAGATCCCGGTTTACGCAGAAAACCGTCAGACTACCATCGTCACCGAGGGTCGCCATCGTGTCCAGGACGGGAACGCCCTTGTAGTCGCTACAGTCGTAGACCGGTGTACGCACGATCGGGCGAAGCGCCGTGCCGCGGCCATACTTCGATGCGTGCATGAAGGGATAGTAGATCGTCTGCGCCCAGCAGCCACCCCCGTTCCGCGTCATGATCGGCGCAATGACGTTGACCAGCTGCGCGAGGCACGCGATTTTCACGCGGTCGGAATTGCGCAGCAAGGTGATCAACATAGAGCCGACGAGTAGTGCGTCCTCGAAGTTGTAGACGTCCTCCAGCAGCGGAAGCGCGCGGTCCCACTTCTCCCGCTTCCAGATTTCCTTGTCCTGCTCGTTCGAGTGATACCAGACGTTCCACTCGTCGAAGGAGAGGTTCAGCTGCTTTTTGCTGTGCTTCTTCGCGCGGACCGCATCGCAGATCGAAACAACGCCGCGGATAAAATCGTCCATGTCCATCGTTCGCGCAAGGAAACCGGGGGTATCTCCCGTCGGGTTGCCGTAATAGCGGTGCAACGACACGTAGTCCACGTTGTCGTAGCACTCGTTCAGCATCGTGAGCTCCCAGTCCCCGAAGGTCGGCATCTCCGTGGAAGAGGAGCCGCAGGCGACTAGCTCGATCGAGGGATCGACCCACTTCATCATCTTTGCAGCTTCGTTCGCAACCCGCCCGTATTCATAGGCAGTCTTCTGCCCCATCTGCCAGGGGCCGTCCATCTCGTTGCCAAGGCACCACAGATGGATGCCGAAGGGATCCTTCCGGCCGTTTGCGGCGCGCAGATCCGAAAGCCGGCTCCCACCCGGATGGTTCGCGTATTCCACAACATCCCGAGCGTTTTCCGGGCCCCGCGTGCCGAGGTTGATCGCGTACATCATCTTCGAGTCCGCCTTCTTCGCCCATTCGGCAAACTCGTGCAGGCCTACCTCGTTCGTTTCCGTCGTGAACCACGCGAGATCAAGGCGCCGGGGACGGCTCTCCCGCGGCCCTACGCTGTCCTCCCAGCAGAAACCGGAGACAAAATTCCCACCTGGATACCGCACGAGCGGCACGCCGAGCCGCCGGACAGCCGCAAGGACGTCCTTCCGGAAACCCAGCTCGTCCGCCTCCGGATGGCCGGGTTCATAGATGCCGCCGTAGACCGCGCGACCCAGATGCTCGATGAAGGAGCCGTAGATCCGCTCGTCAACGCGGCTGATTTCATAATCCCGATCCAGGATTACGCTTGCTTTTTTCATGAACTCATCCTTTCACGCTTCCGGCGGTCATGCCCGCGATGAAGGTCTTCTGGCAGAAGAGATAGATGACGATGATCGGAACGACCGCCATGACGGCGCCCGGCATCAGCACGTCGTAGGCGTTGCCGTACGGCGTGATGGTGGTGCCCATGCCGATCGGGATGGTATGCATTTTCTCGCTCTGCAGGATGATCATCGGCCACAGCAGGTTATTCCAGCTGTTCATGCAGGAGAGAATGGTCATGGCACCGAAGGCGGGGATCAGGATCGGAACCATGATGCGCAGGAAGATACCGTAATCCGAGCAGCCGTCAATCCGCCCCGCCTCCATCAGCTCCTTGGGAATCCCGAGACAGTACTGCCGGAAAAAGAAGATCATAAACGGAGGCACCAGATACGGAATGACGACGCCGATATAGCTGTTCATCAGCTTTGCCCGGATCATCATCTGATACATGGGCAGCAGAAGGATCTCAAAAGGAAGCATCATGACGACCAGCACGAGGGTGAAGATGAGGTTCTTGCCCTTGAAATCGTACATGGCCAGGCCATAGCCTACGATAGAGCCGAAGAACAGGCCGATGGCCGTCTGCAGAACCATGATGATGGCACTCGATTTGTACCAGTGCCAGTAGACGCCTTCTCGATAGGTATTTAGGGCAGCGTAATTCTCGAAGGAGGAAATGCCGGGATCGAATTTCAGCGTCAGGCCGTAGCGCATCATCTCGGTACCGGGCTTCAGCGAGCTCATAAACATGAAAGCGAAGGGGATCATCGCGAAAACGGCTACCAAGATCATAAGGGCGGTTGCCAGTATACTCAGCACGGACCGCTTTTTCCTATCAATTTTATTCTGATTCGCGGCCATGTCAATCCTCCTTCTTGAAGAACCCCATCAGGATCAGCTGAAGGAGGTTCACGACGAGCACGAGGGCAAGCAACACGAGGCCCACGGCTGATGCGAGGCCGAGGTTGTTCTTCTTGAAGCCCACCAGGTACATGTAGCCCACGATTGTGCGGCCGACGCCGCCGGCGTTGTTCTGCTGCCAGAGGGCCACAGATTCAGTGAACATGCTGAAGCCGCCGAGTACGGTGATAGTGATGACGTAGATCAGCACCGGCCGGATCCCCGGCAGAGTAACATGCAGGAATTTCTGGATGGAATTGGCGCCGTCGATCTCGGCCGCTTCGTAGTAATCCGCGGGAATGGCCTGCAGGCCGGAGAGATAATACACGATGTTGACGCCGTTCCAGCGCCAGAGGGTCAGAAGGATCAGCACAAAGTTGCCCGGCCCTGGATAACTCAGCCATTTGACGGGCTTCAGCCCGAAAAAGGTCAGCATGCGGTTCACGGTGGCGGTCTCCAACGTTCCGAACGCCAAGCGGAACACGATACCGGCCACGATGATCGAGGTCAGGGACGGAATAAAGAACAGGGACCGAAAAAAGCTCTTCCCTTTGACCAGACCGGAATGCAGGACACAGGCGATCAGAAGCGGGATGATCGTGAGTATGATCACGTCCCAGATGGCGTATCGGCCGGATGTCCGGAGCGCCATCTGGAAATCGCGGGTATTCAGCTTCAGATAGTTTTTGAGCCCGATGAACTCATGATGGTTCGGGCCGTCGATCTGCTGAAAGCTCATGATGACGGTCATGATTAGCGGATACAGGTAAACAAACAGGAAAAAAACGACGAAGGGTGCGACAAAAACATAGGGGACGACTTTCGGATTGTGAAGGAACCCCCCTCCCTGCCGGAGGGACGGCCGTTTTGCGGAAGTATTCTGCATTTTCCCGGAACTCCAATCTGTACGGATTCAGGGCAGGCGGGGCGAGGGAGCACCTCACCTGCCCCTTTGGGCACAGGGATCTGGTATGCCCGCCAAAGGCGGTTTGGGGGCGGTTTTTGGAAAGAAGCCGGAGGGGGTATCCCCCTCCGGCCAAATGATCGAAACGGATCAGTTGATCTGGCTGCGGAGCTCCTCGGCGCAGTCCTTCGCGATCTGCTCCGGATCCTCGCGCAGTTCCACAAGGCGATACGCCATCTGGGTCTTTACGATATCGGTCGCGGTCGGGAAGTACTCGGTCAGGCAGGTGTCGGGGATATCGTCCAGCACGCCATTCAGCATGGCGAACAGATCCTGATCGTAGTACTCGAAGAACTTGTTGGGCTCTTTCATCTCATCGGAGCCATACACGTCCTTCAGGATCGGGTCAAAGCCGCAAATCTTCCATGTGGTCACGCAGCCATCGAAGGTCAGGCAGGCATAGGCTAGGAATTCTTTGGCGATTTCCAGGTTCGGGCTGGAAGCGACGACCGCCGTGCCGGTGCCGCCCATCTGTGCGGACTTGTGGCCGCCGTCCGCCCACAGGGGCATCGGGGCAACCTTCATCTGACCCTTCAGGTCAGGCATGTAGTTAGTGAACCGGTCGATGTACCAGAAGGGCATGCAGACCGCAGCGCAGTTGCCGCCGTTCATCCAGCCCCAGTACTCTTCGGTATGGGTCCAGCCGCCGGGGCACGGGATCGCGGTGCCGTCGTCCAGCATGGATTTCATGAACGCGAGCGTATTCACGACAACCGGCTCGTCCATCCGGACCTGGTTGTCAGGCGTGAGCCAGTCGCCGCCGTGCTGGTTGACCATCGGGTACACGCTCCAGCAGTCGGCGGACTCCCAGACGACCATGGGCTTGCCGGTCTTCTCGAGAACAGTTTTTCCTGCCTCATGGAAGTCGTCCCAGGTCTTGATCGCGGTGTAGTCGATGCCGGCCTCTTCGAGGATGGCAGTGTTGTAGAACATCACGGTCGCGCCGATGTGATGGTCGATGCCGTAGAACTTGCCGTCTTTCGCATAGTTGTTCAGGCGGCTCATAACGAGGTGATCGGCGATGGGCTCGACGTACTCGTTCATCGGGGCCAGGCCAATATCGCCCTTCAGGTAGTTGGCGAACATGTTGATTTCGATGTCCACCAGATCGGGCGCGCCCTCGCCGCTCTGCAGGGCGATGGTCAGCTTGTTGTGCATGTCTTCATAGGGGAAGACCTGGAAGTCGATATCCAGCTTCGGTTTGCCTTCCTCTGCGTTCCATTTTTCCATCATGGTCTTGTAGAGTTCGGTGTGCAGCTCCTGGAAGGTCCAGAGAGTCAATTTGACGGGTTCCTCAGCAAGCGCGCTGCACAGGCTGAGCGCAAGCGCGAGCACGACGAGGACGGACAGCAGTTTCTTCATAATGAGCCTCCTTTTTTGTCGTCGTTTTGGGTTATCGTTAACCCATTTTCTAAGCTATATGTTAACGATAACCCTATGATTTGTCAAGAGGAATCTTATATGATATTACTATATTTTGTAAATAATTTTGCCATAAACGGATTGCAAAGCCCATACAGAACCGTTATAATTGACAAATCGAATCCCGATATGGAGGAAGAAACGCATGAACGCATCCCGCGTGATCCAGAAAGACATCGCCCTCGCCTGCGGTTATACGATAAACACCGTTTCGCGCGCGCTGCGCGGAGATCCCCGTCTCCCGGAGGAAACCCGGAAAAAAATCCGGGACATGGCTTTCCATATGGGCTATATCCGCAATTCCCTCGCTTCTTCCCTGCGATCCGGCCGGAGCCAGACGGTCGCCGTGATCGTCAACGACGTGCACAATATGCACTTCTGCAACATGCTGAACCGGATGGACCGCGCCCTCCGGGACGCGGGCTACAACATGATGATCCTCTGCATGCAGCTGAACGAGGAGCTGGGCGAAGAGCTGATCCACGCCGCGATTTCCCAGTCCGTTGCCGGCATCTTGTATTTTCCGTATCACAACAACCGGGCCCATATCGCGTATATGGAAAAAAACCGCGTTCCCTTTGTCCTGCTGGACCGCCGCATCGACGGGGTCGTCACCAACGGCATCCGCTGCGACGATGAGAAGGGCGGATACCTCGCGGGAAAGCATCTCCTGGATCTCGGCCACAGGCGCTTCCTCTTCCTCTCCGGCGTAAACCAGTCCAGCTCCCAGATCGACCGGCTGGCCGGTTTCTTCCGCGCGCTGGATGAGGCGGGCGTTCCGCGCGGCGCGGCCCGCGTCGTGCCAGGCGAGGCAGTGGAAGCAGCCCTCACAGCGGGAGACATGCGCAGCCTGCTGCTTCCGCTCGACTATACGGGAATCATTTCCTTCCGCGACGAGATCTCCTATATGGCGATGAAAGACCTGCGCAGCCTGCGCGTCTCCATCCCGGAAGACGTTTCCCTCGTGAGTTTCGACCATCTGCGCGGGGACATTCCGTATCTTCCGCAGCTGACGAGCATCTACGCGGCGGACGGGCACGTCGCGGAGAGCGGCGTGCGCCTCCTGCTTTCGCGCATCGCGCAGCCCGATCTTCCGCCGCAGGCGGAAGTGCTGCCCGTGAAGATCTATGACGAGGGTACGACCGCGCCGCCGAAAGCAGCGCCGGTGTAACCGGATCCGGAAACTGCATAAGAAGGGGCTGTCTCAAAACGCCAAATTAAAGATTTGGCACAAGAGGCAGACTCTTTCTAATGCAGCAAAAGACAAGAAGCCTGAAAAAAGCGTAAAGCAAACAAGAGCAACGGAAACAGGCCATGGATAACGACTAGATAGAGTAAAACCAGATCACAAACCAGCTGGGAAAGCCTTTGGAATCATCAAGCCTGTTCCCAAGCGGTCATTTTG
>JAIKWN010000106.1 GCA_024684665.1 Clostridiales bacterium | reverse complement strand
CGGCGGCGCAGGGTAACGGTCCCGTCGTCTTCCACCAGGGCGATCCCGAACGAAGGACGGCTTTCCACCTTGTACCGCTCATCCGTATAGCCGAGATAGCCGGCGTTCATATAGGCGAAATTCAGCGTTTCCATCGTATAGCACTTCGTCTCTCGCTCCTCCAGTAGGGGATCCGGGATCGCGATCTGATCGCCTGGCGCGAGGAAGATTGCGCTTCCGCCGATGGAGCTGTCGCCGTGAAATCCATGGTTATGGCCGAAAAGGTACACGATCGTCCGGTCTTCGGCCGCTTTCGCGATCGCGTCGAAGAGGATGCGAGAAAGCAGGTTGTCCCCGCTGCTCGCCGTCCAGTCGTTTTCATGCAGGGGGACGTGGGTTGTGATAAACAGAGGACGGCGGTCGCCCGCGGTGCTCCGTTCGCGGAGCTCCCGCGTAAAACGCTCCGCTGAAGAGGTCAGGATAGCGCGGCTCTGATCATAGGTCCGTCCCTGTCGCCAGGGGTTGGCGGTCTGGGTATTCATCACATACAGGAGGAAAGAGCCGTAATCCCTGAGACCGTCCGGCGGGAAGTCCCCGTCGTTGCGGTCGTGGTTTCCCTGGACGAAGAGGAGATCCGTTCTCGGCGTAAACCCGGGAAAAAACTCCTCAAGCGCGTAGGTGATGCTCTCGATCCAGAACAGGGAATTGCCCTCGTAATTTGCGCCCCCGTTGGTGTAATCGCCGCACAGCGCTACGAGATCCGGCCAAAGCCCCTCCCGGCGGATCGCCGAGAGAAGCGAGGGAAAATTATAATCCGGATTCCCTCCAACGCCTCCACCGTACTGGTAATCGGATCCGAAGATCACCGTCTTCGTTTCCGCCGAGGCAATAGATAGCAGCAGGAACAGCGCAAGGAAAACCGCTGTCAGCACGCGCGCGCTTCTTCTCATGTCCGTTCCCTCCAGTCCGGTTTATTGTACACAAAAGCACGTGGGCTTGCAAGCTTGCCCTTGCGCCGGGCGGTCAATGCGTGTAGAATAAGGCAAAAGCAAAGGGGGCGGCAGTATGGGGCGGCTTTCCTCGATCGAAACCCTTCTGAGGAATGCGCTTGGCGACGGGCTTGTGAATGCGTCGCCGGATCTCGTATACGGTGCGAGCCGCGTTCTCTTCCGCTTCGGCCGGACGGAAACCCCGGAGACCGTCTGGAATGAGTTGGACTCCCTGCTGTTCAACGCGGTATACGCCCGTACGGACGGAAGTATGATGCTCGACAACCGGCGCGTCCGCTCAGCGGAACTGAAAGAGATATCGGACCGATTGCTCTCCCTCGCTTACCGGGACAGGGAGCCGGAACCCGCCCTTAAAGACGCGCTTTTCGACCTCGCACGGGCGGGGAGCTTTGCCGCCATGCGGGAGCTTGTCGGGCGCTATCCTTTGGATGAAGACGAGCGCGCCTTCCTCATGAGGGTGCTGGAAGAAAACGGAGAATTGGAATAAACCTATGGCCAAAATTATCGCGGTTACGAATCAGAAGGGCGGCGTCGGAAAGACGACGACCGCCGTCAATCTCTCCGCCTGCCTGGCGGCGCTGGGGCAGCGGGTGCTGCTGGTGGACGCGGATCCTCAGGGAAATGCTTCTTCCGGCCTCGGCGTGCGCGCGGCGGAAACGGATAAAACGATTTATGAAGTTATGGCAGGGGAAGCTTCCCTCGGGGAAGCCCTGCGGAAAACACCGCAGGAAGGGTTGTCCCTCCTGCCGTGCGATCTGCGTCTGGCCGGGGCGGAAATCGAGCTGGCCGCAATGGACGCGAGAGAGCGGGTACTTGCGGAAGCGCTTGCCCCAGCGAGGAGCGGTTTCGACTGGATCTTCATCGACTGCCCGCCTTCCCTGGGACTCATTACCCTGAACGCCCTCTGCGCGGCGGATAGCGTGCTCATCCCCATCCAGTGCGAGTATTACGCCCTTGAAGGCGTGGGCGCCCTGATGGGTACTGTGCAGAAGGTGCAGAAGCTGAACCCAGCGCTGTCCGTGGAAGGCATCGTCCTTACCATGCTGGATGCCCGGACGAATCTCGGCACCCAGGTTGCGCGGGAGGTGCGCAGGGTCTTCCGGGGAAAGGTGTACAAGACCGTTATTCCCAGGGGCGTCCGGCTCAGCGAGGCGCCCAGCCACGCGCTGCCCATCCACCTCTATGATCCCCGTTCCCAGGGGGCGGAGAGCTATCAGAACCTGGCGCGGGAGTTCCTCTCGCTGGCCGGAAAGGGGAGATGATCCCATGACGAGAAAGACAGGCCTAGGGCGGGGCCTTTCCGCTATTCTACCGGATGCCGGGGAAGCGGCGCTCTTTGCGGAGCGCGGCGGGGAACGGGACGCCGTTCGGGAAATCCCCATCGGGCAGATCGACCCGAACCGGGCGCAGCCCAGAAAAGCGTTTGACGCGGAATCCCTATCCGCCCTTGCGGAATCCATCAAAGCGAACGGCATCCTGCAGCCCCTGCTGCTTTGCCCCGTGGACGGCCGCTATACCATCATCGCCGGGGAACGCCGCTTCCGCGCGGCGCGGCTGGCGGGGCTTTCCTCCGTGCCGGCTGTCCTGCGGGACTGGGACGAGGTCAAACGCAGGGAAGCTGCCCTGGTGGAAAACATCCAGCGGGAGGACCTCAATCCTTTAGAGGAGGCGGCGGGCATCCGCGCTCTTATGGACGAATGCGGCCTCACGCAGGAACAGGCGGCGGAGCGCCTTGGAAAAAGCCGCCCCGCGGTGGCAAATCTTCTGCGCCTCCTGTCCCTTCCGAAGGAGATGCGGGAAACCGTGGCGGAGGGACGCCTTTCCGCCGGCCACGCCCGGGTCCTCTGCGGAATCGTGGACACGAGATTTCGGCAACTTCTGTTTGACCGGACGCTTGCGGAGGACTGGTCCGTTCGACGGCTGGAAGAAGAAGCAAAACGCCCACAGAAAGAAAAACCGGAGAAGAAGCAGGCGCCGTCGCTGCCTCCGGAATACCGCGAGCTCTGCGACCGGCTCTCCCGCGCGACAGGCATGAAGACGGTCCTTCAGGGCAATGAGCACCGGGGCCGGCTGATCCTGTCCTATGAGGATGCCGAAGGGCTGCAGCGCCTCTGGGATCTCCTTGGGGAGGTGTAATTCCGTCCCATGTTCGGAGGAAATACCCTGTTCCCCATGCCGCTTCTCGAAACCCCGAGGCTCATCCTTCGCCGCATTACCATGCGGGACGCGGAGGACGTTTTCGCCTACAGCCGGGATCCGGAGGTGGCGCGGCACGTCCTCTGGGCCGCGCAGAAGCGCCTGTCGGAAGCAAAGGACTTCTGCCGCTGGCAGCGGCGGCAGTACCGGGCGGACGAACCCGCCAGCTGGGGCATCATCCTGAAGGAGACCGGCCACCTTGCAGGCACGATCGGCTATATGGACTATAACCCGGACAACGCGACGGTGGAGCTGGGATATTCCCTAGCGAGAGAGCGCTGGAACCGGGGATACATGACCGAGGCCCTTTCGAAAGTCATCCATCATACTTTCACGAAGATGGACATCCACCGAATCGAGGCCCAGCACGAGGTGGACAATCCGTCCTCCGGACGGGTGATGGAAAAATGCGGCATGCGCAGGGAGGGCGTTTTGCGGGGGAGGCTGTACAATAAAGGCCGGTACGTAGACGTATGCCTCTATGCGATCCTACGGGACGACCCAAGGCCGAAACCGGAACGGGAATGAAAGGAGCGCCGATGAAGCTTTCCCTGTTGCGGGGGCGTGCCCTCGCGCCGTGCTTTGCTCTCGCTGTTTTTTCCGCTCTTTCCCTTGCTTCGTATTTTGAGCTGTTCCAGGCGAAAGGCTTTCTGTTTCTCGCCTGCTTCCTGCTTTTTGGCGCCGCTTCCGGCCTCAGGGCCACCCGGCGGGAGCGCGTCGTTTTCGCGCTGCTTTCGCTGCTTTTTTCCTTCATGCGGGTGGAGGGGCGTTCCTACGATCTCTATGACAGCCATGTGCTGCTCATGAAAAACGCCGCCTCGATGCTTCGTGCTGCGGCTGCCATGGCAGCGCTGTTTTTCTGCGCCTTTTCCGGTTTTCTCCTGCTGTATCGGCTTGTGTGCGGGCTTCTTATCCCCGCGCCGGAGCAGGATACAAAAATGCCGGAGGGACGTTTTTTCGCGTCCCTCGTCTTCATCCTGATTCTCGGTAGCGTGCCGTATCTCCTTCTTTACACCCCCGGCCTCAATATCGCGGATACCCGGGATCAGCTGCTGCAATTCTTCGGGTATCCAAGCTACATCGGGGACGGAAGCGCCCTGTCCGACCATCATCCCGTGCTGACAACGCTGCTCTACGGCGGCTTTATGAAGCTGGGACTTTTGCTTGGCAGCGCGAACCGCGGCCAGCTGCTCTACAGCGCTGCCAGCATCCTCGCGTTCTCGTTCTCCCTTTCATATCTCCTGCTGACGCTGGCCCGCCTGGGGATGCGGCGGCAGCTCGCCCGGGGGATCGCGGCTTTCTACGCCCTCTGGCCCGTGCCGGCGCTGTACGCCTTCAACATGGGCAAGGATTCTACGGTCATTCCCTTTGTCCTGCTCTTCGCAAGCCAGATGCTGATCCTCTTCCGGAAAGAGGAGCGGCCAGGTGCAGGATTCTATGCCGGTCTCGCGGCAAACGCTATTTTGATGATGGCCCTGCGCAAGAGCGCGTCGTACTGCCTGCTGGCGTCGCTCGTTTTCCTCCTGCCCTGCCTGCCGGGGCGGCGGAAAGGAACGGCGGCGGCATTCCTCTCTGCAATCGTTCTGTTTGCCGGGTATAACGAGCTACTGCCCCGGCTGGGCGTGATTCCCGGAGAAACGCGGGAAACCCTGTCTCTGCCCGTCCAGCAGGCTGCCCGCGCACTCCGTGACGAAGAGGTTTCTCCGGAAGACGCGGAGAATCTGGGCCGCTTCCTGGATCTCGAAACCGCCGCCTCCCTGTACGATCCACGCCTTTCCGATCCGGTGAAGGACCGGACGAATCCGGAGGCAACGGGGGAAGACCTGCTTTCCTTTGCGAAGGGCTGGATTTCCGTCGGGGTCAGGCATCCTTCCTGCTTTCTCTCGGCCTGGATGAACATGATTTACGGCTACTTCTATCCCTCGGACTCGAACACGATCCTCTGCCTGACGCTGAATTCCCCGGAGGCGGGAGAACTGTCCCTTTCGCAGAATTCCGGTTTTAAGGGGCTCCGTCTCGCTTTCCACAACTTTGTGTATTTCCGACTGCGGCGCGTGCCCGGCCTGTCCTCGCTCTTTTACGTGAGCGGCGTGGTATTTGCCTTTCTCTTCCTGTTTTCGGCGCTCTGGGCTTCCCGCGGGTTTTCCGCTGCCGCTCCCTTTGCCTTCTTCCTGTGCACACTGGGCATCGCCATGTTCTCCCCGAAATCCGGCGAGATCCGTTATATCCTTCCTCTCGTATACGCCCTGCCCGCCATGCTCGGGGCGCTGTCGCTGTCCGGAAGGGAGGGGAAGCCATGAAGCGCCAGCTTCTCAGCGTCCTGTTCCCGTTTCTCCTGGCGCTTTGCTTTTCTCTCATCTTCTACGCGTTCAACACCCCCCTCGGCCCTTCCATCGGCAGCGACAATGCCATGTACCTGACGATGGGCACGGCGCTGGCGCGGGGATACGCGCCTTATACGCAGATTTTCGACCATAAAGGTCCCGTGCTTTTTCTTCTGCAGTGGCTGCCCCAGGCAGTCTCCGGCGGATATAGCACATTCGCGGTCTTTTTGCAGGAGCTGGTCTTCCTCTTCCTCTGCCTGTGCCTGGTTTCCCGCATCGCGCGGGAAACCCATGCGCCGGAGCTTCCGGCGGAGATCCTGTATCTTGCGCTCATCTGCTCCCTGGCCGGGGGCGGGAACCTGACGGAGGAATACACGGCCTTGCCCACCCTATGCGGAGTCCTCCTGATCCTCAAAACTTTTTCCGGCTCTTCCCTGTCCCGGGAGGAAGAAGCGGCGCTGCTGCGCAAGGCAGCCCTGCTGGGCGCGTTTTGCATGCTGGTCTTCCTCGTCCGGGCGAACAACGCGCTGCCACTCGTCTGTATGACGGCTGGGCTTTCGGTCGTATTTCTGTTAACTGGGCGGTTTTCGGCGCTCGGCCGCTGCGCGCTGGGATTCCTCGTGGGGGGATTCGCCACGCTGCTGCCTGTCTGCCTCTGGCTTCTTTTCCGGGGGGCGCTGTCCGCCGCCTGGTATGGGGCCGTTATCCACAATTTCATGTACTCCGCGGGGGAGGGCGGTTCCCGTCTGCACGCGTTGCTGTGCGAGGGCTATGGCCAGGCGGCGCTGCTCTTTCTGCTTTTTTCCTGCCTGGGGGCATTCTCTTGCCTGCGGGGGCGGCGCTTTGCCCTCGCCCTGTCGGTGCTTTTTGGCGGTCTTGGCGGATTCGCTGCCGCCTTTATCTCCCGAAAATTCTACGATCACTACCTGATGATCGCGGCACCCCTCGCGCTGGCGGGGTTCTGCCTGTTTCTCTCTTCTCTCCCGCCGAAACCCAGACAGGCAGTTCTTTGCCTCTGCTTGGCTGTGAGCCTTTCCTGGCTTGTGATCAAAGGAAACAAGGTATGGAAATGGCGTCTTTCCGAACGCGCGGATCTGCCGGAGTTTACCGAAAACGCGCAGCGCCTCTATTCCCTGGTTCCAGAAGAGGATCGGGATTCCTTTATGGCGTACCGGGTGGAACCCCGCTGGTATCCGGTCACGGGGGCGCTGCCATGCGTGCGCTTCTACTTCCTGCAGGAAACCCTCTCGCAGGTCAATCCCGCGGTGATGGACGAAATCGTGGAAACCTTCCATACCTGTCCGCCCCACTGGCTGGTCATTTATTACAACCGGGCATTCTCCCCACCCTACGACCCCCGCATGGTGAACATCTTTGCGGACGAGTATGAATTCGTTGCCGCGGAGGGGGAGTATCAGCTGCTGAAAAAAAGAGAATGAATTCGCTCCGCTATGACAAAAGGCACTGTGAAACGGCCCGGCTGAACAGCCGGGCCGCATGTTTGTTGTATTTACTGATCACTCGAACGGATACTTTACTCCCATCTGCCCGCGCAGATCGTCCATCAGGCGCATTATGTGCAGGGTCTCCTCCCAGGGCATGGAGGTGCATTCGGTTTGTCCGGCAGAGAGGGCGGCCGCCGCTTCCTCCACCTCGTATTCGTAGCCGGTCAACTGCGGCGGGCAGGCGATATCCCGGATGATTTTCCGGTCTTTGTCATAGATCCGCATGCGTTCCGGATTGTTGATATTGTCCACCCGGATGAAGCCGCGCTCGCACCAGATGAGCCCCTCCCGCTCCGAGATCGCCGTCGTTCCTGCAGAGAGGATGCCGACCCGGCCGTCCTTCCAGAGGAGGGTCATGCTGTCCGTTTCGTCGCAGCCGCGCTCCGTCAGCACGGCGCAGCCCCGCGCCTTGTCCGGATGCCCGAAGATCATCTCGCAGAAATTGAGCGCGTATACGCCGACGTCCAGGAGCGCACCTCCCGCCAATGCGGGATCGATGATGCGCTGCTTGTGCGAAATGGCATAGGAGAGGTTTGCTTGAATCGTACGCGGCTTCCCGACGATGCCGGACCATACCGCATCATAGATGATCTTCCGCATGGGCTGATATCGGGTCCAGATGGCTTCGGCCACCAGGATGTTCTTTTCCTTTGCCAGGCGAAGCACCTCTTCCGCCTGCCCGGCGTTCGCCGTAAAGGCTTTTTCGCAGAGAATCGCTTTCCCGTGCGCGATGCAGAGCTTCATATGCTCCGCGTGGTGGGAATGCGGCGTCGCCACGTATACGAGACCGATCTGCGGATCGGAAAGCATTTCTTCGTAGGAACCGCAGGATTTCGGGATACCGTACCGTGTAGCGAAAGCGCGGGCCCGCTCCGCGTCCCGGGATGCCACCGCGTAAAGGCGGACGTCATTCCTGCCGGCTGCGTTCATTTTGAGAACTGTGTCCGCCAGGACGCCGGCGATGTACCCGGCGCCAAGAATCGCGAGATTCGTCATGGGTTCCTCCTTCCGGGCAAGTCAGCGCCCGCCCAGGTGCTCCAGGTATTCCTCGAGGCACCAGTCGTTTTTAACCATGATAGCGGCGGCTTCCCGCCCCACATAGCGGATGTGCCAGGATTCCGCGATGAATCCTGTGATCTTCTGTTTCTTTTCGGTGTAGCGGACAACGAAGCCGTATTCATGGCAGTGGGCGTGCAGCCATTTCTGCTGCGTCGTCCCCGTGAAGCTCTTCCCGGGAACCGTCATGTCGAAGCAAAGCCCCGTCTGGTGTTCACTGGTTCCCGCCGGAGCCACCGTGTTGTAAGTTGCGGAGAGGGCCTGCTTTTTGCTCCAGTCGCTGTGGTTTTTGAGGTAGGCGGAGACGGAATTGTCCACCAACCTCTGCTGTTCGGCAAAAGTGCGGTAGGCCGAAGAGATCTGCCAGTCGGAGACGCCGTCTGACACCGCCGCGGTGAGGAGGGCCTTCAGGGCTTCCGCAGCCGTGCGGTCCGCCAGGGTGCCCCTGTACTTAACTTTCACGAGGGACTCCGGCAGGACGTCCGAGACATTCACGAGGCTTGCAGGGACGTAGTTT
This sequence comes from Clostridiales bacterium, assembly GCA_024684665.1. The sequence continues at coordinate 2,859 of JAIKWN010000106.1, read as the reverse complement.
TTTTCCAGTTTGTTCTTCCGGTTCACGAGGATGAGAAAGTCCGACGCAGGCGCGTGGTCCGCCGAAAGCGCAGCCCCGCCGTAAAGCACTGAAAAGGTCCTCTGCCCTGCGACGCCGTCCGCCGTAAGGGAGTTCACCGCCTGGAAGGCTATGAGGGCGGCCTGAGTGTTCGCGCCGAAGCTGCCATCCGCCGCGTCCGAAAGATAACCGAGCGCCTTCAGGGCCTCCTGCATCCGTCTGACGTCTTCGCCCTCCATGCCCTTGCGCAGCGTCCGCTGCGGTTCCTCCGTGGGTTCCGGCGTCTCTGTTTCAAGGGGCAGGGGCGTGAACAGGGGAATGTCCTCTTCCTCTCCGGCGGGCTGCGGCGTCTCCGGGATCAGGTTGCTCCCGCCGTATCCGTACTGGGCGCCGAAGGGAGCGAAGGCCCTTGGGGTCGGCGTCGGGGTGGGGACGGGGGTCGGGATCCCGTCCTGCACGGGCGCCAAACTGATTTCTGCCTGCGCGGAGGGGAAGGTCGGGTCGGCTGGTACGAGCAGCCCGGAAAGGGCGGAGCAGCCCGCGACGACGGCAAGAAGCGCTCCCGCCGCCGCAAAGAAGCGAACAAGCGCCCGCCCCGCCTGTTCCGCTGTTGGGGGTGCACTTTTTTTCTGTGCGGGGGCCGTCTTGACCTGGTTCTGCGCACTTCGCCTTTTCTTTTTTGTTTCGGGCATGGCTTTCCTCCCGCCTGTTCTCATCTTTCCGGAATTATCCCGGCTTTACAGCCGCGCGATCAGTTCGTTTACGTCTTCCTCTGAAGTTGCCCAGGAAGTGGCGATGCGCATAATGGCATGCTCCTCGTCCGGCGCTTCGAAGAAGGCCATTTCGATCCCTTCCGAGAGGCGGGCAAGCTGCTTTTTGTCCAGAGTCAGGAAAATCTGGTTGGTCGGGGAGGGGAACGTGAGGCGGTATCCTTTCTTCAGAAGGGCTTCTCGGATGCGGTCCGCCGCCCGGATGCCGGCGCGCCCGCCGCGGACGTAAAGGCCATCTGTAAAGAGTGTGTCGAACTGGAGCCCGGTAATGCGCCCCTTGGCCAGGAGGGCGCCGTTCTGTTTCACGATCGTGAAGAAATGCGGAACGGTCGAGGGCTTCGGGAAAACCACGGCTTCCCCGAAGAGGGCGCCGCATTTCGTTCCGCCAATGTAAAACACGTCCGCGAGCCGCGCGAGATCCGGAAGGGAGACGTCGTTCTTTTCGCATCCGAGGGCATAGGCCAGCCGCGCCCCGTCCACATAGAGGGGGATCCGGTAGTCCGCGCAGATGGCGTGGATGGCGGTCAGTTCGGACAGGGAATACAGCGTCCCGTATTCCGTGGGCTGGGACAGATAAACCATGCCGGGCATCACCATGTGCTCCCGGTTTTCGTCCTGCCAGTACGCGGCGAGGCAGGCGCGCACGTCCCCGGCGGAAAGCTTTCCGTCCTTCTCGGGCACGGTGAGCACCTTATGCCCGCCGTACTCGATGGCCCCGGCTTCGTGCGTGGCGACGTGCCCCGTCTTCGCGGCGATGACGCCCTGGTACGGGCGCAGCAGGCCACCGATGACCACGGCGTTGGCTTGGGTGCCGCCCGCGAGAAAATGGATTTCCGCTTCCGGCGCGGCGCAGGCCGCGCGGATCTTCTCTCGCGCCGCGTCGGAAAAAGAATCCAAGCCGTAACCCGCGCTCTTCTCGAAATTCGTCTCCGCGAGGCGCTTTATGATCTCCGGATGTGCGCCTTCCTGATAATCAGACGCGAATAGTAGCCTTTCCATGCGGTGTTCCTCCGTTCGTTTCGGTTTGCGGGATTATTCGTCCGTCATAAGGGAGAAGGCTTCCGTCAGGAGACGGTCCCAGTCGACACGTGCATCGTCCTCCGCGGGAGCGGACGACCATTTGACGAGAAAGCCGTTCATGATGCAGGCGTAGAGCATGATGATTCCATCCCGATTCAATTCAGGGCGCAGCGTTCCGTCTTCCCTTCCTCGGAGGAACGCCTCGTTCAGAAGACGGGTGTGAATGCGGCTCTCGTCGTAGAGGTTGCTGGCTCGAGAAGAGAGCAGCCGGATAAGATCCTGAGTCATGAGCTCTCGTCCGAGCGCCTGGCTGCACCGGAATGTACACCGGGCCAGCAGCAGGAAACGTTCGCGGGCTCCCGCCTCCGGGGGTAGATCGTAATGCTTCTCTAGATAAACGTCCAGATTTGGTGTGAAGAGCAGGCGGAACAGATCTTCCTTGCTGTCAAAGTGATAATAGAAGGCGCCTTTGGTCATTCCGGCGCGGGCGCAGATGTCGTTTACGCTGACCTCCGCGAATCCATGTGAAAAAAACAGTTCCCGCGCCGCCGTGAGCAGCTTTGCCCGGCTGTTTTCCGATTGCTGGTGCAGGCGGTTGGTCTCCTTCATTTTCAGGTCCTCTCTCCCGGAAGTTTCTCTTTCGCGGGCGATTGTATCACAGCGTGGCCCGGCGTGTCAAAAGCACGGGGATAAGTACGAAAAAAGAACGGAGCCGACCGGTACAAAGTCCGTCCGGAACGGAAATTTCCGGAGATTCCCGTTTTTGTATTGACATACTGAGATCCGCTGACTAAAATACATACCGTGGTACGAACCTAGGTATGAACTAAGAAACGAACCATGGGATCCACAGAAAGGAAGAAGACGATGAAACGCACACTGGCAATTCTGGCAGCCCTTCTTCTCATCGCTTCCGTCAGCCTCGCGGAGAAGTATACCGCGGGCACGTACAGCGCGGAAGCGAACGGCAACAACGGCCCCGTGACGGTGGAAGTCACGGTGACGGACGACGAGATCGTCTCTGTCGAAGTGACGTCTCACAGCGAGACTC
>JAIKWN010000092.1 GCA_024684665.1 Clostridiales bacterium | reverse complement strand
CCAGGAGGTAGCCAGCATGGGGGCAACCGCCTCCGTCGCCGGGTCATAGTGGGTCAGCGTCTCATACACGTTCTGCAGCACCATGATGCCGTTGGAATACTCGATGCTGGGATCCAGCGTGACATACGGCATGGAATTGTGGACATGATAGAGGATCCTGTTATCCGCTGCGAATGCACTGCCGCCGAGTCCGGCCATCAGGCTGAGCGTGAGAATCAGAGCCAATGCAATGGAGATGAGCTTTTTCATTGTCATCCTTCTTTCTGAATATTGTCAAAGACTGCGGCAAATTGCGCAGCTTACTGCAAACTTTACCATGAACCGCTTCCGAGCGCAATAGGAAATAATGACAATATTTTTGTATTTTTTCACAAAGCAAGCTGCAAATTGCATAAATTCTGCATAAAACGCAACTTGCAGCCTGTTCCATACCGTTGTTGGTTTCCGTGATGGCTTTGGGAAATGAATCTGTTTTTTCGATCACTTTACAGATACCCGTTTTCGCGCAAGGAGTAATAATCCTCCCCGGAGACGATCAGGTGGTCCAGCAGCCTCACACCGATGGTGCCGAGTGCCGCTTTGGCCGCTTCGGTCGCATCGAGGTCTTCCCGGGAGGGCGAGAGGGTTCCGCCGGGGTGATTATGGGTCAGGATCACGGACACCGCCTTGCTGAGGACTGCGGTTTCCATGATCTTCCGAACCGGGAAGTGGACCGCGTTTACATCGCCTTTCGCGATCTCTTCACGCTTTACGATCTTCCCCCTTGCATTCAGGCAGAGAATGCGCACACTTTCATCTGACTGATTGTAATACATCGAACAGCAGACCTTCCCGGCATCCAGGGTGCTCCGGATGTAGGAACGCTCCCTGCCCTTCGACTTGTGATAACGGTTCTCGGCGCCTTTCACTAGGGTGATCAGTGTGGCTGCTGCATCCTTCACCCTCGGAATATTCGCAACCAGGATCTCATCATAGCTGGCGTCCAGGACCTCCGGCAGGCTGCCGAAATGCGCGATCAGCTGTTTCGCTTCGCCTTTCGTATCCCGCTGCGGAATCGCAAACTGCAGCAGGAGCTCCAGGACCTCATAATCCTGAAGGCTGTCCAGACCCTCCTCAAGATAGCGGTTGCGCAGACGATCCCGGTGGCCTTTCATCTGCTCTTTCTTCGCCGGATCCGTTGTCGTGACCCTTCCGTCGGCCTTCTTTTCCGCGTTTTCCTGTCCCATGGCTTTCTCCGTCATGCTTTGTAGTTCTGCGACACATCCATGCTGGCATAGGCGTTGAGGTCGCTGGCTGCACGGGTCCCCGCGAGGTATTCATAATATCCCTGAGACCCGACCATGGCGCCGTTGTCGCCGCACAGTTTCAGCGGCGGGATGAACAGGTCGATGTTCTCCCGTTCTGCCGCGTCGTGAAAGTCCTTCCGGATCCGGGAATTGGCAGCGACGCCGCCCGCCACCGCAAGCCTCTTGTACCCCAGTTCCTTTACCGCCTGCATCGTGCGGGGAACCAGGCTGTCGCTGACCGCTTTGGTAAACGAAGCTGCCAGCGAGGCCCGGTCCAGCTCCTCGCCGGTCTGTTCGGCGTGATGGGCCAGATTGATCACCGCGGTCTTCAGTCCGGAAAAGCTCATGTCATAGGGGTGCCCCTCCACATGGGCAATCGGGAACTGATATTTTGTGTCGTCGCCGCCCCGGGCGAGGTCGTCGATGGGCTTTCCGCCCGGATAGGGCAGCCCCAGTACGCGCGCGGTCTTGTCAAAGCACTCCCCCGCCGCGTCGTCCCGCGTGGCGCCGAGGATGTGCATGTCCGTATAGTCCCGCACATCGATGATCAGGGTGTTTCCGCCCGAGATCGCTAGGCAGACAAAGGGCGGCTCCAGCTCGGGAAACGCCAGATAGTTCGCCGCAATGTGTCCGCGGATGTGGTGTACCGGAATCAAAGGCACCTTCAGCACGGAGGCAACCGCCTTGGCAAAGTTCACCCCGACCAGCACCGCACCGATGAGACCCGGCGCATAGGATACGGCAACCGCGTCGATGTCCGTACGCGTCAGGCCCGCCTCTTCCAGCGCCCGTTCGGTCAGGAGCGAAATCGCCTCCACATGACTGCGGGAAGCGATCTCCGGGACGACACCGCCGTAAACCGCATGGAGCTTTGCCTGGGAAAAGATCTGGTCGGTAAGAATCTTCCGCCCGTCCTGCACCACGGCAACCGCGGTCTCATCACAGGTGGATTCAAAGGAAAGGATGTTCATAACTTCTCCTGCTTCAAATAGTACGTCATCAGGATGGCGTCTTCTTTGGGGTGGTCATAATAGCCCGGACGTCTGCCCGCACGGACATAGCCGTTTTTTTCATAAAGCGCGATGGCCGGCGCATTTCCCGCTCTCACCTCCAGGGTGAGGAACGAGAGCTCTTTCTCCCGGCCCAGGGTCTCCAGCGCATGCAGCAGCGCATCGGCGATTCCCCTGCGGCGAAAGGCGGGTCGCACCGCCACGTTGCCGATGTAGCCCTCGTCCAGGACGGTCTGAACCCAGACGGAGCCGGTCAGGAGATCCCCTTCACGGGCAGCAAGAAAAAGGGTTCTTTCCTCGCCGAGAAGGGAGAGAATCTGCTTCTCTTCCAGCGGATGCGCAAAGCACTCCTGTTCGATCTC
>JAIKWN010000064.1 GCA_024684665.1 Clostridiales bacterium | reverse complement strand
CAAAATGACCGCTTGGGAACAGGCTTGATGATTCCAAAGGCTTTCCCAGCTGGTTTGTGATCTGGTTTTACTCTATCTAGTCGTTATCCATGGCCTGTTTCCGTTGCTCTTGTTTGCTTTACGCTTTTTTCAGGCTTCTTGCCTTTTGCTGCATTAGAAAGAGGCTGCCTCTTGTGCCAAATCTTTAATTTGGCGTTTTGAGACAGCCCCTTTGAGGGGAAATGCTTATTCCGCGACGCGGATTTCGATCTGTGCGGATACGGGATGATCCGGAAGGCTTCCGGCGGCTTCGGCACTCACGACAAACGTTCCGGCTGGGCACCCCTTCTCTACGGAGACCTGTCCGGTCTTCGAGACGCTCAGGTAGTCCGCAAGTCCTTCGTCCGCCGATTCGATCGACCATACTACGGTCTTGTCCGAAGGCTTTTCCGGCGTAAGCGTGGCTTTCAATGCGAGCGATTTCCCGGGCGCGACTTCCGTCGACTTGGCTTCGATGGAAACGGCTGTGACCGGTTCCCCCGCTTTGATCTTGACGCTTGCGCTCTTGCCGCTTCCGTCCGTGGCTTTCACGGTGATGGTTGCGGTGCCCGCGGAAAGCACGGTGACGACTCCGTTCCCGTCGACCTCCGCAACCTTCGGCGCGCTCGACGTCCAGGAGAGTCCCGGAGCGGCGTCCGCAGGCTCAAACGAAGCGGCGATGGATACTGTATTGTAACCTTCGACCGTATACAGGGTGGTTTCCGCCGGCTGTACGGACAGTGTGCTGGTCAGCGGGACGAGGCGCAGGGTGAGGGAATCCGTCTTATCCGGCACCATTTCGGATGCCGCCGTGACGACGACGTCGGTAACAGCTTCCAGTTTTTTCTCGGCGGTCAGGACGCCTTTCTGGGTGATTTTGCAGACGCTAGAAGCGTCGCTGCCGTCCAGCAAGGTGACACTCCATACGACGCCGTTGTTCTTCGCCTTCGAGTTGACTTCTTCCGGATCGGCGAACGTGACGGCCAGCGTGGCCTTCTGTCCCGCGGTGACCTCGGTTTTATCGCTCGCCAGCGTTACGGCGAAGTCATCATACGTGAGCGTCTGCGAGACGAGTATGTTGAGCTTGATATCCTGCCAGAGGTCTTCTCCGAGAGCACCATGGACGGCCGCACGTATGGTCCCGTAGTCTAGCGGCGTGAGGATCTGCTTCCCCTGCTCTTCAAAGTCGAGCAGGTAGGCATCGTCCTTGCCCGTTCTGTCCTCTTCCCGGTATATAGTCGTATAGTACTTATACTTTGCCTGCAAAACCTCAAAGTATCGGTAATAATTCTCGATTCCCTGCGGTTCGCTGATCAGCGCCTCGGACAGGATGTCATGAACCGGCTCCAGCGTGTTCAGAATGATGAGCGGCCTCACGCGGATCGGATCCAGATCCTCCGGCTGGGGCAGGATATGGCATGTCAGAAGATGTCGCGCGTATGAATTCGTCCCTTCCGCGGTAACCAGGATCTGATAATCCCCGGCCGGCGCTCTCGAAATCACTCTGGACTTGAGATAAACCTCGCCTCCGCTCCGCTTGAAAGAAAACGCGCTGGAGATTATTCCTGGGCCGGTCAGTTGTTCAAAAGTGCACCGCTGAATGGCTTCGCCGGAAGCTAAGGCGATCCTATAAACCATCATCGTATTGCTGGGAAAATCCCATTCTGGACGGTCGGACCGGTACTCGTAATTTACGCCTTCCAACTGTTCAAACATACGCAGTGTGTTTTCGTCAAAAGTGTCTTCCTGCGTCAGTTTTCCGGTGTAAGGGGGCAGAAGGGGACTCGTGTCGGCGTTTTCGGCGCTGATTTGAGTGGCCAGGAGACACAGAAGCAGTGCAAGCAAGACAAAAAAGCTTCTTTTCATATAATGATCCTCCCATGAATTGAGATTCTAGATTTCTTGTAATTATAAGAAGCATAGCCCCTCAAGTCAAGAAATCCGCCGGATACGGGCACGGGCGGCTGCAGCTGCAGAGAACAACGAGCGCGCATCCGGTACTGAGAGAGATGGCTGCGAAATATGTCGGAATTTTGAAACCGGCATGATATTCCCATGAACCGATTTCCGGGAGACGGCGAAACCGTTGCAGTTTTGCCGCCTTCGTCGTATAATGGGCGGCGACATCAAACCCGGACAGGGAAGAAGGAGAAACAAGAATGAAGAAAAACGGGATGGTCTGGCTTCTGGCGCTTCTGATGGCGTTTGCCACGGTATTCGCCTTTGCGGAGGACGCGGAGGATCCGGTGCTGGCACATACAGTGGACGACAGCATCGTTCTGCGCAAAAGCGACCTGCAGAAAGATTATGATGAGACCCTGGCCTATCTGCTGACGCAGTACAGCCAGCAGGGATACCCGGTGGATGAATACGATACGGAGTTCCAAGCCTATGCGGCGCAGTACACCGCCGAGGGTGTGATGAGCCGCCGCGTTATCGAGCAGTGGGCCGGAAAAGAAGGCTATGTTCTGACAGCGGAGCGTGAAGCGGAGCTCGTAAAGGAAGCGGAGGATGCCGTCGCGCAGGCCCGCGAATACTACAGCATGATGCTCTCCATGTACTATGGCTTTTCCGGCGAGGAACTGGAAAAAACCGTGAACGATCTGATGGCGCAGAGCGGGTATACGGCAGAGGCCTATTTGGATAGCGCCCGTTTCAACGATGTGCTGGATTTTGTTCAGGAAATCGCGACTGCGGATGTCGCTGTGACCCCGGAGGAAGTCCGGGCGGCGTTTGATGAGAAGGTTTCCTCGCAGAAGGAGAGCTTTGCACAGGTGGACGCTTACCTCTCCGCGGCGCAGACGGAGGAAAAGGTTTACTGGACGCCGGAAGGCGTGCGCACGGTTCAGCTCATCTATGTCGCCAAGCCCTCTGAAAAAGAAGAGAACGCCGATGAGACTGCATCGGCGGAGACTGAGTCCGCAAGCGGGCAGCCGGATGCCGCCGGTGAAGCGGATCAGGAAGAAAGCACGGCAGAAACCGGCCCTCTCGGGCAGGAGAAGGCGGAAGCCGCGCGAGCTGAGCTCCTTGCCGGCGCGGACTTCGCGGAAGTCGTGGGCAAGTACGACGAAAGTGGCGCTCCTACGGAGCAGGTGACGAAGGGCGTGCAGATCGCGGCGGGCGCAACCAATTACGCGGAAGAAATCGTGAATGCGGCGATGGCGCTTTCTGCCCCTGGCGAAGTTTCCCCCGTGGTGGAAACGGAAAACATGTTCGTCGTCCTGCGCTATCTGGCAGACGTTCCCGCCGGCGAGGCGGCGTATGACACAGCCATGGAAGAGAGCGAGACTTCGGCGCTCCTCAGTCAGAGAAAGCAGGAAGCCTACACCGCATTCGTACAGAAAGTCATCGCCGAAGCCGGCGTGGAATACCACGACTTCTCATCGCTGTATCACGTGTACGCGGGTACGGCGGCCGAGGCGGTGACCGCTTACGCAGCGGTCAAGGAAGACACTGAGCTTTTCGCGAAACCGGAAGGCAGCGCGGTGGCGAAGCTTTCCGCCGGGGCAAGCCTAGACGTGCTGGGCAAGGTGACGGTGGACGGCAAGGAATGGAGCTTTACGGCTGTGCCCGGTACGGAGTTCAAGGGGTATCTCCCAAGCGGCGCCCTGACCAGCATGGAGGAAGCGGAGGCGCTGGCTACTGATAATTCTGCGCTGGCCGCTGCCGCTGAAAGTGCGGAGGAGCATCCTGTCTTCACGATCGTCATGAACGACGGCGCCGTCATCTACGGCGAGCTGTATCCGGAGACCGCGCCGGAATCCGTTGGCAACTTCGCCGATCTGGCGCGCAGCGGCTTCTATGACGGACTCATCTTCCACCGGGTCATCGCCGGCTTCATGATCCAAGGCGGCGATCCGCTGGGCACCGGTATCGGCGGCCCGGGCTACTCCATCAAGGGCGAATTCTCCGCAAACGGCATTGAGAATCCGCTGAAGCACACCCGCGGCGTCCTCTCCATGGCGCGGAGCCAGGATATGGATTCGGCGGGCAGCCAGTTCTTTATCATGCATGCGGACAGCGATTTCCTGGATGGTCAGTACGCGGCCTTCGGGCTTGTGCTTGGCGGTATGGATGAGGTCGACGTGATCGCCTCCGTTCCCACCGATTCGAACGACAAGCCCAGGGTTGATCAACAGATCCGCATGGTCTGGGTGGAGACAAACGGGAAGGAATACACCTTCACGAAACTGGGCGAATAAACATCCGGCGGCTTGCCGCCCCAAAATGCAAAAAGGTCCTTCTTCCCGGGAAGCCGGGAAGAGGGACCTTTTTTACAGAACCTTTTCGAGGAACGTTTTTGCGCGATCGGATTTCGGAGTGGAAAAGAAGACGTCGGGCGGGGCGTCCTCGATGACCCTGCCTTCGTCCAGGAAGCAGATCCGGTCGGATACCTCCCGCGCAAACCCCATCTCGTGGGTGACCAAAACCATGGTCATGCCACTACCGGCAAGGCGCTTGATGACGTCAAGCACCTCTTTGACCATTTCGGGATCGAGGGCGGAGGTGGGCTCGTCGAAGAGGACGCAGTCCGGCTGCATGCACAGCGCCCGCGCAATGGCAACCCGCTGCTTCTGCCCACCTGAGAGGGTGCCTGGATAGACGTCGATCTTGTCCAGCATGCCGACGGAGGATAGCAGCTCCCGCGCCCGCGTCTCCGCCGCCTCGCGCGTCTGTTTCAGAACTGTGGTCGGCGCGTAGATCATGTTTTCGAGGACCGTCTTATGGGGGAAGAGGTTGAAATGCTGGAAGACCATTCCAACTTTTTTGCGAACCTCATAGGCGTCTTCCATGCTGTCCCGCAGGGCCTTCAACATGGCCGCGGGTTCCGCGCCTTCATGCTTTCCCAAGAGATCGCCTTCCTTGATCTTCCGGATCGCGGTCCCGTCGTCGTCCCCGCCCGCCAGGAGGCAACTGTACGTGTGTGTCTTGCGGATGATGTCAAAATGCAGGTAGATGTCCGGTTCCGTGATCAGCCTGCCGCTTACGTAGATTTCGCCGTAAGTAGGCTTCTCCAGGAGATTGATGGAGCGCAGGAGGGTGGACTTTCCGCTCCCGGAGGGGCCGATGATCGACACCACCTCGCCCTGGGCGACGGAGAGGCTGACGCCCTTCAACACCTGCAGTTTACCGAAGTTCTTATAAAGATTCTTAACTTCGATCACTCTTGTTCACCCGCCTTTCGAGAAGCGTCCCCAGATGGGAGAGGCTCATGACCAGGATATAGTAAAAGACGGATATCACAAAGAACGGCTCGAAGGCGCGGTAGGTGGCGCCCTGGATGAGCTGGCCCACCCGCAGGATGTCTACGAGACCGATGGAGGCGATGAGGGTCGTGTTCTTGAGCAGGGAGATGAACTCGTTCACGAGGCTGGGCAATACGCTCTTGATGGCCTGTGGCAGGATGATATCCTTCATCATCGGCGTGTAGTGAACGCCGAGGGCCATCGCGGCTTCGTACTGCCCCCGGTCGATGGCCTTGATGCCGCCCCGCATGCTCTCCGAGATGTAGGCGGCGCTGTTCATGGCGAAGACGATGGTGCCCGCCTGAAAGGCGGTGAATTTGATGCCCGTGGCCAGGGGGATGCCAAAGTACGTCATGAAAACCTGTACCAGGATCGGCACGCCGCGGAAGATGGAAGTATAAAAAGCGGCGAAGGCCTGCAGCGGCCGGACGTTTGAGATTTTGCAGAGGGAGAGAGGGATGGAGAGCAGGATGGCCAGACCAAGAGAGCAGACCGTGACTTCCAGCGTCACCAGCAGGCCTCCGGCAAACTTCGGCAGGTAGGGAAGGATGATCGAAAAATCCAGTTTCATAGAGCCTCACAAAGACAGTTCAAGCCTCCCGCCCGGGGGCGGGAGGCGGGGAATACGGGAGACCCGGCAGAACCGGTCAATAGAGCCACTTGGTGATGAGGGCCTGCATTTCGCCGGAATCGATCATTTCCTGCAGCGCGGAATCGATGACGGGGAGAAGGTCGCTTCCCTTCGGGAAGGCGATGTTGTAGATGTCTGCAATGCCTTCATATTGGAGTACGAAGTATTTGAGCATCGGATTGCCGGCGTCGTCCAGCACGGTGGCCGCAAGCTTCTTAGAGCCGTTGATGCTCGTGATGCCTGCGTCTACGCCGTCGGAAGCCTGGGCGACCGCGAGGCCCACCGCGCTCTGTCCCTGATAGGTCTTGAGGGTGGCGCCGGGGATGTCGTTCTGGATGAGGCTCTCCTGGGTCGCACCCTGGGAGCAGCAGATCACCTTGCCCGCAAGATCCTCAAAGCTGTTGATGTCAGAATCGGCCCGGACGACGACACCGAAGTCCGTGGTGGCATAGGTTATGGAGAAATCCACGACCTGGGCGCGTTCTTCCGTCTTGGACATGCCGCTGATGACGAAGTCCGCGTTGTTCGTCTGCAGGGCGCCGATGAGAGAGGAGAAGGACATGGGCGAAATTTCGAATTCGAAGCCCAGCTTGTCGGAGAGGCTCTTCAGAATGTCGATATCCAGTCCTTCATAGCCGGTAGGATCCGTCTCGGATACGGTTTCAAAGAACATGAAGTCGGGGCTCATGGCGACGGTCAGTTTCTTTCCGGCCAACGGCTTATCGTCCGCCAGGGCGAAGGAAAGGGACAGCACGAGCGCGATAGAAAGCGCGATGACAAGCAGTTTTTTCATTTTGAAATCCTCCTCGCAGATCGTTTTGTGAACGCCGCGTATCATAGCATGCTCAGGGCAAGCTGTCAAGCCAAAAATGAAATTTTATACACGTAAATTCAAAAAAGAAGAATATTTATGCGGAATATTTAAAGCCTAAAACCGCCTCCGACGGAGACGGCATGCTTCCCTCGGGCAGAAGAAACGAGATGTCAAGGTTTTCATCGCTGGGTTGTTATATCAGAATACCGGAGTATCCTGCGAAGGAAAGAAGGCCTGACAAGAACAAAGCCGCAAGCACGTCGGATATGTCGTGGTAACCGGAGAAGACGCGCAGCGCGCATACGAGCAGACAAAGCACACCCATGAAGCAGACGACGGCGGGCATAGGGAAGACGTAAACCACGGCGATGGCGATGGCTGCGGCGCTGGCTGCGTGCCGGGAGGGGAGGCTCCTCTTCTTTCCCGGGATGTACTTTCCGACAGGCGGGAGGCCGTATCGATCGTAAGGACGCTCCTTCCCGATGAGCCGCCTTAAAACCGTCGCGGCTAGGAAGCAGACGGCGGGGACAAGGATGAACCGGAAAAGCCGGGGGTCCTGAGTCATAAAAAGGAAAAGCAGACTAAGGATATAAATAAGCGCGATAAGCAGAGTGGGTACAAAAAGAAGCCCCTCCCCGAGGGGCATATGCGAAAGTGATTTCCGCAGGACGTCTGTCATGCGGGCATAGTGGTCCCGGCTCATGTGGCCTCCCATTGTGTTTACACGGCCATTGCGCCCGTCAGAAGAAGGTGAAGCAGCAGGGCCGTCAGGAATTCCCTGGGGGCGGATTCGGCGGTGCGGAGCAGCAGCGGGGCATCCGGCCCGCTTTTCCCGATCTGGAAGGCCAGCGTGGCCACCGCAAGCCTGCGGCTCAGCTTCGGCTTTGCGAAGAGCATGGCGGCAGATTCCGGGATCCGCGTGGAAAGCAGACGCGCTTCCCCCAGAGGAAGCGCCTGGATCAGTGCCGCGCGTAGCGATTCCATCGTATAGATTGGAAGGGGAGACAGCCCGGCAAGTTCGCAGGCAAACTCGCAGGCGCGCAGCCAGTAGCCGATCGGCCCATGATCTCCGCCGGTCATCCCCTCTTCCAGGGGATGGAAAAGAGGAGAAGCCTCCGAAGCGTTCAGCCGGACGGCGCGCGCGGGGGTCAGCGCCGATTCCAGCCGGGAGAGGGTTTCTACGAAATCCCGGGCAGACGGCTCACTGGCGGCGGCATCCCGGGGATCGAAGGCGAAGGCGTATCCCGCGAGCGCGCGGAAGGCGCGCAGGGTATCGTTCCGGCCGATACCCCGGTTGAAAGCGGCCCGGTCCGGATCGAACTCCAGAAATTTGCCGAGGGGCCGGGAGGCGCGGATGTAAGTCACGTCCGGTCTTTTGTCATAACGGGTATGCGTTCTGTGCTTGCCGATGTCCACAGCGATCACATGGCGGGCACCACGGCGTAAGGCCATACAAACCGGGATGTTGTCGCAGAAGCCGCCGTCCGCATAAAGTTCCCCGTCGATCTCCTGCAGGGGAAAGGCAGGAAAGCAGGCGGAACTGGCCAGAAGCCAGTCAGTAAGGCTTCCCTTCGCCATTTCAGGGAGAGTTTTGTCGACGAGGGAGAGATTGCTGACGCGGGTGACGGCAAGCCCGAATTCGATGTGCGAAGCCCTGAGCCGGGATTCCGGTGCGTACCGTTTGATCAGGCTCCGAAGGGGGGAAATGTCAAGGCCTTTCTGCTTTCCGTATTTCGCAATGGAATCCAGCAGTTTGTCCGGGCGGGTCATGACTGTTTCCAGCCGCTCCGCTTGGGAGAGCATTTCTTCTGCGACGATGTCGGAAAGCTGCAACCGCGCCCAGAGCGCTGCCGCTTCTTCAAAGGCGCCCTGAGCGTAGAGCGCCGCGTTTAGCGCGCCGACGGACGTCCCACAAACGAAACCAGCTCGGATCCCAAGCAGGGAAAGCGCGTCGAAGACGCCGATTTCATAGCTCCCTTTGGCGCCGCCGCCCCCGAGAACCAGGGCAGTTTCCCGTTCGCCGTAGGGCAGTGGGAGGGGAGTCGAAAGGCTCAAGCGCGTTCCTCAATTCCGGCGAGGTCGACGATCATTTCCACGGTCTTGTCAATCCCCATGAGAGAGGAGTTGATGGAGAGATCGTAATTCTGTGCCCGGCCCCATTTGTGATCGGTATAGCGGAAGTAGTGGTTGCCGCGCTCCTTGTCGGAGGTGGCAATGCGCTTCATGGCGTCTGCCTCGCTCAGCTGATAGAGGCGCATGATGCGTTTCACGCGATCCCCTTCCGGGGCGAAAATGAACAGGTTGATGGTGTTCTCCCGCCCGGCGAGCACATAGTCGGCGCAGCGGCCCACGATGACGGCGCTTTCCCGATCCGCAATTTCCCGGATGGTCTGTGCCTCCGCGATGAAAATGGACTCCGACAGGGGAAGATGCTGCGGGGAAAAGAACCCGGTGGAATAGCTGGCTGAGGCAGCCAGGGAGGCAAAGAAAGCGTTGTTGCTGCGCTGCTCGTGCTGCTCGATAAATTCGTCGGAGAGGCCGCTCTTTTCCGCCGCCATCTGGATAAGCTTCTTGTCATAGCAGGGGATCCCCAGGCGGGAAGCGACTTTTTCGCCGATTTCATGTCCGCCGCTGCCGTACTCGCGGCCGATGGTAATGATGAGAGGCTTACTCATGGCTTTTTCCTCCTGTTTTCCTGATCGCCGGACACAGCCGGCCCCTGAGACAAGTATACCACTTTTTTTGCAGAAAAGGTATCTTTACGACCGAATCGTTTCCAGATTCTGTTTTTTCTCCGTTGTCCGGGGCGGGAAAAGAAATGATTGCTTTATTCTAGCAGGTTGGTAAGATGAATGCAAATTTGCATGCAATTCTCCGCAAACGGTTGAACGGGGGAGGAAAGCAGGATATAATATGGGAAAACCGACGATTCATCAACGGACAGGAGGAAACGGAAATGGGAGCGACGCTTCTCATCATGGCGGCGGGCATGGGTTCCCGCTACGGCGGAGACAAACAGGTGGACGGCCTTGGGCCGAACAATGAGATCCTGATGGAGTATTCCATCTTTGACGCGATCCGCGCAGGCTTTGACCATATTGTGTTTGTCATCAAGCCGGGCATGCGGGACCGGGTTGCAGAGATTTGCGGCGACCGCGTGGCGAAGAAGGTACGCGTCGATTATGCGTACCAGGATTTTTCAAGTGTTCCTTCTTTTTATAAAATTCCGGAGGAGCGAGTCAAGCCCTTCGGCACGGTGCATGCCGTGCTCTGCGCCTCGGAGGTTATTCATCAGCCCTTTGCCGTGATCAATGCGGACGACTATTACGGCGTTTCTGCGTATTCCACCATATACGAGAGGCTTCAGACCCTCGCACCCGAAGGGGAAGCAGCTATCGTGGGCTATCAGTTGCGCAACACGGTTTCCAAGAACGGTACGGTCACACGCGGCGTTTGTAAGGAAAAGGATGGAAAGCTGACGGAAGTGGTGGAAACCTTCAAGATCAAGCTCTGCGAGAACGGCGAGATCCGCGATATCGCGGAAGGCGAACCGGGCGTTCTTCTTGATCCCGTTGCGCCCGTTTCCATGAATTTCTGGGGTTTCACCCCCTGGATCTTCGGCGAGTTCCGAAAATACTTTGAAAACTTCCTGAAAGGGCTGACCCCGGCGGACGTCAAGGCAGAATGCCTGCTGCCCTCCGCGGTCGACACCCTCATGCATACAGGCAGGCTCACTGTCTCCATGCTACATACGGACGCGGTCTGGTTCGGTGTCACCTACAAAGAGGACAAGCCCACCGTGCAGGCGGATCTAAAAGCCTTGCACGATTCCGGCATATATCCCACGACGCTGCATGAATAAGTCCGCGCTTCTCGGTACCATACGCAAAGCCGCGCCTTCCGGTGCGGCCTCTTTATGTTTTGCAATGGCTTCCGGCCTGGAAATCTCAGCGCTTATCCGGACTTGCGTTTGGCTTCGGCTTCTCTGTCCAATACTCCCGCTGGCGCAAAGTTCCGTTCTAGAGGAGAAGGGAAGGATGCAGGATGCAGGAGCTTTTGTTTTGCGATTTCGTGGAACTGCGCGCCGCAACGCTCGACTTCCGAGAGAACCGCGTCAATTCCTTCGGCGCTCTCCGCCCAGTTTTCCTGAGTGATTTCGCAGTCTTCCGCCGGGCAGACAAAGAATTCCGCCTCCGGGAAGACGGAGGAATAGTAAAGGAGAGAACGCCTGGCGTGCACGGGCATGCAGCAGAGGATGGCACGGCGGATGCACAGTCCGGATGCTTCTAGGACGGCGCGGCTCGCGATTGCGTTCTGCCAGGTGAAGGTAGCCCGATCCTCCTGGAGAATTGCGCTTTCCGGTACCCCGTTCGCAATCAGAACTGTCCGCATGAACTCCCATTCCGTCATGAATTCTCCCGGATAACGGCGCTTTCCGGAACGTTGACCCGGGAAATAGCCGGTTTTGACCGAATACCGGCCGGAAGGCAGGATATAGGGCGCGAAGCCGGCGGAAAAGAGAGCTGCGGCCCGTTCGGAGGGCTCTGCATGTGCGTTACCGGCGATAAAGATCACATCTGCGGGCACAGGTTCATGCTGAACGAAAATGAAGCCCGCAAGGGGGCGAATCCATTCTTTATCCATGGGAATCCTCCGTCTCGGTGGGATGCACGGGGGAGAGAAGGCCACAGATCGTCCCCGCGCCGTAGACGATATGTAGCAGGGGGAACAGGAAAGGGAGAAGAAGGAACGTAATAAGGCGGTTCTCCCGCGCGCGCAGGGCTGCCGAAACTGCAAAGCCAACGTCGAAGACGCTGTACAGAGCCGCGAGCAGCAGAAACGGCAGGCGGGAGAAGGAAAGCAGCAGCAGGCTGAAGAACAGTGCGAACACAAATAGGGCAGGCATCAAGTGCCGCGGGGCGAAGCAGCGCGGCTCAATTTTTAACGTCTTCCCGATCCAGAAACCGTTGCCCCATTTCTGGCGGATGTGTCCCCGCAGCGTATCCCGCGCTGCGTGGGTGGACGTGATTTCCGGGCAGAAGCGGAAGCGGAAGCCCGATTTGCGCATCCGGTAGTGCATTTCGTTGTCTTCCGTTCGGCGCAGGCGCTCGTCGTAGAAGCCGACCCGGTCAAAAACGGATCTGCGGTACATGGCGTAAGCCAAGGTGTCCACATAGCGGGCTTCCCCCGCGTTGCGGAAAGGGGCGGCGCCGCCGCAGAAGCGGGATTCATCTAGGGCCCGCATGACGGCGCCCCAGGCATTTTCAGGTGGGCCGCTTAGCACACTACCACCGACGATATCTTCTCCGCGCTCCAGCGCTTCCACGTTCTTCTCAAGGAAATCCGCGGGAATACGGGCGTGGGCGTCCACGCGGACGACGACGTCCCCGGTCGCTGCCCGCAGGGCGATGTTGTTTCCGCAGGCAAGCCATCCGCGTGGATTTCTCAGTACCTGTACGTGAAAAGGCGCGGCTTTCCGGTATTCTTCCATGACACCGAGCGTCCCGTCTTGGGAGGCGCTGTCCACGAGGATCGCCTCCAGCTGTCCGCGGGGATAAGTCTGCGCGGAAAGATCGGAAAGAAGTGCGGGCAGGCAGCGCTCTGCGTTCAGGGCGACGACGATAAAAGAGACCCGCATCATCATCCTGTCACCTCCTCATATCCCTCGCTGCGACGGCAGAAAAGGAAAAAACCGGTCGGCATTGCGAAGAAGAAGAGCTTCTGCGAGATGAAAGAGCGCAGGCTGCGGCGGGAGGCAAAAAAGCCGAGCTGCAGGCACTGGGAAAAAGTGGCGGGCAGCAGCCCCGGAAGACGCAGATACAGGAGGGAAAGAACCGAAGCAACGTCTAGCAGCCAGAAAAGGAATTTGATCCGCTCAAAGGAAAGATAGGCAGAGGTCTTTTTCATCCGCATGGCACAGCGAAGGGCTTGCCCCTCTCCGAGCCGGCGGCGAGAAAACAAAATCCTCCAGGGGCTCCGCTCTTCCCGTACGGTGTCTGTATGGATAATGAATGGCTCCGGGATTTCGAGGATTTTCGCGTTATAGAAAAGAAGACGGGCATGCAGCTCCGCTTCCTCGCAGGAAACCGTATCCGCAGACCAAGAGCCGACAGCATCGAGCATGCGCTTAGACAGAAGGATCGCACCGCCGAATGCGGGACAGGTCCGGACAGCCTCACAGCCGAATACATTTTCTTTTTTCGCGACGATGGCACCATTCTTTACAAATTCATCGGTGCGAATGCCGGTTATCCCATCTGCGCTGAAACTGTCGGCAGTGAGCAGGGCCTTCTGCATATAACCGGGACAGAGACGCATGTCCCCGTCGAGGAACAAAAGCCATTCCCCTTTTGCCAGCGCGGCGCCTACCCGGCGTCCGAGACCGGGCGTTGTGTCCGTTTCTTCAAGGCGAAAAACCCTTGCTCCTGCCGAAAGGGCGCGCGAAATGCTGTCATCTCCGCTGCGGGAGTCGACATAAAGCACTTCATGGTGTAGGGAGCGCAGCGCGGTATTCACGCTTTCTAAGCAGGCAGACAGTCGTACACCTTCGTTTTTTCCGACGACGATCACGCTTATCACAGAGAAATTCCTTTCCCGCGGCGCGGCAGAATCGATAAGGACTGCGCCGTC
>JAIKWN010000007.1 GCA_024684665.1 Clostridiales bacterium | reverse complement strand
GAATACGCTCTCAGCTGTTTGGGATATGATATTCGCCGGGCCATCACGATTTGTGGAGGCGTCAAAGCACTGATCCAAAGATTCAAAAGGATAAGTCTGCCCAAATTGCTCCAAATGGCAGAAATCTAAGGGGAGAATCCCTTTTTTTATGTCAAAATGCCGCCAAAAAGGAAAAATTAATGCAAAAAAAGTCCGAAAACTTAGCGTTTTCGGACAAATTGTGGTGGAGCATAGGGGAGTCGAACCCCTGACCTTTTGAATGCCATTCAAACGCGCTACCAACTGCGCTAATGCCCCGCGCTTCAAACAGGGAGTATTATAGTGCCCAAATCATCCGTTGTCAAGTGTTTTCGAAATTATTTTCATCGCGCAGGTTTTTGCCCTGATCCGCGTGTGCTGGAAGAGAGGAATCTGTGAAAACAAAAGCGAAGTTTCTTTATCGGCCTGGTTTGGGATTAACAAGTTTCCATCGGCCTAACGTTTACATTCTCACATAGATATGTTATACTATCCACAACAGAAAGAGGCGGATTATATTATCCGTCCAAAATTGAAGGAGGTTATTTTATGAAGAAGATCCTGTCTGTTCTGCTGGCAGCCGTTCTGGCTCTGGCGCTCGTTTCCGCGCTCGCGGACAAAGCACCGGAAGAGTATACAGGCAGCCTCACCATCTACTCTCCGCACGACGCTGATCCGCTGAATGCCGGCGTGGCCGCCTTCGAAGCAAAGTATCCGAACGTAAAGGTGGAAGTCGTGGCCGATGGCACCGGCAACCTGCTGAACCGCATCAAGGCCGAATCCGCGGCGCCCATGGCAGACGTGCTGTGGGGCGGCGGCGCCGATTCTCTGGCTGCGTATAAAGAGTTCTTCCAGGCCTATGAGCCTTCCTGCATCGGCGACATTACCGCTGGTCTCTATGATCCGGAGTATTTCTGGATCGGTGAGTCGCCCTTGCCCATGGTATTCCTGGTCAATACCGACCTGGTCGCTGCGGAAGATATCCCGAAGACCTGGAAGGATCTGACCGATCCCAAGTGGGCTGGCAAAATCGCGATCGCCAATCCCGCCAGCTCCGGCTCCGCTTTCACGCAGCTGTGCACGATGATCATGATCTACGGCGAGGAAGCCGACGACTACAAGGCCGGCTGGGATCTCGTCCGTTCCATGATTCCGAACCTCGTTGTGCAGAGTGGATCTTCCGGTGCGCATAAGAATGTCGACTCCGGCGAGTATCCGATCGGTATCACGCTCGAGAAAGCCGCCATCCAGTATCCGCACGACGCGGAAGGCGCACACCTTGCCATCGTCTATCCGGAAGACGGTACTTCCGCGGTTCCGGATGGCGTCGCCATCGTGAAGAACTGCCCGAATCTCGAGCTTGCGCAGCTCTTCGTTGAGTTCGTTCTCAGCCCCGAGTGCCAGGCTGCCCAGAATAAGGACTACGGCCGCCGCCCGATCAACACGAAGGTCGAGGCTGTCGGGCTGCCCGCGCTCGATTCCATCACCCTCATGAACTACAACTTCGACTATGCCGCGAACAACAAAGGCGACATCGTAGAGCAGTGGCAGGACGTCCTGACCGAGTAATACAATTTCGGTTGATCCCGGGTGCCCCGAGCTTATCGGGGCACCTTTTGGATACCGTTACAGAAAGGGGCAATTCCTATGAGCCATGCGGTTATTATTCAGGACGCTGTGAAGCGTTACGGTGATTTTCAGGCCGTAAACGGTATCAGCCTGACGATCGAGCCCGGAGAGTTCTTTACGCTTCTCGGTCCTTCCGGATGCGGAAAAACCACACTGCTGCGCATGATCGCCGGTTTTAATTCAGTGGATGGTGGCACCATCAGCTTTGATGACAAAGTCATGAACAATGTGCCCGCCCACAAGCGGGACATCGGCATGGTGTTCCAGAACTACGCCATTTTCCCTCATCTGGACGTCAGCGAAAATGTGGCGTATGGTCTCAAGGCCCGCAAGGTGCCGAATGCCGAAATTGGGCCCCGGGTCGAGGAAGCCCTGAAAATGGTGCAGATCGATCACCTCTCAAAACGCAAGCCGAACGAGCTTTCCGGCGGACAGCAGCAGCGCGTTGCTCTGGCGAGAGCCTTTGTCATCGAGCCTTCCGTTCTTCTGATGGACGAGCCGCTTTCCAACCTGGACGCGAAACTCCGGGTACAGATGCGCACGACCATCAAAAAGCTGCAGCGCCGTCTCGGCATCACGACGGTCTATGTTACGCATGACCAGGAAGAAGCGCTTGCCATTTCGGACCGCATCGCCGTCATGAAGGATGGCAATATCATGCAGGTGGGCGCTCCCGAGGAGATTTACCGCAAGCCGGCCAATCCCTTCGTCGCGAACTTCATCGGCGTTTCCAATTTCATGGAATGCACCGTAAAGCCCGAAGGAACGGTGGCGAGCGTTACGCTCGAAGGAAAGTACACATTCCGGATGCCGGTTCGCCGGCCGTATACCGGAGAGGGCATCTTCTCCGCCCGCCCGGAGCAGCTCTTCCTGGGGCAGCGGGGAATTCCAGGAACCATCACCCTCGCGCTTTTCCTCGGGGATTTCGTGCAGTATGAGATCCGCCTCGAAAACGACCAGATCATCGAACTGAACGAGTACACCAAGGATACCGATCATACAAGGGCAGTGGGGGATTCCGTCTACGTCGACTTCAATCCCCGGCAGGTCAGCCTCTTTGAGAAAGAAAACCAGGAGGTGCTCTCATGCTGAAAGGCCGTCAGAAGAGCGGGACGCCTTTCTACGCAGATTTCTGGTTCTGGGTGAAGACGCTGATTTTTGTCGTTTTCCTGCTCTTCCTCGTATACCCCTTCTCCACACTGATCTACAACAGCTTTTTCTCTTCAAAAGCTGACGGGTTTACGCTGTACAATTTCAACCGTTTCTTCACGCGGAAGTATTACAACTCAGCCCTGACGAACAGCCTGCAGATCAGCCTCATCCCTACGATTTTCTCCGTCCTCATCGGCGTCCCCATGGCGTATCTCATGACGAGGTTTAACATCTGGGGGAAAACCGTCTGGCATGTTCTCATCATCCTGTCCCTTATGTGTCCGCCCTTCCTGGGCGCTTACAGCTGGGTCATCCTCTTCGGCAACGCGGGTATCGTGACCCAGTGGCTCTCAAACCTCACGGGGTTCAAGATGCCATCCATTTACGGCCTCGGGGGCTGTTCCGCCGTCTTTACGCTGAAGCTATTTCCCTATGTATACCTGTACGTTTCCGGCGCCATGGGATCCATTGACCGCTCTCTCGAGGAATGCGCTGAAAACCTGGGCTCCGGAAAGCTTCGCCGCCTGCTGACGGTCACCGTACCCGTCGTCATGCCCAGCATCGCCGCGGGCGCCCTGATGGTTTTCATGACGGCTCTTGCCGACTTCGGAACCCCGGGCATCCTGGCGGGCGGCAATTTCCGCACGCTGCCCGTGCTCATTTACGACGAGTATCTCAGTGAGACCGGCGGCAACGCGAACCTGGCCAGCGCGATCTCCATGATCATCGTCATCATCGCGCTGCTCATCCTCTTCCTGCAGAAGTGGTGGATCGCGCGCAAGAACTACCAGATGAGCGCGCTGCGTCCGCCGGCAATCAGCGAGTACCACGGCCTGCCGAGATTCCTTGTCACCCTTCCGGTCGCGATTGTGACCCTTGTTTCCTTCCTGCCGCAGGCGATCGTCGTCTTCTGCTCGTTTGTCAGGACGAACTATTCGAACTTTGTGTTCTCCGAAGGCTTTACGCTCGAGCATTACGCGGAACTCGGACGAAGCCTTACGACGAACATCCGCAACTCCTTCGTTTTCTCGACGGTTGCGATCCTGTTCATCCTCGTTCTCGGCATCCTTATGAGCTATGTCATCGTTCGCCGGCGCGGCAAAACCGGCGGCGTGCTGGATATGCTGATGATGGCGCCCTACGTCATCCCGGGTTCCGTTCTCGGCCTCTGCTACATCGTCGCCTTCAACAATTTGGGTACGACGCCGGACGGAACGGTGATCCGCCTCACGGGAACCGCCAGCATCATCATCATTTCCATGATCATCCGGAAGATGCCTTACACCGTCCGTTCCGGAAGCGCGTTCCTCATGCAGATGGACCCCTCGATCGAGGAAGCGTCCATCAACCTCGGCGTTTCTCCCATGAAGACTTTTGCCAAGGTGACGGTCCGCATGATGCTGCCGGGCGTGCTTTCCGGTGCGATCATCTCCTGGGTCACGTGTATCAACGAACTGTCCACTTCCATCATGCTCTATACGGGCAAGACCTCGACCATCACGGTGGCCAGCTATACCGCCATCGTCCGCAACTCCGTGGGAACGGGCGCGGCGCTCGCATCCATTCTGACCCTGACCAGCGGCGCGCTGTTGCTCGTCTTCTTCCGGGTCAGCAAGGGGAAGGTTTCCATCGTCTGAGTACCGGATTCCGGTTCTGTCAGATCCTGACAATTTCGTAAAACCTCTTGTTAAAATGAGTACTGGTGCTATATAATTCTCGTATGGGTTTACCACTGAGGTGCTATTAAAAAGGAGGAATGGGGTCATGGGTTATTTAGAGGAATACAAGAAATGGCTGCAGGAGTTTGCGAATGACAACGAGACCGTTAAGCAGCTGAAGGCCATTGCGGACAACCTGAAGGAAATCGAGGACCGGTTCTATACGGAACTGGCCTTCGGAACCGCCGGAATGCGCGGCGTTTTGGGTGCGGGAACCAACCGCATGAACATTTACAACGTACGCCGGGCGACGAAGGGCTTTGCGGATTATATCAACGAAGGCGATCCTTCCTACCGGGAACGCGGCGTCGTCATTGCCTATGACAGCCGCAGGATGAGCGCGGAATTCGCAAAGAGCGCTGCGCTGGTTCTGGCCCATGAAGGAATCCGCGCATTCCTGTTTGACGAGCTTCGCCCCGTCCCGATCCTCTCGTATGCCGTACGCCATCTGCATGCGATCGCGGGCATCGTCATTACGGCCAGCCACAACCCGCCGCAGTACAACGGTTATAAGGTGTACTGGGAGGACGGCGCTCAGATGCCGCCCGAGTATGCGGACAAGGTGCTCGAAAAAATCCGCGCGAATAAGTACGAGGATGCCGTAGAGATGGATGAGCAGGCGGCAAAGGATGCCGGCCTCCTCAAAATCATCGGCCATGCGGAAGTGGACGACGACTACATCAAGGAAGAGCGTACGCTTTCTGTCCAGCCCGAACTGATGCAGAAAGCGGGCAAAGAGCTCAAAATCGTTTACACGCCTCTGCACGGGTCCGGCAACAAGCCGGTTCGCCGCATTCTGAAAGAGATCGGCATCGAGAATGTTTACGTGGTCAAGGAACAGGAACTGCCGGATCCGAACTTCTCCACCGTCAAGGTTCCCAATCCGGAAGATCCCGCCGCGTTTACGCTCGCGATGAAGCTCGCGGATGAAGTCGGCGCGGACTGCATCTTCGGCACGGATCCTGACTGCGACCGCGTCGGCATCGCCGTCAAGGACAACGAGGGGAAATACTACCTGATGACCGGCAACCAGATCGGCAGCACGCTCCTTTACTACATCTTAAAGAGCCGCCAGGCACTGGGCACCCTGCCCAAGGACGGCGCTGTCTGCAAGAGCGTGGTTTCCACCGAGCTGGCGCGGAAGATCGCGGAAAGCTTCGGGCTTGTCTGCTTTGACACACTGACGGGCTTCAAGTGGATCGCCAATAAGATTCAGCAGTTCCAGGAAGACCACAGCCATACCTTCGTCTTCGGATTTGAAGAGTCCTACGGATTCCTGTCCTCGACCTTCGTGCGCGACAAGGACGGCGTCAACGCGTCTCTGCTGATTGCCGAGGCGGCCGCGTGGGCAAAGACCCAGGGCAAGACGCTGTATGACATCCTGCAGGAGATCTACAAGACCTACGGCTATTACGTCGAGAAGGTTGTAAGCGTCACGCTGCCCGGCAAGGACGGCCTCACGAAGATGCAGGAGATCATGAAGAGCCTGCGTGCCAATCCGCCGAAAGAGCTCGCGGATGAGAAGGTGCTCGCGGTGCGCGATTATCTCGTCGGAACCCGCACGGACGCGGAAGGCAACGTAACCCCGGCCGGACTGCCCAAGAGCGACGTGCTGTACTTCGAGCTGGAGAACGGCAACTGGGTCTGCATCCGTCCGTCCGGTACCGAGCCGAAGATCAAGCTCTATGTCAACACGAACGCGAAGGAAGAAGCCGCAGCGCATAAGACAAACGATGATCTCGTCGAAGCCTGCAAAAAGCTTCTTGCCTGAAAGCAAGAGATTGTCTGAACAAATCCGGCGCCGTCACAGGAAGTGGCGGCGCCAATTTTCGTCAAAAAGCAGGGCACCAAACCGGCAATAGTATATGAAGAACCGCGATTGTCCCGTCGCGGGGCTTTTCTTTTTGGCTTTCGTCTGCTACAATTGCACGTGCACTCAAAGGCCTTCCCGGCCGCTGAAAAGGAGATTCGCATGGACGCAACCAAAAAAACCATCGCGCTGGCGCTCGAACAGGCTTTGCAGACAGCCTTTCCTGGCACGGCGTTAACCTCTGATGCGCTTTCTGATATGCTGGAAGTCCCGCCGGATCATAAGATGGGGGATTACGCTTTTCCCTGTTTCCGCCTTGCGAAGACGCTGCGCAGGGCGCCGGCAATGATCGCCTCGTCGCTTGCGGGCGCCGTTTCAAGCGAAATGGTCGAGCGGTGCGACGCGGTCAGCGGCTACCTTAATTTCTTTCTGAATCGCGCCGCGTTTGCGAAAGAAACCCTGGAAGGCGTTCTCTCGGCGGATGGACGCTGGGGCGCGTCCGATTGCGGAAAGGGCAAAACCGTCTGCCTCGACTATTCCTCGATCAATATTGCGAAGCGGTTTCATATCGGACATCTTTCGACGACCATGCTCGGGCACAGCCTGAAGCGGATCTACGAATTCAACGGCTGGCACACGGTGGGGATCAATCATCTGGGGGACTGGGGGACACAGTTCGGCAAGATGATTGCCGCTTACAAGCGCTGGGGCAACCGCGAGGAAGTGGAAGCCGGCGGCGTGCAGGCGATGGTGGATCTGTATGTCCGCTTCAATAAGGAAGCCGAAGAGGACCCCCAGCTTGCGGAAGAGGGACGCTTCTGGTTTAAGAAAATGGAGGACGGCGATGAGGAGGCTCTGTCCATTTTCAACTGGTTCAAGGCTGTTACGCTCGCAGACGCGAAACGGGTCTACGATCTTCTCGGCGTTGAATTCGATTCCTACGCAGGCGAAAGCTTCTACAACGACAAAATGGAGCCCGTCGTCGAGGAGCTGCGCGAAAAGGGACTTCTCGTGGAAAGCCAGGGTGCGCAGGTCGTCGATCTGGATGCCTTTGGCATGCCGCCGGCCCTTATTCTGCGCTCCGACGGGGCGACGCTCTATATCACGCGGGATCTGGCGGCAGCGTATTACCGTCATAATACCTATCACTTCGACAAGAGCCTCTATGTCGTGGCCTATCAGCAGAACCTGCATTTCCGCCAGCTGTTCAAGATTCTGGAGCTGATGGGGAACGACTGGGCTGCCGGAATGGAGCATGTCGCCTTCGGCATGGTCAGCTTCGGCGGTGAATCCCTCTCCACCAGGAAGGGAACCGTGGTTTACCTGGATGACCTGCTGAAGCAGGCGATCGAGAAAGCGCGCGCGATCATTGAGGAGAAGAGCCCGAACCTTCCGAACAAGGAAGAAGTTGCCCGGCAGGTCGGCGTCGGCGCTGTTGTTTACTTCGATCTGCACAACGACCGGATGAAGGACATCGACTTCACCTGGGAGCGTGCGCTCAGCTTTGACGGGGAAACCGGCCCCTATGTTCAGTATACCCACGCGCGCTGCTGTTCTGTCCTGCGCAAGTCGGACGAAACGCCTGCGGATGCGGATTACACTGCCGTCACGGATGACGAGGCGCAGGAGACCATCCTTCTTCTCTCCCGTTTCCCGGACGCAATCCGCCGCGCGATGGAAGGAAACGAACCTTCCATTATCACACGCCATGTGACGCAGCTCGCGCAGGCATACAACAAATACTACTTCGAGCACCGGATCATGGTGGAAGACGACCCCGCAGGAACCGCGGCGCGCATTGCGCTCACGCGTGCTGTGCGGGATGTCATCCGGACGGGTATGTGGCTGATCGGCGTGGAAGCGCCGGAGCGTATGTGACCGCGAATGCGCAGAAAGGGTGACGGCTTATGGATTTAAACGATCTCCGGACGCTCTTGCTGGATCTTTCCTGCATGACAACCATGCGTCATGTGCTGGACAATCACGCGATAGCCGCGCTGGCCGATCTCTGCGTCGCCTGCGTGGACGAACGGAGCTCGGCAGAGGATCTGACATATGCCTACTGCCGCTGCTATAACGCCTGGCTCCTCGCGGCCGCGCAGGGGCGGGGCGGATTCATGCGCGAGGCGCTGGACGCGGTTCTCTATACGGAAAGCCCTGCCGCAACGCTCTGCGCGGCGGGGGGCGAGCTTCCCTACAGTCTGATGAGCGCCATGACGAACGATCTGGACGCGCTGGGAAGGCTTACCTCGATTGAACCGGCCATGTTCCTGCTGCTGTGCGAGCGCGCCGGCATGCCGGCCTCGACTGCCGTACGCCTTCCCGTATGGGAACCGGCGCTGGGGGAAAATGAACTGGATCAGAGGGCGGACGCCGAGATGCTGAGCCGGACCGGAGCCGCGCGCGTCGCGGAATTCTTCAAAAAGCATGGCACCGGCCTTTTCGCCCGGTATGCCGGATGCACCTGGGTCGGCATCGACGAGGCGCACCCGATCGGCCTTCGCGGCGTAGGGACGCCGGATCCCATCCTGCTTTCCGATCTCGTGCTCTACGAAGCGCAGCGCAATCAGCTGATCGACAATACGAAACGCCTGCTTGCCGGACTCCCAGCCTGCAACATCCTGCTGTACGGGGATAAGGGAACCGGCAAGAGCGCAACCGTAAAAGCGCTTCTCAACGATTTCTGGCAGGATGGCCTGCGCATCGTCGAGGTTCCTCTCGCAAGCCTCACCAATCTGCCGTATATTTTCTCCGTCCTGCGCGGGCAGCCCTGCAAGTTCATCGTCTTTGTGGACGATCTCGCGTTCAACGATTCCTGCCCGGAATACACGGCGCTGAAAACCGTTCTGGAAGGCGGACTCGAGGCCCGGCCTTCGAACGTGGTCGTTTATGCCACGTCCAACCGCCGCAACATCGTAAGACAGCGTTTTTCCGAGCGCCAGGATGACGTGAATGAGCGGGATACGCTGGAAGAAAAATACTCCCTGGCCGACAGGTTCGATCTCCGCCTTACGTTCACGGAGCCTTCCCTCGAGGAGTACTTTACCATCTGCCAGGCACTGCTTGACGCGAGGGGCGCCGGTCTTAACTGGGAATCCCTCAAAGATGACGCGCTGCAGTGGCAGGTCGCGCATGCCGGACGCTCGCCGCGTATCGCCCGTCAGTTTGTCGATTTCGTCACGGGGGAAAAGGTCCCAAAGGCCGATCCCGGGCCGCAGGCTGAACCCTCTTCCGTGCCTTCTGAAGTCACGCCTTCCGACGTCACGGTTACTACTCAGCCATTAAAAAGAAACGCCTGACACAAGTCAGGCGAAGAGAGGTTGATTGGAAAAGATCTTGTGGAAGGCATCCATGAGATTCATACCGCGACGTTTGCAGGTTTCGGTAATAGATAGGAGTGCGCAAA
>JAIKWN010000265.1 GCA_024684665.1 Clostridiales bacterium | reverse complement strand
TCTGGATGCACGGGTCCGGGATGAACGAAAAGTATTGTCTTGCGGATTCAGAGTATATGCGCAAGGCCGGATACTCCGTGCTGGTCCTCGGCTTCTATTTCTGGAAGGGCATGCCGAAGGCGATGCGCGCTGTCCCGGTGGAATATGTGGAGCGGGCCGCGGCTGAGCTCAGGCGCAGCGGCTTTGAGAAGATCGGCATTCACGGTATCTCCTCGGGTGCTGCCTATGCCCTCCTGTGCGCCTCGCTGATTCCGGAGATCAGCCTGGTGCTGAGCATCTGCCCCTTCGACTATGTCATGGAAGAGCCGAAGATCTTCGCCAAGCCCACAGGGCGATCCTGGTTCAGCTATCATGGAGAAGATTGCCCCTGTTCGCTCTTTACCGGCCAACGGGAAAAGGGCTTCTTCGGCTCTCTGCGGGAGTACCGGCGGCAGGACAGGTCGCATCAGGGCGAATTTCTCCGCTCCCTCTATGAAAACCGACGCTGACGGAGTCCTCCCGCATCAAAGTAGAAAACATGAAGGCGGACGTGCTGCTCATCGCGCCTGAGCGGGACAACGAATGGCCCTCTCCCACAGCGGTTTGGCGGATGGAGCAGAAGCTAAAAGATGTGGCTTACCCCTATCGCGTAAAAACCGTGATCTATCCCTATGCAAGCCACCTGCTGGGAACCAACCCACCGGAATCCTGGAAGAAGGCCTTCCCGGCGGAGAAAAAGTGGCCGGAGGAATGTGACGCCTCCCGGAAGGATTGCTTTGCGCAGGAGTTCCGGTTTCTGGAGGAATGGCACTGAAGGGGAAAAGAATTCGTAAGGGAGGTGTCTCCTTGAGTTTCGGGGCAAAAACCGCGGTATCGGCCATGCGGGCGATCAAGAAAAGCGGCCTCGTCAAAGGTCCGGATGCGGACCTGGAGGCAGGCCTGAGGAGAGCGAGGGAATACAATCGAAAGCATCCCTATCGGGAGCCCACAGACCATAAAGCAGTTTATGAAACGCGGTGGGTGGACGGGTACCCCTGCCTTGTGATCTGCGCGGGGAAGGCTGCGCGCAAAGCGATCCTGTTCCTCCACGGCGGGGGGGATCACGACGCGTGGAAGCCGGAGGTGTCCTTCGCCAGGAACTACGGAAAGCGGGCGGGGATGGACGTATTCTATCCGCTCTATCCCCCCTTCACGGAGGCCTCCCCGGCCCGGACGGCGGATTTTGTTTTCAACGTGTATCTGAACATGGTGAACGAATACGGGACGGAGAAGGTGGCCGTCGTTGGCAATTCCTATGGCGGCCTTCTGGCCATGCAGCTTCTGACCTGGATCAATCAAGATCCTGCGAGGGCAGAGAT
Source organism: Clostridiales bacterium (assembly GCA_024684665.1). Next base: position 723 of record JAIKWN010000265.1, on the reverse strand, counting down.
GCCGAAGCTTATGATCCTGAACTCCCCCTTCGCTTATCCGAAGACAGAGGCGGAATGGAAGCGCGCGGAGGAACTGGAACAGGACGACGCGATGATCACGCCCGGAGCCTTTCGGGCGATGCTGTCCCTCACGCAGAAACTGGCGCCGGACACGCCGGACCGGCTCCTGTATCCGGCCGATATGGATTTCCGCAGCGCGCCGGAGACTTACGTGTTCTACGCCGAGGAGGCTTGCTCCGCCGTCGCGGACGCGATCCGCAAACGCTATCGCAAGGACGGCGCCGGTAAGAGGCTGCATATGCACATCGAACCGGGGCTCATGCACTGCTATGCCTCCGCGCCGGTGTTCAAAGAAAGCAGACGCGATTTCAAAAAACAGATCGTGCTGCTGAAAGAACTGTGACGAGAGACAGAGGGCTGTCAACATCACGTCTCGGACAGGAGACGTCCAATACCGACGATGGAAAGGAGCTGTTTCTATGAGCCTGATCGACTATTTTGCCATTCACATTGTCCCGCGCATGTACCGTGGGAAGGGGGCGCTGCACCCGGCACCCACCGGGAAGCTGACGGAGACAGTCAGCTGTGTCCGGGAATATGACGTGAACATCTTTTTCCTCCGGAAGGGAGAGACGCTCATGGCCATCGACGCAGGTTACAAGAGCCACCCCGGACTTCTGGCCCGCTGCCGGAAGATCGGCGTGGATCCGGCCGGGGTGCAGG
>JAIKWN010000244.1 GCA_024684665.1 Clostridiales bacterium | reverse complement strand
GGTCATAAATCAGGATTCCCGCCGACACCGCGGCGTTCAGGGATTCCGCACCGCCCGGCATCGGGATCCGAAGCTTCGCATCCAGCAGGGGCAGGATGCTTTCCTCGATTCCGTGCCCTTCATTTCCGATGACGATACAGGCTTTTTTTCCGCAGGGCGGACGTGAAAACAGGTCAGAGCCGTTCAGTGCTCCGCCGATGATCAGGCTTCCGCCCTCATGCAGCCGGATCAGGGTTTCCGAAAGACTGTTTTCGAGGCGGACAGGAACCCTGAAAATGCCGCCCATGGTGGAACGGATCACTTTGGAAGAGAACGGATCGGCGGTCGTCTGATCGATATACAGTGTTCCGAGGCCCGCCGCATCCATGGTCCGGATGATCGTACCGACATTGCCGGGATCCTGAACGCCGTTCAGCGCGACGCTGAGTTCCGGATATGCCGGCGCGGGAAAGGCGATATCGCCCGTGCTGCAGACGGCAAGCACGCCCTGCGGGGTGACGGTTTCCGCGATCCGGCGGAAAGCCGCTTCTTCGACGGCCCAGACCGGGAGTGAATCCTCCGCGGTATCAAGCAGGGCCTTCACCGGAGAAGAAAGCGGGGTGCGCACGACCAGTTCCCGGACGCAGCCCGATTTCAGGGCTTCCTCCGCAAGCCGCACTCCTTCCGCGAGAAAAAAGGCATTCAGGCGGTCTTTTCGCAGCGAAATCTGGCGAAGCCTTGCAAAAAGGGGATTATGCGGGCTTGTGATCGGCCGTATCATATCCGGAGCGCTTTTTTGCTGGCAGGCATCGAAGCAAGCAGCGCGGCGAAAGGTTCTGTCGGAATGCGGTGCGTCAGGATGTGCGGAACGACCGCTGCCCGGAAGGCATAATCCATCGCAGCGGCGGAGCCGTATGCCACGGTGCCTTTGGCAGCGGAGAGGAAATCACTCAGAAGGCGCACGGTGCGGATCGGAAGCGGATGGTCCGCCTTGCGGGCAAGCGTGCATACCTGCCGGATAAAGGCTTCCTCAGCTTCGTTCAGCGCAATTTTTTCTTCCGCAAGCGCACGGATGCTTGCGGCGGATACCGGTGCTTCCGCAGGGGCAATCTGCGCGGGAATGAAATCGGGATTCACTTCCAGATAGCAGGACGGGCAGGGAAGCGCTTCGGAAAGCTCCCGGCCTTTCTCGTTTTCGCAGCCGGAGACTGAGGAGCATGCCACGAAATGCACGGTTCCCGGAAGGGAAGCGGAAACGGGGCGCGTATCACAGGTAAACACAAAACCGTCTCCTCCGTGTTCCGCGATGGCATACCGATCCTGCTCCGCACGCACGCGAACTTTCGCGCTGCAGGCACCGATGGCGTCCGAAAGCGCTTTTGCCGCCGTGAAAGAATCGGACAGCGTGTCGGACACCATCCGGCAGGTGCCGTCCTCCAGTGAAAGCGCAAGCGTGAGCAGCAGGATGAAGGCGTCGTCTTTGGTACAGAGGAAACCGCGCTGCTGCAGGAAAAGACTGACCCGGCCGAGCAGTTTTTCTTTTTCGGCAGGCAGACCCGCAGGCGCGCGGAGATGGGGCAGGGATGGGGAAAGGGAATTGATCTGCGCGAGCAGATCTTTTTGCTCCTGAAGAAGGGCCGCCTGATCGGCGCGGATCGCCTCGAGCGCTTTTTTCTTTTCCCCGATTTCTTTTTCAAGCTGTGCCAGTGTGCTCTGGCTTTCCCGGACCAGATCACCGCGTACGGAATCGCGGTATGAGGAGGAAGCGCTCCTGGCATCGTCCAGCTGCATGATCAGCATCAGGCGCTCCGCTTCCAGATCCTGCAGATGAAGCTGCAGCGCCTGCACGGACAGACTGCCTTCACCTCCGCAGAGTGCTTTTGAAAGAGAGGACTTGATTTCGGTGCGGGAAAGCAGGCAGTCGATGATCTGGTTCCTGGCAGAGGGCGTGTTCCACGCCTGGGAAAGCGCGGAACGGAAGTGCTCTACGGGGTTGTCGATATTGTCCATCCTCGACGTTTCGGAGATCATGGCGCCGGGTGCTTCGGAGCGGCTTTCAAAACGGTTGATGCTGCGCTGCCGCTCCACGGCTTCGGCGAGCGTATTCCTGGTCTGACGCGTAACCGAACGATCCTGCGTGACCGAATACAGCCTGGTTCCGTTGATGGCCGCGCGGACGGAGCCCTGTACGGCGGTCTGACTGAAACCGTTCGGAGCGGATTTGATGGATGTGCCGGTGATCTGCAGGGAATCATTGATGGTTTCAATGATATCCCGGGCATTTTCCGCTGCGGATGCAGGGGAAGCAGGCGCCGTCTCCCCGGCGTCGGACGCGGGTGCAGGTGCGGCATCCGCAGGCGAAGAAACCGGCTCGGCTTCCGGTGCGGAGACAGCGGGCGCAGGTGCGGGTTCGGGAGTGGCGTCTGATGCTTTTTCCTCTGCCGCACTGCAGTAAACCAGCAGGGAACGGCCATCCGGCAGCACAACGTTGAAAAGCTTGCAGGAATCCGGTGGCAGGCGGAGCGCCTCCTGCATCAGGGGTGAGCCGTCTTTCCGGTAGGGCCCGAGAATATTCGCGCCGTCCCGGATATAGACAAATTCCGTCAGGGCACTCTGAATTCCGTCAGCATTGACAATCTGATAAAACAGTGTTTCCGGAAGCGACTGGACCGCGTCGGAATAGATGATAAACTGGTTGACTTCCTGTTTCTCCGGGGAGTAGTTCTTGTTGGGGCGGATTTTTTTCGCTTCCGCCGGAAACTCCGCCAGATTCAGCATGCAGAGCTGTCCGAGGGATTTCATGCGTTCTTTGAACGTGTGCTGCTCGTTTTTGTCCGGTACGATCCGGATGAAGCCTTCATCCGGAAATTCCGATTTCATATTGTCCGGAATCGTTCCCTGGGTGGTCAGTAAAGGACGGACGCGAAAATAGGTACGCTGGGTATTGTCTTCTTCAATAAATGCGAGTACCTTCTGGCCTGAAAAATCCATAATATCCTCCCGAAAGCTAAATCCTTACAAATGTATCATAAATAGCCTGAACGGCGTTTTCAAAATCGCTCTCGTCCACTCCGACGATGATGGAAAGCTCACTGGACCCCTGATCGATGGTCCGGATGGAGATGCCGCGCATGGAAATGGCCGTGAACAGCCGGGCTGCCGTACCGAAAACCCGCACCATGCCGCGTCCGACCGTCGCGATCAGCGCCAGGTGTTCCTCCACCGTAAGCTGATCCGGCTGAACCAGCTCAATGATCCTGGCCACGATTTCTTCCTGATGCGGTTTCAGTTCCCTGTCGCGAACAACCACGCTCATGGTATCGATCCCGGTCGGAAGATGCTCGAAGCTGACCCCGTGCTCCTCGAACGCCTGCAGCACGCGCCTGCCGAACCCAAGCT
>JAIKWN010000230.1 GCA_024684665.1 Clostridiales bacterium | reverse complement strand
CAGATGGCGGACTTCACTTTCTACGGCGGCCTCTACCGGGATGTAAAACTCATCTTCGTGCCGGAAGATCATTTTGAACTGACGAAAGACGGCACGCCCGGCATCAAGATCACGCCGGATGTGCGGCTCGGCGCGCGGGAGGCCTGCGTTATGGCGGAGACCTGGCAGACCGGCGGCAGTGAGGTCTGGTTCGAGATCCCGACGGAGCACGGCATGGAGTTCCGCCGTGCGGAAGCTGTGGGCGGCCACGCGGTCACGAACATCATTCTGAAGAACGTCCGCCTCTGGGATGGTCTGGACGATCCCTACCTCTATACCATCACGGCAAAGCTTGTGAAAAACGGCGAGATCATGGATGAGATCGCTGCCCGCTTCGGCTGCCGGGACTTCCGCATTGACCCGGAACAGGGGTTCTTCCTCAACGGGAGAAGCTACCCGCTGCGGGGCGTGAGCCGCCACCAGGACCGCATAGGCCTCGGCAACGCGCTGACCGTGAAAGAACACGAAGAGGACATGGCTGTGGTGCGCGAACTGGGCGCCAACACCCTGCGCCTGGCCCACTATCAGCACGCGCAGGAGTTCTATGATCTCTGCGACGAAAACGGAATCGTCGTCTGGGCGGAGATCCCGTATATTTCCAAGCACATGACGAACGGGAAGCAAAATGCGAGAGATCAGATGCGCGAGATGATCACCCAATGCTATAATCATCCCTCAATCGTGTGTTGGGGGCTCAGCAACGAGATCACTGCCAGCGGTGCGGTGACGGAAGAGCTGCTGACAGATCACCGGGAACTGAACGAGCTCTGCCATGAAATGGACGCGACGCGCCCCACCGTCATGGCACACGCCTTCATGCTGGAAAAGGACAGCCCGCTGATCCCCATCGCGGACATCGCCAGCTACAATCTGTATTTCGGCTGGTATTTAGGGGAGCTTACGCAGAACGAGCAGTTTTTCGACGAGTACCACGCCCTGTACCCTGACCGGATCATCGGTTTCAGCGAGTATGGCGCAGATGCCAACTGCGCGTTTCATTCCTCTCAGCCGGAGAAAGGCGACTACACAGAGGAGTACCAGTGCGTGTATCATGAGCATATGCTGAAGCTCATTGACGAGCGGCCGTATCTCTGGGCGACCCATGTATGGAACCTCTTCGACTTTGCCGCCGACGGACGTGATGAGGGCGGCAAGAAGGGAGAAAACCAAAAGGGCATCGTAGAGTTCGACCATAAGACGAAAAAGGACGCCTTTTACCTCTACAAGGCTGCCTGGAGCAAGGAGCCTTTCGTACATCTCTGCGGTAAGCGCTACGTCGACCGCGCGGAGGCGGAAAGCCAGATCAAAGTCTATTCCAACTGCGAGGCGGTGACGCTCTATGTGGACGGCAAAGAACTGGAGACCAAATCCGGCAGGACCGTGTTCACCTTCACCGTTCCTGTTGCCGGCGAACACCGCATCGAAGCCGCCAGCGGGAACTGCCGCGACAGCATGACGATCCGCCGTGTGCGCGAACCCAATCCCGCCTATCTCTTCCGCAAGCAGGCGGTGATCAACTGGTTCGATACCGCCGACTATGATCCGGGCTGCTACTCCATCAAGGACACCATGGGCGCGCTGTCGCAGAACCCGCAGACGGCGGCGATCCTCGGCAGGATGATGCAGAGCATGGCGGCAAAGCGGGGCGACGTGGCGAAAGAGGCCAACAACAACGCAAACCTGCAGAAAATGATGGCGGGGCTGAGTCTGGAAAGTCTCATCAAGCAGGCAGGCGACAGCGTGCCGCCTGAAATGATCCGGGGTCTGAACGCAGCGCTGCAGAAGATAAAAAAGGAGTGCTGAGAATGATTTACAATGTCAGCATGAAGATCGCCCACCTGCTTGAAAACGAGGAGGCCGCGGCCGTGTTCGACCGCATCCTGCCCGGCATGCGGAAAATGGCGGAATCGAACCCGCAGGCTGCGGCGCTCTCCGTGGAGCAGCTGGTGCGCTATACCCGCAATCCCAGGGCCAATGAAGTCATTGCCGCACTGGATAAGGCGCTGAACGCCCTCAACACGCCGGAGAATGCCGTCAGCCCCTCAGAGCGCAGACTCATCGAGCGGTTCAAGGCCATTGACGCCGCCGACAAGGCGAAGGAAGAAAAGCCCGCCGACCATTATCAGACGGCGATCCGGCCAGGACAGCCCTGGCTGGACACCAGGGGCGAACGCATCCAGGCCCATGGCGGCGCGGTGTTTTTTGAAGACGGCGTCTATTACTGGTACGGCGAGAACAAAGAACACACGGACGGGAAAAACGGAGTCTGGACCTGGGGCTTGAAGGTATATGCTTCCACGGATCTGATG
>JAIKWN010000208.1 GCA_024684665.1 Clostridiales bacterium | reverse complement strand
AGGAAAAGGAAGACGGGCACTGGGACATGAGCCGGATGTACTGGGAGCTCATCGCAAGGCGCCCCGGCGAGAAGGTCATCGCTTATTCGGAGAGCCACGATCAGGCGCTGGTGGGAGACAAGACCATCATGTTCCGCCTGGCGGACAAGGAAATGTACACCGGGATGAACCGCGGCTACCCGAACCTCATAGTGGAGCGCGCCGTAGCCCTGCACAAGATGATCCGTCTCGTGACTATCAGCGCCGGCGGCGAGGGATACCTCAATTTCATGGGCAACGAGTTCGGCCATCCGGAATGGATCGACTTCCCTCGGGAGGGGAACGGCTGGAGTTTCGCTCACGCGCGGCGGCTCTGGTCCCTTGCGGAGCACGGGTATCTGCGCTATGAGTTCCTGGGGAACTTCGACAAGGCGATGATCGGCCTTGTACGGCGCTATCGCGTGCTGGAGGGCGGTATGCCGAAGTGCCTGCGGCAGCATGAAGACGACCAGATCCTGGCTTTTGAAAAGGCTGGCTGCATTTTCGTGTTCAACTTCCATCCGACGCAATCCCAGGAAAGCCTGTTCATCCCCGCGCCGGAAAAAGGAGATTATCGGGTGATCCTGTCTTCGGATGCGAAAGAATTCGGCGGCTACGGCAATATCGATACGAAGACGGTGTATCATACTTGGGCGCATGACGACGCGATGGGAGACGGTTTCACCCTGTACCTCCCGGCGCGCAGCGCTGCAGTTCTCCGAAAGACGAACGAGAAAGGCGAGATTCTTTAATGCGGTTTGGGCGATTCGGACATGCGATCCTATGCTGTCTCTGCGGCGTGACGATGGCTCTTTCGTTCGCTATGGCGGAAGAAAAGGAAGAGAAGCGATTTGCTCCGCTTCCCATTGACGATTCACCCGGACTGATCGCACCGGACAGCGCGTATCTTCCGGATAATATGGGTTATGAGGACGAGAGCCTCAAGGTGCGCATCGAGACCGACCGCGCATATGATACGGACATCATGCTGGCCTATGTACAGATCGCGCATCCATCACAGATGCGAACGACCATGGCTGGCCGGTACGGCACGACGAAAGTTGCGTCGCCCGGGATTCTCGCAAAGCGTGTAAATGCCGTGCTGGCGGTTAACGGCGATTTTTTCAACTATCGGAATACCGGCTACCTTGTCCGGCAGGGAGTTCTCCTGCGCGATAACCCAAGCGAAAAGCACGATCTGCTGATCATCGACGAGAACGGTGATTTTGTCATGATCGAAGAACCTACGGCGGAGAAAATCGCCGCCTATCGGGGAACGATCGTCAACAGCTTTAACTTTGGCCCTGCGCTGATCCGGGACGGGGAGAGGGTGCTTCCCATCCGGGTAACGGACACAGGCGCGAGGAAAAAGGCGCAGCGGGTTGCTGCATGTCAGCTGGGGCCGCTTTCGTATCTGTTCATCACGACCTGCGGACCGGAGAATCGCGGTTCCGCGGGACTGACCCTGGAAGAGTTCTCCGAGTATGTGGGAAGTCGACAGGGAATCCGGACAGCCTACAATCTGGATGGGGGATCATCTTCCGCCATCGTTCTGCATGGTGTCAAGATCAACACCAAAAAGGTCCGTGAACTCTGCGATATGATTTATTTCTCGACATTGATCCCAGCAGAACCGTGAGCAAACAACCCCCGGGAGGATATCGGATTGCCGAAGCTGGAAGCTTACAACAAAAAGAACGACTATTCTTACGCGCCGGGGATATTCCCGGCGGCGGAATGCCTTCGCGCCGCGCCGGAGCGATGCCTCCGCTTTCTCTTTTCTTCTGACAGCGAAAACAGCTCCGGCGTCCTGAAACTCCGGAGCGCGGCGGAAGCGGCGGGCATACGCTGTGAATGTGCGGATCGCCTGCTCCGGACGATTTCCCATAAAGAGAACTGTCACGCGGCTATGGTGTACCGGAAGGTGGAAGCAGACCTGCTGGCAGGCGCGGATCATCTGGTGCTGGTGAATCCCGGCGATGCCGGGAATCTCGGCACGATTATGCGGACGGCGCTGGGGTTCGGCTTCCTGGATCTTGCGATTGTCCGGCCGGCTACGGATACGGACGACCCCAAAACCGTCCGCGCTTCCATGGGCGCGGCTTTTTCGCTGCGGATACGGCATTTCGACTCGTTTTCGGAATACCGGCAGCGGTATCCGGATGAGCGGCTTTTTCCTTTTATGCTGACCGGTTCCGTATCCCTGGAGCGGGCAGCTGGATTGTACCGCCCGGGAAGCGCCGTAATTCTCGGAAACGAGGGCAGCGGACTTCCGGAGGAATTCTCCGGATTCGGGACGCCCGTG
>JAIKWN010000192.1 GCA_024684665.1 Clostridiales bacterium | reverse complement strand
AACCGACCTGGCTTGGTCGATCCTCTCGCTTATTACCTGAGAAATACTTGAAACCATGTTATGATGTAGCGCCGTATACCTGGCCGGTACGTATGGTGCAACGGGAGGGGCGAGGGCTAATGCCCTCCCTCTACCCTATTTGTATGTTTGGCCTGAGATTCAGTATTCTTACACATTTCCGGCGCAGACGGTTTCAGCTGGCTGTGACAATAAGATGTACCTTAGGTGTACTGCGCAGAATGGTTTACGCCTCTCTCCCGCAGCAGTTCTTGTATTTCTTGCCGCTGCCGCAGGGGCAGGGATCGTTGCGGCCGACTTTTTTCGTGACCTTACGCGGACCCTGAGGGCCGCCGGCGTTCTTTGCCTGCTCCAAGTTTGTTTCCTGGGGTTTTGCGGCTTCCTTGCGCTCCTGCTGGACGCTGATGCGGGCCTGGTACATCCGCCGGACGGTGTCTTCGCGGATGAGGCGCACCATCTCGTCGAACATGTCGTAACCTTCTATCTGGTATTCCGTAATCGGGTTCTTGTTGCCGTAGGCTCTAAGGCCGATGCCGTCCCGTAGCTGATCCATGGCATCGATGTGGTCCATCCAGCGGTGATCCACGCAGGAAAGCAGCACAACCCGCTCCAACTCCCGGACGTCGATTCCGATCTTCGTGAGGCCTTCTTCCCGCAGGGCGTAGAAATCCCGCGCTTCCTGCTTTAGCAGGGAAACAAGATTTTCCTTGGAGATGTTCTTCAGCTCTTCGTCCTTCGCGGCGAAGAAGCCCTGGCGGATACAAAGCTTTTCCAAATACTCGGTAAGGCCCGGGATGTCCCAGTCCATGTATACGTCGCCGTTGCCGCAGTAAGTACCAACGGCCTCATCGATTAGCGCGTCAGCCATCTTCACGATGGTCTCGTGCATGTCGCGACCCTCCAACACCTGCAGGCGCTGGCCGTAGATCTCTTTACGCTGCTCGTTCATAACGTCGTCGTACTGCAGCACGCTCTTGCGGATCTCGTAGTTCCGGGCTTCGATGCGCTTCTGGGCGTTTTCGATCTGTCCGGTCAGCATCTTCGCTTCGATGGGCTCGTCTTCCGCAAGACCCATCTTTTCGATCAGTCCGCTGACGCGGTCGCTGCCAAAGAGGCGCATCAGGTCGTCCTGCATGGAGAGAAAGAACTGGGAGGAACCGGGGTCGCCCTGGCGGCCGGCGCGGCCGCGCAACTGATTGTCGATACGGCGGGATTCGTGGCGTTCCGTGCCGATGATGTGCAGGCCGCCGACGGCCACGACGCGGTCGTGCTCTTCATCCGTCTGTTTCTTGAAGCCGTTGTAAAGCTCTTTATACAATGCGCGCGCTTGGATGATCTCGTCCGAAACGTCCTCGTTGAAGCCCGTGGCTTCATCGATGGCCGCGTCGTCGTAGCCCTTCTGTCGCATCGCACGCCTGGCCAGGTATTCAGGGTTGCCGCCAAGCAGGATGTCCGTGCCGCGGCCGGCCATGTTGGTGGCGATGGTGACCGCGCCGTAGTGGCCGGCCTGGGCAACGATGTCCGCCTCGCGTGCATGCTGCTTAGCGTTCAGCACCTCGTGCTGGATGCCGCGCATGGTGAGTAGCTTCGAGAGGAATTCGGACACCTCGACGGAGACTGTGCCCACCAGGATGGGCTGGCCCGTCTTGTGCCGGTTTTCGATCTCGTTCACCACCTGGGAGAACTTGCCCTTGACCGTGCGGTACACGAGATCGTTCAGATCCTTGCGGATCATAGGCATATTAGTTGGGATCTGAACTACGTCCAAGCTGTAGATGCCCTTGAATTCCTCTTCCTCAGTCTTCGCCGTGCCGGTCATGCCAGAGAGCTTGCCGTACATGCGAAAGTAATTCTGGAAGGTGATGGTCGCAAGCGTCTTGCTCTCACGCTGGACGCCGACGTGCTCCTTCGCCTCGATGGCCTGGTGGAGGCCGTCGCTGTAGCGCCGCCCGATCATGAGGCGCCCCGTGAACTCGTCCACGATGATGACTTCGTTGTTCTGCACGACGTAATCCACATCGCGCTTCATCATTGCGTGCGCCTTGAGGGCGGCGTTGATGTGATGCAGCAACTCCGAATTGGCGATGTCCGAGAGGTTTTCGACGCCGAACCAGCGCTCCGCCTTGCGGACGCCCGTCTCGGAGAGGTTACAGGTCTTCTTTTTTTCGTCCTTGACGAAGTCCTTGCGCATGGCCGCCTTCTCTTCCTCAGAGAGGGGATTTTCGGCCCAGCGGTCCTCTTCTGGCTCCACGCCTTCCTGCAGGGTGCAGACGAAACGGTCGGCCTTTTCATACATGTCGGTGGACTTTTCGCCTGCGCCGGAAATGATGAGTGGCGTGCGCGCCTCGTCGATCAGAATGGAGTCCACCTCGTCCACGATGGCGAAGTGATGTCCGCGCTGCACCCGGTTCTTCTCGTAGATGACCATGTTGTCGCGCAGGTAGTCGAAGCCCATCTCATTGTTCGTGCCATAGGTCACGTCGCAGGCATAAGCCTCCCGGCGCTGCTCCTGGTCCAGGTCGTGCACAATGACGCCAACGCTCATACCTAGGAAGCGGAAAATACGGCCGATATCCTCACCCTGGAACCGGGCAAGGTAATCGTTGACGGTCACGACGTGGACGCCCTTGCCGGTGAGCGCGTTCAGGTAGGAAGGCATGGTGGCGGTGAGCGTTTTGCCCTCACCGGTCTTCATTTCCGCGATGCGCCCTTCGTGCAGGACGATGCCGCCCATCATCTGGACGCGGAACTGCCGCTTGCCCATGACGCGATCCGTCGCCTCGCGCACGACGGAGAAAGCTTCCGGCAGAAGGTCATCCAGCGTTTCGCCCTTTGCGAGCCGCTCGCGGAATTCCGCGGTCTTCGCGCGGAGCTGCGCGTCCGTCAGCGCTTTGTGCGCCAGTTCGAAGGAATCGATTTTATCGACCAGCTTGCCGAGGCGCTTCAGTTCGCCTGCGGTGGGATCGAAGAGTTTTGAAAAAAAGCCCATATTACAGTTTCCCTTTCTATGGCATGGAGCATATCTGCCCCGGAATCGGAACAAAACCAGAAACAATTTATTGTAGCATAGAACAGCGTTTTCCGCAACAATACGGAAAACGCCGTTAAATGAACCTCGATTATCTATTCGATATCCAGCTCCGGGGGAACGTCGATCTCATCAGAAACGTACTTCCCGTTCTTCTTCCTTTGGCGGACGCATTCGGTCAGCAGGTACTCGATCTGTCCATTTACGGAGCGGAAGTCGTCCTCTGCCCAGGCCGCGATCGCGGCGTACAGCCTGGGAGACAGGCGCAGCGGCACCTGCTTCTTCTGCTTCTCGTTCATATCAGTACAGGCTGCCGGAATTCACGATCGGCTGCGCGTCGTGATTGCCGCAGAGAACGACGAGCAGGTTGGAAACCATGGCCGCCTTGCGTTCCTCGTCCAGCGTCACGACCTGGTTCTCCGAAAGTCGTTCCAGCGCCATCTCCACCATACCGACCGCGCCGTCGACGATCATCTTGCGCGCGTCGATGATCGCAGAAGCTTGCTGCCGCTGCAGCATGACGGCCGCGATTTCCGGTGCGTAGGCCAGGCAGGTGATGCGCGCCTCGATGATCTCGATGCCCGCCTGCATGACGCGCTGCTGGATCTCGTCGCGGATGCGCGCGGCGACGATCTCTGAGGAGCCGCGCAGGCTCCCGTCGTCCGGCGTGCCGTCCCCGGTCGTGTCGACATTCGGCGCGACGTCGTAGGGATACAGCCGCACGACGTTCCGCAGCGCCGTGTCGCACTGCAGGGAGAGGAATTCTTTATAGTTGTCGACGTCAAAAACAGCTTTTGCGGTATCGGTGATTCGCCAGGTCACGGCGATGCCGATCTCCACCGGATTGCCGAGGCAGTCGTTGATCTTCTGCCGGTTGTTGTTCAGCGTCATGACCTTGAGGGACAGCTTCTTGCTGAACTGCGGGATCGGGACGCCATTCACGTTCACGCTCGAAACCGGCGTGGACACGGTCGCCACGTCCCCGCTCTGGCTGAGCTTTGTCCCAGCAGCAGGATTCACGGCGACACAGAAGGGATTCACAAAGTAAAACCCTTCCCCTTTCAGCGTGCCGATGTAGCGGCCGAAGAGCGTCAGCACGAGCGCCTCCTGCGGGCGCAGCACCTTAAGCCCCAGAAGCAGGATCCATGCGGTGGAAAGAACGACGATGCTGATGACCATAAGCGGCACGGACCGCCTCGCGCCCACGGCGCAGCCGACCGACGCGAGCATATACAGCGCAATCACAAGCAATAGAGCGGCCAGGCCGTTCTTTTTCGTTTCCAGGACCTTTTCCTTCATCGGGTATCTCTCCTTTCAGTGATATCAAACTGATATCAACATGATTGTACTCGTGTATATTGGGTTTGTCAAGCGGACGAATTGAAATTTTACGTCTGAAAATCAGCCGCAAAATCAAACGTATTTTTTTGCGTTTGATTTTGCGTTCGTTTTTGGTCAGGGGGGGCTGTCTCACAAAGAGGCAGTCCTTTTTCATGTACAAAAAGAGCCGGGCTCTGTAAAGAGGCCGGCAAATGCGGTAGAATGTAGCTGTGAAACAAACACTGAAACCGCAAAAAGATTATATCGCAATGGAGAATGGATT
>JAIKWN010000183.1 GCA_024684665.1 Clostridiales bacterium | reverse complement strand
TGCTTTTTCTTTGTTTTTAATGTCTTACAAATTTGGGCTGCCTGCAGTTTTTCCGCTCTTTTCTCCATAATTGGTGTTTTTTTTGCCGAAGTGCTTGAAATCATACTATTTTCACGCTATAATAAATAGGTTGACGGAAGGTGTCTGTCATCTACCAGCATTATAATGCCATCAAGGAGGATGAACAATGGCAAAAAAGTATGTGTATCGCTTTGAAGAGGGCAACGCGAACATGCGTGAGCTGCTCGGCGGCAAGGGCGCGAACCTGGCCGAAATGAGCCGTATGGGCTTTCCGGTTCCTCCGGGATTTACCGTGACCACCGAAGCCTGCACCAAGTACTATGAAGATGGTAAGACCATCGCTCCCGAAATCGAAGAGCAGATCTTTGCTTCCCTGGCGAAGTCCGAAGAAATCATCGGCAAGAAGTTCGGCAGCGAGGATGATCCCTATCTGGTTTCCGTCCGCTCCGGTGCCCGCGCTTCCATGCCCGGCATGATGGACACCATCCTGAATCTGGGTCTGACCGACGTTTCCGTCAAAGGTCTGGCCAAGAAGACCAACAACGCGCACTTCGCTTACGACGCCTATCGCCGCTTCATCGCGATGTTCTCTGACGTTGTTATGGAGATCCCGAAGAGCGAGTTTGAAGCCGTTCTGGACGAGTTCAAGGAAAAGCGCGGCGTGAAGTTCGACCGTGACCTGTCTGCGGAAGATCTGCAGGAAGTCGTGGTTCGCTTCAAGGAAATCTACAAGAAGCACATGGGCGTTGAGTTCCCGCAGGATCCCAAGGTTCAGCTGATGGAAGCGGTCAAGGCCGTGTTCCGCTCCTGGGACAATCCCCGCGCGATCTACTATCGCCGCATGAACGACATTCCCGGCGACTGGGGCACTGCCGTCAACGTACAGAGCATGGTGTTCGGCAACATGGGTGAGACCTCCGGTACCGGCGTTGCCTTCACCCGTAACCCCTCCACCGGCGAAAAGAAGCTGTATGGCGAGTACCTGCTGAATGCCCAGGGTGAAGACGTGGTCGCGGGTATCCGCACTCCGTCCCCCATCAGCCACCTGGCCGACCAGATGCCCGAAGTGTACCAGCAGTTCGTGGATACCGCCAACAAGCTGGAAGCGCACTATCGCGACATGCAGGACATGGAATACACCATCCAGGAAGGCAAGCTCTTCATGCTGCAGACCCGCAACGGCAAGCGCACCGCTCAGGCCGCGCTCAAGATCGCTGTGGATCTGGTGGACGAAGGCGTGCTGACTGAAGAAGAAGCCGTGCTGAAGGTTGAGCCCAAGCAGCTCGACAGCCTGCTGCACCCGGCTTTCGACGCGGATGCCCTGAAGAAGGCGCCCGTCATCGCCAAGGGTCTGCCTGCATCCCCCGGTGCCGGCGCCGGCGCGATCTACTTCACCGCTGAAAAGGCGGCTGAACACGGCAAGAACAAGGAAAAGGTCATCCTGGTCCGCAAGGAGACCACTCCTGAAGATATCGAAGGCATGGACTTCTCCCAGGCGATCCTGACCGCGTTCGGCGGCATGACCTCCCACGCGGCGGTCGTTGCCCGCGGCATGGGCCGTGCGGCTGTCGTCGGCTGCGGCGATCTGAAGTTCAACGCTGATGAAACCGCTGTGACCATCAATGGCAAGGAATACCACGAGGGCGACCTGATCTCCGTCGACGGCTCCACCGGCAACGTGTATGACGGCCTGATCCCCACTGTGGAAGCTTCCATCTCCGGCGACTTCGCTCGCTTCATGAGCTGGGCGGACGCTGCCCGCAAGCTGCGTGTCCGCACCAACGCGGATACCCCGCGCGACACCAAGCAGGCTGTTGCGTTCGGCGCGGAAGGCATCGGCCTCTGCCGTACCGAGCATATGTTCTTCGAGGCGACCCGTATCGCGGCTGTCCGCGAGATGATCCTCGCCGACACCAAGGAACAGCGTGAAAAGGCTCTGGCCAAGATCCTGCCGATGCAGCAGGGCGACTTCGAAGCCATGTACAAGGCGCTGGAAGGCCGTCCGATGACCGTGCGTTATCTGGATCCGCCGCTGCATGAGTTCGTGCCGCACCTGGACATGACCGAAGAGATCGAAGAGCTGGCCAAGAACCTGGGCTACACCGTGGAACAGGTCAAGCAGAAGATCAACGCTCTGCATGAGTCCAACCCCATGATGGGTCATCGCGGCTGCCGTCTGGCCGTCACCTATCCCGAAATCGCCGAGATGCAGACCCGCGCCGTGCTGCAGGCCGCCATCAACGTGAAGAAAGAATGCGGCTATGACATCGTGCCCGAGATCATGATCCCGCTGGTCGGCTCCAAGAAGGAACTGGCCTTCGTCAAGAAGATCGTTGACGATACCGCCAAGAAGGTCTTCGAAGAGCAGGATATGACCCTGAACTATCACGTTGGCACCATGATCGAGATCCCGCGCGCGGCCATCACCGCCGATG
>JAIKWN010000170.1 GCA_024684665.1 Clostridiales bacterium | reverse complement strand
CCATGGATGGCGGGCACCGCATGTTGGTCTTCTCCCAGTTTACGGGCGCCCTGGACCTCGTAGAAGAGGATCTGAAAGAACGGAACATCGCCTATGAAAAGCTTACGGGAGAAACGCCGAAGGGCGAGCGACTGTCTATGGTGCAGCGCTTCAACGGCGGCAATACGCCGGTCTTTCTGATTTCCCTTAAGGCTGGAGGAACGGGGCTCAATCTGACAGGCGCGGATCTCGTAGTTTTACTTGATCCCTGGTGGAATGCGGCTGCGGAAACCCAGGCGGCGGACCGGGCGCATCGCATCGGTCAGAAGCACCCGGTGACGGTGTACCGCATCATCGCGAAGGATACCATAGAGGAACGCATTCTGGAGTTGCAGGAAAAGAAACGGCAGCTGGCCGACGATATCCTTTCAGGAAGCGCCAGCGGTGCTGCTGCGCTCAGCCGGGAGGAACTCCTGGAACTGCTGAAACAGAGAAAGGGAACGCGGTAGGGGGATGCCTCTGCCGGAATGGAGTGACATCATGGAAGAACGTCGCAGGAAATCGTTTGTCTCTGGGTTCGCGGGCGGGCTGCCCATCGGGCTCGGATATTTTGCGGTCGCTTTTTCTCTCGGCATCCGGGCGAAAGCCATTGGAATGACGCCCTTCCAGGGCTTCCTGGTCAGTCTGCTGTGCAACGCCTCGGCGGGGGAATACGCAGGTTTTACGGCGATTGCCGCGCACGCGGGGCTTCTTGAGATCGCGCTCGTTACTCTCGTGGCGAACGCGCGCTACCTGCTGATGAGCGCGGCGCTGTCGCAGAAGTTCGATCCGCGAACGCCGTTCATTCACCGCCCGCTCATCGCCTTTGACGTGACGGACGAGATTTTCGCTCTGGGAATAGCGCGAGAAGGATATCTGGATCCGTGGTACATGTACGGCGTTTTCGTACTGCCCCTGCTCGGCTGGTCCTCGGGAACTGCCCTCGGAATCGTGATGGGTAGCATCCTGCCTGCAAGGCTGGTCAGCGCTCTCGGTGTGGCGCTGTATGGAATGTTCATCGCCTCCATCGTGCCGCCCGCCAAAAAAGACCGTGTGGTTCTCGCGCTCGTGGCGATCAGCTTCGCTCTTTCCGGGATTTTTGCCATACTGCCTGGAACGAAAGAAATGTCCGACAGCCTGCGCGTCATCTTGCTGACCCTGATCCTGGCAGGGGCGGCAGCATTGCTGTTCCCGCGGGAGGAGGAAGACGGATATGAAGCATAATATGTATGTCTATATCCTCGTGATGGCAGTCTCCATTTACGCAATCCGCGCTCTGCCGCTCACTCTCATCCGCAGGCCGATCCGGAACCGCTTCTTGCGGAGCTTCCTTTATTATGTGCCATATGTGACCCTCTCGGTCATGACCTTTCCAGCCATCGTACAGGCTACATCGAACCCCCTTGCGGGTGCGGCAGCTCTCGTTCTGGGCATCGCGTTGGCCTGGGCCGGAGCAGGACTCTTTCCCGTCGCAGTTTCCTGCTGTGCCGCCGTATTTATTCTGGAATGGTTTTTCTGAGAGGAGAGAGAATGAAAAGGGTTCGCACTTCCGTCGCGCTGGGTCTGCTTCTGCTGCTGCAGCTGTTCTCCGTTTCCGCGTTTGCGGCCGGGAAGAAGAGCACGGCACCAACCCTTAAAAACGCGAAGATCCGCTTCACAGAGGAAGAGATCGTCTATACCGGAGAGCAGATTGAGCCGGAATTCACCGTCACCCTGTCGGGAGAGACTCTGACGGAAGGCGTCGACTATACCGCGGAGTTTTCCAAAAACACAGATGCCGGTCAGGCATCCGTGCGGATTCAGGGGATCGGGGCGTATACCGGTTCCGCTAGGCGGTCATTTACCATCGCGAAAGCGGAAAATGAGTGTGAGGTCTCCAATATCATCCTTCCAAGTTCCCCGGAAGCGCAGGAAGCGGAGCTCGAAGTTTCGCTGGAAGTGGAAGCGAAACTATCCTATTCCAGCAACCGTGATTCTGTTAAGGTGAATCGGCAGGGCATCGTCAATATCGCGAAGGGATTTGCCGGCATAGCTGAGATTACCGTTACCGCTCCCGGCTCAAAAAACTATAAGCGGGTAAACCGGAAAGCCTATGTCTTCTGCTATGATACGCCAGAAATCACGGAGACCTTCTGCAGGAGCAGCCGGAATATACGGCTTACCTTTACGGCAAGCCGGAACTGTACAGGGTATGAAATACGCTTTGAGATGGAAGATGCGGGGCAGGAGATCTCGGAGCGGATTGAGAAGCCGAAAATCACAAAAGCTGTCATCCCGCTTCCCCCGGGGGCATCCGGTTATCTGTATATACGAAGTCTTTATGAAAAAAAGAACGCGTCCTTTTCCTCACCTTGGTCGGACGCGGTTCGAATGGAGGTCCCGGAGGAAATCCTGCTCTTCGGATCCGATTACCAGAGCCGGGAAGACGAGATCAGCTGGCAGGTCGCGTCAGATCTGTTTGGGCGGCTTTCCCGGGAAGACTGTGAGCCGGACAGAATCGTCATTTGCGGGGATTATACGAATGCGGGAGCAGACTATACAGGCGAAACGGATAAGGATATAGCGAATCTGAAAGAGGATCTTGCG
>JAIKWN010000080.1 GCA_024684665.1 Clostridiales bacterium | reverse complement strand
CTGGCGCAAATCTTCCTCTGTCGGCTGGTGTGAAACGCGGCAAAGGTATGATTTCGGGACCTCATGGCTCGGATGGAGAAGGTGATTCATCAGTTCCCCGTCATTGGTGAGCAGGAGCAGGCCTTCGCTGTCGTAGTCCAGACGGCCGACCGGATAAAGACGCACCGGATAATCCCGGAACATATCCATGACAGTTGGTCGTCCTTCGGGGTCTGAAGCGGTCGTGACCTCATACATCGGTTTGTTGTACGCAATGTAATGCTTTTCTTCTTCGAGCTTGACCGGTTTGCCGTCCACGGTGATACGGTCTTTGGCTTCATCCACCTGAACGCCCATCTCCGTGACGGTTTCTCCGTTGACCTGCACGTGGCCTTCCGCAATCAGCTTTTCGGCATTCCGTCTGGAAGCCACCCCGCTCATGGCCAGGTATTTCTGTAAACGCATCATACTTGGTTCCTTCCTCTCTTCCATCTTACAATCTCTCCTTGGACCTGTCCAGTCAGAGTCGATGACGGATTGACCCAAACCGGCTTCTCAGCCTGCGCCAGCATGGGGATATCATGGGCAGAATCCCCAAAGGCTGTGACAATCTCAAGTTCCTGCCCGTTGGCCCACGCATGAAGCCGGCGCAGTTTCTCTTCATCCCGGCAGTTTGGTCCGACGGCGCCGGTATAGCGGTTATGGCTGTCCAGTTCACACTGCGTGCTGATGACCGCATCGACTTGAAGGAAATCAATCATCTTATCCATATAGACCGACGCGGACGCGGAGAGAAGAATGACTTTGAGTCCTTCCCCGCGCAGGCGCTGCATCGTTTCGATCCCTTCCGAATAAAACCTCGGCTGGAGACATTCGCCGATGAACTGTTCGGCGATTCCGTCCATCTCCGCTTTCTCCCGGCCGCGGATGAAAGACAAAGACTCCGCTTTCGCCTCGCTGACAGAATCAGGATGCAGCCTTTGATGCAGGTAACCGCCGGCAGCGCGGAACCATTGGGTTGGCGGGGCGAACCCTTTCCGGATGCAGAATCGGAGGTATGGGACGATCGAATCGCCCGGGCAGAGCGTTCCGTCAAAGTCAAACAGAGCTATTCTCATCTTCCCAGACTTCCTCCTCTTCCAGGACTTTGTCCATCCGCGAAATTACGCTGTCCTCACGGTCTGTGAGCAGATCACCGAAGCCGCGAAGGGTGGCAAAAGGCATAAACTGCTTGGCCCGCTCGGGTCTCGGCATGGGAGGATGCTTTGCGGATCTTGGCCTCTCCGCGTGAAGGATGTCCTCATATCCTGTCATGGTTCATTTGCCTCCGCTGCATGTCCGCCGATCTGCGCGTTGCGCTCCCTGGCTGTGGAGCTCTCCTGATAACTGGTCCCCCGAAGGATCGCATTCTTGCCGTATCTTTTCTTGATCTGGAGCATTGCTTGCTGGATCCTTGCTTCTTTCCTGTCGGTCTCGGATTCGCGCTGCAGGATCTCTGGATCGCTGAACAGATCCAGCTGCCTGGGCGCCTGCCGTATTTCATCCGCCGGATGAAGATCCGCCACATCAATGTAGAAGCGCCGCACCGGGAGCGAACGGTCTGTCACTTCCTCGTAGATGGAAACAGCAGCGTCGATGATCTTCTGGGAGGAACTGGTGGGAAGGGGATAACCGCCAGCGTCCAGTAGTGTCCGTCCGCCGTGGGCCGTCTTCGGCGCGATTCGCCCATACCAGTCTGTCTCGGTTTCGCCATGCCATTGCCCGGTTTGGAGTGCCTCCCGGTCGTAGACGACCGCAAGACTGACACCGCTCGCGACGAGATGCTTTGCGACCAGTTCAAGGGCCATCTGTTCCGCCATTTCGCGGACGATGATGCGGCCTTCCTCGAAGCAGTAGGGCCGGGAGAGCACCTGTCCCTGTGAAAGGGATGCGGACTCGGGTCTGTAGCATTTGATATCTGCCATGGTACAGTTTTCCTGTCCCCAGGCGTGATCGATCAGCAGTTCCGCATCAACCCCAAATTCCCGGAAGAGCGCATCTTCGTTGCGCAAACTGAAGCGTGCGACATCCCCCATGGTGAAGCAGCCGTATTTCCGCAGCCTTGCCGCGATTCCCCGTCCCACACGCCAGAAGGAAGTCAGGGGCTGATGGCTCCAGAGCTTTTCGCGATAGGTCTGCTCATTCAGCTCCGCGATGCGGACGCCGTCCTGATCTGCGGGAACGTGCTTGGCCACGATGTCCATCGCAACTTTCGCCAGGAAGAGATTCGTTCCGATTCCCGCTGTAGCGGTGATTCCTGTCAGCTTGAGAATATCCGCGATGATCCGGCGCACCAGTTCATGTGGCGTAATGCCGTAAAAGGCGAGATAGCGCGTCAGGTCAATAAAGACTTCGTCAATCGAATAAACATGAATATCTTCCGCTGACGCATAATGAAGATAAACCTCTTCATAGATCTTCGCGCTGGTCTCCATGTAAAGCTTCATCCGAGGCGGCGCAACGATGTATTCAAGAGGCTTGCCGGTAGAGGCGAGAACTTCTTTTGCCTTTTCCACGACTTCGAAAAGCCGGCTGCGCCCGGAAAGACCATAGGCCTTCAGCGTCGGCGTAACGGCAAGACAGATCGTCTTTTCGGTGCGCCGTTCATCCGCAACCACCAGATTGGTGGTCAGCGGGTCAAGGCCGCGCGCTACGCATTCCACGGAAGCGTAGAAGGACTTCAGGTCGATTGCTGCATAGACGTTTCCAGACATGACCTGCCTCCTTTACAGCAAGTCCTGTCGAAGCAAACCCAATCTGCGCAGGATGCCTTCCGGGTCAGCCATCGGACTGACATAGCCTTCAAGCATCCGTGCTTTCGCCGCAAGGGCACGTGAGCGCAGATTGATGCAGATCCAGCATTTATAGTGGCCGTTTCGGGCTTCCTGGATCAGATTCTGCGCGGCGGAGTTTCCGTCGAAGGCCAGCAGGGCGGAAGGCATCCGGTTAAAGATTTCGTAGGCATAACTCTTATAAAGCCCCATTCCCGATGCTTCGATTGATACCAGAATACCAATTCCAGCTTCCTGGAGCTTCGCGCATTGGGAGCGGCTCAGCTGATTGGGAACAATGGCATAGACCGGGAAACGGTCTTTGGCCAGTTGGAGAAGATATCCTTCCTGTGCTGTCAGATGATGTCCGATCACAAAACAGACTTTGGCCTGATCGGCTTTGCTGATCAGTTCATCCAAGAAAGCGCGGTCTTCTTCACGCAGCACGGAACGACGCCGATCGCTGTTAAAGCTTCCTCCGGCGATGACGATTGGGAAACGGTCAGCCGGAAGCGCCGTGATCTGTGAACAGAGCGCTTCTTCCGTATGGACTGCGACTCCGCCTTTCCAGAGGACAGGCGAAGACGTCTTCCCTTCAGCCAGGAGATGCGTGTAATACAGGGCAGTGTCTCCGCCTGGGCGGCGGCTCCTGAAATCGGCCTGTTTTTCTTCAAAAGTGCGCAGGCTGTCGGTAAGAATGTCATCCTCGGCCTGCCGCATCTGCCGCAGGTCGTCAAACGTCAACCCGAGAATCTTTTCGAGGCTGAGTTCTTCGTCAATGGAGTTCGTGCCGTAAAGCGCGCCGCCGTCTGTTCCCTGCACGCAGCGGATACCCGCACGCAGATACTGGCGCAGCGGGTGCCGTTCCAGATGGCTGAGATTGTTCAGGCGCACATTGGATGTGATCTGAAATTCAAGCACAACGCCGAGTTCCCGCAGGTCTTCCAGCAAACGGTTGCCGCGCGCGCTCCGAAGGTCGCAGGTGTACAGGCCGTGCCCAAGCCTGAGCGGCGGCATGGACTGCCCCGGAAGGAGAGCTTCCCGCACGCAGCGGATGGAATTGGCCACATTATCCCGCAGGCTGTCGTTCTCTCCGGCGTGAATCCGGATCACAAACCCCTTGTGTTCCCCCGCGATGGCCGTGAGTTCACGGATCAGGGGCCGCAACTCCAGGATATCGTTGATTTCTTCGCCGATGATGTCGCTGCCGGCGACATAGGGATCTCCGGCCACAACCCGCAGACAGCGGAGGTTTTCCACCAGGTAGTCATTGGGTGTGATCTTGTCGCGGATGATGGTCAGCGGGATGCGGCGGATGCCAGCCAGGAAGCGGAGCAGGACGCCGGTTTCACGAGTCACAGCGGGCATGATCTCATGAATCTGCCGCAGCCGTTCCGGGATCTCCATGCGGTTCAGCAGCGCAGTATCAGTGATTTCCGCGTAGACGATCCCATGGCGTTTGTATTCGCGGGCGATCCAGAGGAGAAGATCCTGATACAGCGTATTCTGCCGGAAACGGCTGTCCTCCCTGTCGCGGCGGATCTGTTCAGCGTAGCTTCGCACGTCACGGTCCGGAATACCCTCGATGTTCAGGCCGGGATAGTGATCCTCCGATGCGACGCCTTTCGTGAAGACATACCGGTACAGATATACTTTTTCAAGGTCAGCAAACACGGCCTGACCGTCTTTGGGAATCGTGAGGGAATTCCGGATGCGTCCGATGTTCTCAGCGGCATCCGCAGGGTTGCCGAGAATCAGATCCGCAAAGTTGATGAAGGTCAGGTCGTCAATGCGGCGTTCCCGGTAACGGCCGGTGAGCGTCGTCTCTTCCATCCCGGCCTCGGCCGTGACCCTGCGCGCTTCCAGTGCGGCAATCTGTGCCAGGGTACAGCGAAGCCCAAGCTTTTTGATATAGTAATAGGGGTAACGGATCTGGTGCATAATGCCAAGTGCAACCAGTACATCCGGTGGCAGGTTTCCGTTCATGTGGGTGTGCAGGTCCGTGCGGAACTTGCACTCGCTGCGGATGTAGGTCTTGACAATGGTCTTCTCAATCCCGAGATGATATTCCTTGGTCTGGCTCATGAGGGTCTTGGAAATGGCGGGAATCGATGCCTTCAGTTCGACCCGTCCGTCCGGAAAAATGTTGGCGATCTTTGTGTTGCCGAGACGGAGGATATACATCCGGCGGTTGTCGCCGTCGAAATAACACGGGACCTCGCCCCGGATCACTTTCAGCCCATGCTCATCTTCAGAGACCGGAAGGCCGCACAGGGCTGCCAGATTGCAGATGAGGTTCCCGGTGCGGTGATTGGGGGTGCGAATCACATGCTCCATGCGCTCCCCGTCCATCCACAGATCGACGGCAATGTCTTTTTCCCGGTCCAGGAAAAACTGCTGGAAGAAGATCATCCGGTCCCTCCTCTCAAACGGATTGTCTGCTGGCATTTCGATTATATCATAAGTTGTGCCTTTCCGGAAGAATCAAGCCCGAAAATGATTCGTGTTTTGAAGATTTTTGTCTCATTTTCCCTTGACGGAAAAAGGTTTTGTCTGTAAAATATGAACCAGCCGTGAACGATCGGCATTTATTGTGCTGTGCTCACAGCGAGATTCAAATTACAGAAGGGATGGGAGCAAACACTATGACAGTTTGGAGCATCGTCGTCCTCGTCGTGATTTGCGCGGCCATCGCCTATGTCGGAAAGAACTATTTCGACATCAAGCGCATGCCCGAAGGAACGGAAGAAATGGTCGAGATGGCCGGCATCATCCGCTCCGGCGCCAACACTTTCATGCTCACGGAATACAAGACCATCTCCCTGGTGGTGGCCCTGTTGGCTTTGATCTTTGCCCTCTTCATTGAGAAGACGGCCGGTATCACGCTGCTGCTCGGCGCGCTGATGTCCAGCGCGGTTTGCGTCCTCGGCATGAAGAGCGCAACCTACGCCAATGTCCGCACCGCGAACAAGGCGCGTGAAACCATGTCCATCGGCGAAACCGTG
>JAIKWN010000079.1 GCA_024684665.1 Clostridiales bacterium | reverse complement strand
TGCAGCCGGTTCTACGACGGGGAATACAGCTATGTCACGAAGCATGAGGAGCCCGGCGCTCTCGTGGGCGACACAGAGGAGCAGTATTACGAAGTCCGCACCTATGTGGGCCTGAAAAACGCCGTGCAAAGCCTGATCTCCGCGAGGGCGGAATCCGGCACCATACGCTTGAAGGACTATTCCAGCTCCGTGCAGGATGATATCGCCCGCGTCTGCCTGGACGCCACCAGGGACTATCCCATGGGCGCTTACGCCGTAGAGTATATCAGCCATTCCGTGAGCCGCATCCTGGGTTATGACGAAGCAAAGCTCCGCATCAGTTATCGCCTGTCGCCGGAGGAAATGTCCTCCGTCCGCTCTGCATCCACACTGACGGATGTTTATTCCATGGTGGAAAACGCCGTCAAGAGCGGCGAGGAGCGCATCACGATCCAGACGTCGTCGCTTTCCGTAAAGGAACAGACCCTGCTGGATTACCTGCACAATCTCTACCGCTCCCACCCCGAAATCCTGACTTCCGAGCCGAAAGCCGTCGTGACCTTTTATCCGTCGGAGGAATCCATCAGCAAGATCGTGGTGTTTTCCTTCACCTACCGGGAAAGCCACGAGCAGGCGGAGGAGCGTCTCACGGAGCTCAACCCCGCCGCGGACGAGATCGTCCGGGTCTATGAGGAGCTCACGCCGGCGGAACAGGCCCTTTACTTCTGCCGCGATATAGCGCTGCGCATACAGAACACCAGGCGGGGGAGTACGGCATATGACGCATTGATCCTGGGGACAGCCGATTCCGAAGGCTGCGCCATGGCCTATCAGCTCCTGTGCAACCGCTGCGGGATCGACTGCCGCGTGGTGGAAGGCCGCATGGACGGAAGCATCCATTACTGGAACATCATCAATCTCAACAGGGCCTATTACCATGTAGATTGCTCAGCCTGCATCGACCAGCCGATCACGGAGGGGTTTCTTTTCAACGACAGTCAAATGATCCTCAGATACTGGTGGGATGTGGACAAGTATCCGGCCTGCTACGGCCCCATTACGGTCCAGCAGGTGCTGGACGTCATTATGGCGCGGCAGAGCCCGGCAGAAGGATCGGAGGAAGCGGGAGAAGCCGGGCAATAAAGCAGTAGCCGATCTTTTTGGCTGGACGGCAAAAATCGACTTGCAATCTGAATTCCGCTATGCTATACTGCATAGCGAAATGCGGATATAGTTCATTGGTAGAACACCGGCTTCCCAAGCCGGATAGGTGGGTTCGATTCCCATTATCCGCTCCAGCGCCGCCGCAAGCGCCTTCCGCTTGCGGCGGTTTTCCATCACCGAAAGCAGTAAATTGGGGGTTGACGCAAGGGAAGCGGCTGTGCTACAATGACGCTTGCCGGTTTATCGGGGTGTGGCGAAGTTTGGTATCGCGCATGGTTCGGGACCATGAGGCCGCGGGTTCAAGTCCCGCCACTCCGACCATCGTCGTCGCGGACTGTATATCGTTCGCGGCGGCGTTTTCTTTTGCCAAGCCTGCACCGTTTCCCGCGCACCACGCCTCTCTTCAAGCAATCAGAATCGGACCAGCCGTCCTGGGCTTGATCGCTTGGAGAGCCCAGCAGTTTTGCAGTTTTGTTATGAAAGGATCGTGAAACAGCATGGAATTTCTTTCGTTGGATCCAATATCGGCAGGATGGTCGGGCGATAGGAAATACCGTGCGATGGATAAGCAAGGACGTAAATTCTTCCTTCGTATTACGCCGCCGGAAAAAGCTGAAAGAGCGAAAAAGTCCTTTGAACTGCAAAGGAAAATCCAGGCCTTGGGCGTGCCGATGTGTAAACCGCTCGAGTGCGGCGACGCCGAAGATGGGTTTTATACCATACAAAGCTGGATAGAAGGGGAGAACGCAGAGGATTGTGTTCCCTCCATGACGGAAGATGGGCAATACAAGCTCGGACTTGAATCCGGCGTGATCCTCAAAACGATCCATTCGATCCCGGCACCCGACGGAGCACCGGATTGGGAAACGCGCTTCAACGCAAAGATCGACCGGAAGATAAAAGGGTATTTTGATTGCCCGATCAAGTTTGACGGCGCGGAAGCATTTTTGGAATACCTCGCACAGAACCGTTTCTTGCTTCGCGGGCGGCCTCAATGTTTTCAGCACGGAGATTATCACATCGGGAATATGATGATCGAGCGGGGAAAACTGGTGATCATCGACTTTGACCGGTTCGACTACGGAGACCCGTGGGAGGAATTCAACCGCATCGTCTGGTGCGCGCAAGCAGCTCCCCGCTTCGCCGCCGGTATGGTAGACGGATATTTCGACAGAAGCGTACCTATGGAGTTCTGGCGGCTCTTGGCGCTGTATATCAGCAGCAACACCCTTTCGTCGATCCCGTGGGCAATACCCTTCGGTGAAGA
This sequence comes from Clostridiales bacterium, assembly GCA_024684665.1. Next base: position 28 of record JAIKWN010000079.1, on the reverse strand, counting down.
AGAGGTCCGGAAGTTTCTTGACCAGGCG
>JAIKWN010000078.1 GCA_024684665.1 Clostridiales bacterium | reverse complement strand
GGTTCAGCTTGTTCCATTCGCTCTCACCATGGCGAACCAAAACCAATTTCATCATGGGGGATCCCTCCGTTTCATTTTGCTGTTAAATCAAGTGCTAAGCACATGCACAGCATAACACGGGAGAGCGGAAATTACAAGAGTTTACCGCAATGCGGTCAGACCACGCCCTGCGCTTCCATCGCAGTTGCGACCTTGAGGAAGCCCGCGATGTTCGCGCCCGCCACATAGTTGCCGTCCATGCCGTACTCTTTCGCTGCTGCATCGATATTCTTGAAGATGTTGACCATGATGCCCTCCAGCTTGGCGTCGACCTCGTCGAAAGTCCAGGAAAGGCGCATGGAGTTCTGGCTCATCTCAAGAGCGCTGGTCGCAACACCGCCGGCGTTCGCGGCTTTTCCGGGTACGAACAGCACGCCGTTTGCCATCAGGTACTCTGTCGCGTCCGCTGTCGTAGGCATATTCGCGCCTTCGCAGACCGCGATGCACCCGTTCGCAACAAGCGCTTTCGCATCATCCAGATGCAGCTCGTTCTGGGTCGCGCACGGGAGGGCGACGTCGCACTTCACGCCCCATACGCCGCGTCCCTCGTGATACTGCGCGGAAGGACGTGCCTTCGCATACTCGGTCAGCCTGGCCCGTTTTACTTCCTTCACGTTCCTAAGCAGCGCGATGTCGATTCCTGCCGGATCATACACCCAGCCGGTAGAATCGGAAACCGTAACCACCGTCGCGCCGAGCTGCTGCGCCTTCTCCGCGGCATAGATCGCGACATTGCCTGCGCCGGAGATCACCACCGTCTTGCCGGCGAGATCGTGTCCGTTGGCCTTCAGAAGCTCTCTCGTCATATACAGGAGGCCGTATCCGGTCGCCTGTGTCCGGGCAAGGCTTCCGCCGTAGGTCAGTCCTTTTCCGGTCAGCACGCCTTCGTAGAGGCCCGTGATCCGTTTATACTGTCCGTAGAGATATCCGATTTCACGCGCGCCGACGCCGATGTCGCCCGCCGGTACGTCCGTATCCGCGCCGATATGCCGGTACAGTTCAGTCATGAAGCTCTGGCAGAATGCCATGACCTCGCGGTCGCTCTTCCCCTTGGGATCGAAATCGCTTCCGCCCTTGCCGCCGCCGATGGGCGTTCCGGTCAGGCTGTTTTTGAAGACCTGTTCGAAGCCCAGGAACTTAATGATGCTGAGATTGACCGAGGGATGCAGACGCAGTCCGCCCTTATACGGGCCGATGGCGCTGTTGAACTGTACGCGGAAACCGTTGTTTACCTGCACCTGGCCGTTGTCGTCGACCCAGGGCACGCGGAACATCACGATACGTTCCGGAGTCGTCAGGCGCTCCAGCAGGGCTTCTTTGCGATAGCGTTCTTCATTCCGCTCGATTACCGGACGAAGGGAATCAAGAACCTCCCGTACTGCCTGATGAAACTCCGGCTGCGCAGGATTCTGCGCTACGACGCGCGCATAGACATCATCTACGTAAGACATGCTGTTGACCTCCCTTGGCTTTTGCATTTATTGTCCGCCTTATTCTTGAAAGCGTCAGCGGTATTATATGCGTACCCGGCAGGAATTGCAAGCACTAATTTCAAATTCTTGATAATTTAGTTTAATTTCTGCAATGATTTGAATTTTTGCTACGTAAAAAAGTCAAATTAAATCCCCGGAAGGCTTTCTCCCGGGGTTTTCCATTTCATTTACTGCTTTACCTGAATTCGTATCAGCGCCCTGCGCAGCTTTGCCTGTGCAAGAAGCACTTCCTGCTTATCCTCCTGGGCCTCCCGTAGGCGCTGTTCCGCACGTTCTTTCGCGCGTTTCGCGCGCTCGATGTCGATATCGTCCGCCCATTCGAACGTGGTTGCGATCAGGTGCGCTTCATTGTGGAATACTGACAGCATTCCACCCATGCAGGCCGCCTTGTGAACGGTTCCATCAGCCGCATGGATGACCGCTTCCCCTTCCCCAACTGCCGACACATAATCGGAATGGTTCGCAAGGATGCCTACATCTCCGTCGATCATACGGGCTTTCAGGCTGGTCACATCGTCGTCATAGATGATGCCGTCCGGCGTGCTGATGCGCAGATGAAAGGTCGTCATGCGCGATCACCCCTTCTTTGCCTTTTCAACCGCCTCGTCAATGGTTCCCACAAAGAGGAAAGCGCTTTCCGGCAGATCATCATGCTTGCCCTCGATGATCTCACGGAAGCCGCGGACCGTTTCCTTGATCGGCACGTATTTGCCCGCATAGCCCGTGAACTGTTCCGCCACGCTGAAGGGCTGGGACAGGAAACGCTGAATCTTACGGGCGCGGGAGACCGTCAGCTTGTCCTCCTCGGAAAGCTCGTCCATGCCCATGATGGCGATGATATCCTGAAGCTCTTTGTAACGCTGGAGGATGCGCTGTACTTCACGCGCTACCTTGTAATGCTCCTCGCCTACGACTTCCGGAGTCAGAATCCTGCTGGTCGACTCGAGTGGATCCACGGCGGGGTAAATGCCCTGGGATGCAATGCCGCGGGACAAAACCGTGGTTGCGTCCAGATGCGCGAAGGTCGTCGCCGGCGCCGGGTCGGTCAGGTCGTCCGCAGGCACGTAAACCGCCTGTACGGAAGTGATGGAGCCCTTGCGCGTAGAGGTAATCCGCTCCTGAAGCGCGCCCATTTCCGTAGCAAGGGTTGGCTGATAGCCAACAGCGCTCGGCATACGGCCAAGCAGCGCAGACACTTCGGAGCCCGCCTGCGTAAAGCGGAAAATATTGTCGATGAAGAGCAGCACGTCCTGCCCGGCCCGGTCACGGAAATACTCAGCCATCGTAAGTCCGGACAGGCCGACGCGCATACGCGCTCCCGGCGGCTCGTTCATCTGACCGTAGACAAGCGCCGTTTTGCTGAGAACCCCGCTTTCCTTCATCTCGTAATAGAGATCGTTTCCCTCACGGGTGCGCTCGCCGACGCCTGTGAACACCGACAGACCGCCATGCTCTTTTGCAACGTTGTTAATGAGTTCCATAATGAGAACAGTTTTTCCAACACCGGCGCCGCCGAAGAGGCCGATTTTTCCGCCCTTGGCGTATGGCGCGATGAGGTCGACCACCTTAATGCCCGTCTCCAGGATTTCCGTGGACGTTTCCTGCTCGTCATAGGACGGCGGATCGCGATGGATGGGCCATCGTTCTTCCGTTTCCGGCGTCGGCATATTGTCGACCGCCTCGCCAAGCAGATTGAAGATTCTGCCCAGGCATTTCTCGCCCACCGGGACTGTGATCGGAGACCCGGTATCAATCGCTTCCGCGCCGCGTACAAGGCCGTCCGTGCTGCTCATGGAGATGCAGCGGATGGTGTCATCGCCGATGTGCTGCGCCACCTCCGCCACGATGCTCCGATCGCCATGCTTGATCTCGACCGCGTTCAGCAGCGCAGGCAGTTCCCCGTTCTCAAAGCGGATATCGAGCACAGGACCGATGACCTGAGCAACCTTCCCTTTGTTTCCTTTCGCCATTTCAATGCTCCTTCATGAGCCCGCAGAGGCTCAGTGTTCCGCTCCCGCGACAATTTCCGTAATCTCCTGCGTAATCGCTCCCTGCCGCGCCCGGTTATAGCGCAGGCTGAGATCCTCGATCATTTCCGCCGCATTCTTGCTCGCCGCGTCCATTGCCGTGCGCCTCGCGGCAAGTTCGCTTGCCACGGACTCGCACATGGCGCCGTACAGCATCCCGGCGATGTAATTTGGCACGATCGCGTTGTATACCGCGTCCGGACTTGGTTCGTAAAGAATCAGTTCCCGCACTTCCGCCTTTTCTTCCCGGTGTACGGCCGTCAGCGGAAGAAGCTCCATGGTATCCGGCGTCTGAGAGAGCAGGGAATTCAGCTTCGTATACACGAGCGTCACCCGGTCAAACTGCCCGGCGACAAACCCATTCGCAATCAGGCGGCTCATGAGGAAACAGTCCGATACCGTTATATCAGCCGCTTCCCGGAATTCCTCTGTAAGGATTTCCTTCCCGCGCCGCTTGAAGAACTCCAGTGCCCGCTTACCGATGGGGAGGATGCAGACCGGCTCCTCGCTTTCAGTCAGCGTCGCAGCAAGCTTGAACACGTTGCTGTTGTAGCCGCCCGCAAGGCCCCGGTCGCCCGCGATTACGATCATACAGGTTTTCCGGACTTCCCGCTTCTTCTGATAGACGGAAGAAAAGTCGTTCGTCGAGTTTTCGATTTCTTCCAGCGTGCGCCGCAGTTCCTCATGGTACGGACGCAGCCTTTCCTGCCGTTCCTTAGCCCTGCGAAGCTTGGAGGAAGCCACCAACTCCATGGCTTTGGTGATCTGCATGGTGCTCTGCACGCTTTTGATCCGGCTCTTGATGTCCTTCATCGAAGCGCCCGCCACAGCTCACCCCTCCTCTCAGCCGACGAAATCCCTGGTAAACCGCGCAAGCAGATCGGCCAGTTTTTCTTCCGTTTCTTTCTCGAACTTGCCCGTTTCCCGGATTGTCCGGAGGATTTCCGGATTTTCCGATTCCAGCCGGGCATAGAGCCGTTCCTCATACTCGGAAACCCGCTCTACCGGAACGTCCTTCAGATAATCGTGGGTCACCGCGTAGATGATGCAAACCTGCTTCTCCACGTCAACAGGGCGGTTCTTTCCCTGTTTCAGCACCTCAACCACGCGCTCGCCCTGGGCAAGCCGGGCCTTGGTATCCGCATCCAGATCGCTTCCGAACTGAGCAAAGCTCTGCAGCTCCCGGTACTGGCTGTAAATCAGCTTAAGAGAACCGGCGACTTTTTTCATCGCCTTGATCTGCGCGTTGCCGCCGACGCGGGATACCGAAATACCGGGGTTGACGGCCGGCATGATACCGGAATGGAACAGTTCGCTTTCAAGGAAGATCTGTCCGTCCGTAATGGAAATAACATTGGTCGGAATATACGCGGAAACGTCGCCCGCCTGCGTTTCGATGATGGGAAGCGCGGTCAGGCTGCCTCCGCCATACTCCGGCGCCATGCGCGCCGCGCGTTCCAGCAGACGGCTGTGGAGATAGAATACGTCGCCCGGATACGCCTCGCGTCCCGGCGGGCGGCGGATCAGCAGGGAAAGCGCACGATAGGCTACCGCGTGCTTGGAAAGGTCGTCATAGATAAGGAGCACGTCCTTGCCCTGATGCATGAAGTACTCGCCCATCGTGCATCCGGTATAAGGCGCTATATACTGCATGGGAGCCAGCTCTGAGGCAGTGGCACTGACGACGATGGTATAATCCATCGCTCCCGCCTGGGAGAGCTGCTCTACCAGCTGTGCCACGGTCGAATTCTTCTGACCGATGGCGACGTAGATGCAGATAACACCGGTGCCTTTCTGGTTGATGATCGTATCGATGGCAAGCGTGGTCTTACCGGTCTGACGGTCGACGATGATGAGCTCGCGCTGTCCCCGCCCGATCGGGATCATGCTGTCAATGGCCTTGATTCCGGTCTGCAGCGGTACATTCACGCCGAGCCGTTCGATGATGCCGGGAGCCGGGCTTTCGATGGGGCGCATCTCGGTGCAGCCGGTCTCGCCCTTGCCGTCTATCGGCTGGCCCACAGCATTGACTACCCGCCCGATCAGCTTTTCTCCAACGGGAACAGAAACGACGCGCCCCGTCCTGCGGACAACGCTGCCCTCGTGCAGGCCCTGATCGTCGCCAAGAATAACGATGGACACGAACTCTTCTTCCAGGTTCAGCGCCATGCCGTACTCGCCCGTCTCAAATTCAACGAGTTCGTTCGCCATGCAGCGCGTCAGGCCGGAAGCCTTCGCGATGCCGTCGCCCACGAGCACGATCGTTCCCGTCTCGCTCTGCTCCAGATGCTTGCCGTACTGCTTGATCTGGCTTTTTATAATTTTGGAAATTTCCTCGGCTTTGAGGTCCATGGTCTCACCGTCTTTCTGTTAGGATCTCAGGCGCGATTCGAAAGAAGCCGCTCCAGTCTCATGAGTTTTGTCGAAACGGTATTGTCATAGGATGCACCGTCCATCTCGATGCGAATCCCGCCGCGTACACTCCCGTCAGTCGTATAGGATGCAAGCACCCGCTTGCCGGATTTCTTCTCGAGAGCGGCAAGGAGGCGTGCTTTCTGATCCTCGGACAACGGGACTGCACTCGTTATCGCAGCCGTCGTGATCCTGTGACGATCGTAATACAGCGACCGATAGGCCTTCTCGCATTCCGGCAGAACCGAAAGCGCGTTCTTTTCCGCCAGAAGCTTCATGGTGTTCAGGAGGATTTCCTCGATCTGTCCGCCAAAAGCTTCCCCGAGGAGAGCCGCGCGCTGTTTTGCCGGCAGCGTATAGGCATCCGCAAGGCGAATGTAATCCGGCTCGCTTTTAAGGATCCGGACAACTTCTGTGAGCTCATCGAGGACTTTTTCCTCGATCGAGGCTTCCTCCGCCAGCTCATAGAGCGCCTTCGCATACATAGTTCCCGGCTCCGCCATCAGGATTCACCTACATTTCGTATAAAGTCCTCGATGAGAGCCGTATGATCTTCCTCTTTGACCTCGCGGTCCAGGATTCCGGAGGCAATCTCCAGCGCGATGCTGGAAAGTTCGCTCTTTGTCTCCTGAAACGCTTTCTGCTTTTCCATCTCGATGTCGGCAGACGCCTTGCGTTTCATCCGTTCCACGCGCTGCTCCGTTTCCTTAATCATGGATTCGGAGATCTGATGGGCGTTCGCCGTCGCGCTCTTCACGATGGTGTCCGCTTCTTCGCGGGCGCCCTTCATTCGCGTTTCGTAGGTGCTCTTGAGTTCCATCGCCCGGGACTCGGCCGTCTCAGCCTTCTCGTAATGCCCCTCGATTTCGAGCCGGCGCTTTTCGAGAATATCCGTTACGGGCTTGAACAGGAACTTTTTGAACAGCAGCATGAGAAGGAGCAGGTTCGTGATCTGGAAGATCAGCGTCCACGGCGCAATGGAAACAAACGATTGCGTTTCCATCGTTGTGCCTCCCTTCTCTTATCCGAAATAGCCAATCAGCGGGTTTGCGAAAATCAGGATCAGGGCGACGATCAGGCTGTAAAGGCCGGTGGTTTCCGCGACGGCGCAGCCCATGAACATGGTCGTCGTCAGCGTTCCGCGCATTTCCGGCTGCCGGGCCATGGCTTCAAGTGCCTTGCCAACAGCATAGCCTTCGCCGATACCAGGGCCAATGCCGCCGCTCATGCCGCAGCCGGCGCCAAGTGCGGAAAGTCCGCAGACGATTGCCTTAGCAATGATTTTTACAGATTCGCCATCCATGATGTGTTCCTCCATGTTTTTCTTTGTATTTCGTCCCGCACGGGTGTGCAGAGAAGAAGCTTATTCAGGGGTTGCGGCCGCGCCGGATACGTAGATCATCGTCAGCGTGCAGAATATGTAGGCCTGCAGAATGCTGGAGAAGAAGTCAAAGTACAGAGACAGCACGGCCGGAATGCCAACCTGCAGGATCGGGATCTGCGACAGGGTATTCCCCAGCGCCCCGGGAAGCAGGCCCAGAATCATACTGGTCAAAGCAGACAGGCCGCCATAGATGAGGGTCGTAATGATGCTGCCGCTTGCGATGTTGCCAAAATGACGGAGCGCCATGGAAACCGGTGTCGCAACCTCGCTGATGACGTTCATGGGAGCCATAACAAATACCGGCTCGCAGAACCCCTTCAAATAGCCAAGAAGACCGTTGGTCCTGAACTTCGTTACCGTAATCAGGACGAAGACAAACATTGCCCAGCCGAGTACGGTGGAAAGATCGCAGGTCGGCGCCTTCGCCCCGAAAACGGAAGAAAGGCTGCATCCGGCGGACAGAGCGAACATGGCACCGATGAAGGGCACATACCAGGTATTCAGATACTGCTCGCCCATGGCGGTCCTGACCAGGTTCTGCACCGCAGTAACGATCCATTCCGCGATGATCTGGCGCTTCTTTGTCGGATGCACCGTGAGGTGCGACGTCAGAAAGCGGCAGATGAGCACAAGCACGATCATCACAATCCATGTAGTGACGACCGTCTGCGTCAGTTCAAACCCCAGAAAATCTGATTTAATTAGGATCCTCGATCCGGTAATATTTGCACTCATAACTCAGCCCCCGGGCGTTTCCTTCCTGCGAAATTTCTGAAAGAACTGCATCAGCATTATAGCGAAACGGGGAAACACAAGCGAGATGATACAGGCGAGCGCGTCCGCCTGGGGAAGTACAAACGCGAGCGCAGTCGCTGCGATGAGAAGGAGCATCCGCCCGGTATAGGAGGCGCGGAGCTTCTGCGAAGCGATGGTCTGATCTCCCGCGGATACGGCATCGCGCACGGCATTGCCCAGAAGGACGAGATTCAGCATGGCTGCCGCAAGCCCGATGACGCCGCCCAGCGCGACCTTCCCCGTCAGCCGGCCAAGCGAAGCGTATACCGCAAGCATAACAGCATAGAAAAGCAGGGAGATTCCCCCACTCTTCAGAATGTAACCGCTGATTTCGTCATTTGGTCTGTCCTGCATTCTGTTTGCTCCTGCATACTTCACTGACAGCATTGTAGCATCAGAGGACGCATCCGGTCAATGGGAAAATCCAAGGATTTCATCGGATTTGTGCCCCTTATGGGGAAAACGCTCATGTGCTTTTTTCCTGCTCCTCAAGCATCCTAACCAGAAGAGCATTCATCACCGGCATGCCGGTTCCGGAAAGCGCAAGGCGCTCCTCCGATTCAGTGAGGAATCCGTTTTCCCGCATAAAGGCAAGGCTGCGCGGCCAGAATTTCTCGGGCGGGCCGCCGAAATCCCTTGTGAAGCGGAAGAGATCCACGCCTCTTCGCATACGCAGCCCCATCATCATCCGTTCAAAGCGCCTGTCCTGCGGTCCGTTCCCGTCTTCCGGGATTCCCCTGCCCGCCGCGCTCCCGGAAAGATACTCCGGAAGAGACGACGTATTGTGTATCCTGCGTCCCCCGCAGTCCCCGTGCGCCGCGCATCCGATTCCGAGATACGTACCGCACTCCCAGTAATTCAGATTATGCTGGCACTCGTAACCCGGGCGCGTGTAATTGGAAACCTCGTACTGAAGGAGCCCGCAGGCTGCGGCTGCTTTTCTGGTATCCTCATCCATTCGCAGAAGAAGCTCTTCTTCAGCGACCGGTGGAAGCGCCCCGCTTTCCATCCGTTCCGTAAGCGCCGTTCCCTCTTCTGGGATCAGCTGATAGCAGCTGAGATGCTGCGGCGCGAGCGCCTGCATGACGGCAAGGCTCTCCCTCCAGTCCTCGGGAGTCTGTCCCGGAAGGCCGTACATGAGGTCCATGCTGAGGTTTCCAAATCCGGCTTCCCGCAGCAGAGCAAATGCGGATCTGGCGGTAGCGGAATCGTGGATTCTCCCGAGCAGCCGAAGCTCGTCATCCCGGAACGACTGAACGCCCATGGACAGGCGGTTCACACCCGCTTCCAGCCAGCGCTCGGCCTTCTGCCCCGTTACGCTCTCCGGGTTTGCTTCAAGAGAGATTTCCGCGTCGGAATCTACGGAAAAGCCTGCGCGCAGTTCGGAAAGAACAGCCGCAACGGCGTCCGGCGGCAGAAGGGACGGCGTCCCCCCGCCAAAGAAGACGGTACGCACTGTCCACCCCGGGAACCGGGGAGCCCAGGCACGAAGCTCGGACTGAACCGCCCGGATGTAGGCAGGAATCAAAGACTCCGTTTCCGCAAAGGAAACGAAGTCACAATAAGCGCATTTTCGCCTGCAAAAAGGGATATGGATGTAAACGGACAGATTCCTCTCTTCCGGGACAGCCTTACTCATCCATTTTCAGAACCGCCATAAAGGCCTCGCTCGGAACCTGTACGGAACCCAGCTGCCGCATGCGCTTCTTGCCCTCCTTCTGCTTCTCCAGCAGCTTTTTCTTTCGCGTAATGTCGCCGCCATAGCACTTGGCCAGAACATCTTTGCGCACTGCCTTGACGGTTTCCCGCGCGATCACCTTTCCCCCGATTGCCGCCTGAATCGGAATCTCGAACAGCTGGCGGGGAATCACGTCTTTCAGCCG
>JAIKWN010000054.1 GCA_024684665.1 Clostridiales bacterium | reverse complement strand
TCCATGAAGCCTGCATTTTACGGACGATTGTCCATACTATGTAAGCTGGTAACCTGATTGCATTACACGCGCCGTGTACCGAACGGTACGCACGGTGCGGTGAGAGGACGGGGGTTAATCACCCCCTCCTACTCGATTTGCCGGGGATACTTCAGCGCCGCATTATTTCCTCGCGGCGGGGGCCGCTGCCAATGAGACGGATGGGACACTCAATGGCGTTTTCAAGGAATTCCACATAGCGCTTCGCGTTTTCCGGGAGCATGGTGAAATCCGTCATGCCCCGGATGTCCGTTTTCCAGCCTGGAAGAGTCTTAAAGACAGGCTTGCACTTTTCCAGCAGCGGCGTGACCGGGAAGGAATCGAGACGCTTACCATCGCATTCATAGGCCACACAGACGGGGATCTCGTCCAGGTAGGAGAGGACGTCCAGGTTGGTAAGGGCCGCCTCGGTCGCACCCTGCATGCGGCAGCCGTAGCGGGTCGCGACGCAGTCGAACCAGCCGACGCGGCGGGGTCTTCCGGTCTTGGCTCCGTATTCGCCCCGGTCGCCGCCCCGCCGCCGCAGCTCTTCGGCTTCGTTTCCAAAAAGCTCTGTGACGAAGGGTCCCGCACCGACGCAGGAAGAATACGCTTTTGTCACGGCGATGATCTCTTTGATCGACCAAACTGGGACACCCGCGCCAACCGGAGCATAGCCCGCAAGGGGAGAGGAAGAGGTCACCATCGGGTAAATACCGTGATCGGGATCCCGCAGGGTGCCCAGCTGGCCTTCCAGCAGAATGTTTTTTCCGGCCTTTATCGCATCCCAAAGGAAGGCGTTTGTGTCCGCGACAAACGGGCGGATAGCTTCAGCCTGCTCCGTAAGCGTACGGATCAGCGCTTCCGCATCGATAGGCTCCGCATGGTAAAGGGAGGTCAACAGGGCGTTTTTGATGTCCAGGGCGTGGAGCACCTTCTCCCGCATTACCTCCGGATCATACAGCTGGCAGAGCTGCAGGCCGATTTTCTGGTATTTGTCGCCGTAAAAGGGCGCGATCCCGGATTTTGTGGAGCCGAAGCCGGCTTTGCCCAGGCGCTCTTCCTCGAGGCAATCCAGCTGTACATGATAAGGCATCATGACCTGTGCCCTTTCAGACACGAGGATCTTCGGCTCAGGAACACCGCTGGTGCGGAGATCCTGAAGCTCCCGCAGGAAAGCCCCGATGTCCAGGGCCACGCCAGGCCCCAGGATATTGACCGTCTTCGGGTTGCAGACGCCGCTGGGCAGCAGATGCAGGGCAAACCGCCCGTACTCGTTGATGATCGTATGTCCGGCGTTTGCGCCGCCCTGAAAACGGACGACCACATCTGCGTCGATTGCCAGCATATCGGTGATCTTTCCCTTGCCTTCGTCGCCCCAGTTGGCGCCCACGATTGTGCGTACCATAAACGCTCCTCCCTTTTCCGGAGTCGATGGAGATGAAATCGTATGAAACACAGCCAATCTCAAATGATACCAGCCCAAATTGAGCCTGTCAATACCACATCCAGCCGGAGCCTTTGAACCAGTTCATGAAGTCGCACCAGGAACGCGGTACTTCATGCCCGGAGGCCAGGGGATAAAAACCAATGAACAGGAGAAGGGCAGCTGCGCAGAGAATGATGCTGAAGATCTTCCCCGCCCGCGGCCGGCGCAGGGAGATTTTCTGTAATCCCCAGGCGGTGGCCAGTATAATGAAGGGAACGGAAGCAAAATAGTGGTAGATGAAAGTGAGCCGGGGAACCAGCACCCAGGGCAGATAGGCGGAGAGGAACCCCACGGCAATCATCGTTAAAGCTTCCCCGTCGCCTGTCCGTTCGCCGGGACGGGAGAATCGCAGGGGAAGATTCCTGAGCCAGCGGAAGAGCGCCGCAAGGATGGCGGCAAGTCCCGTCCACCATACGGCCGGGTTTCCGAAGGAGAGGATGCTGCTGGCCATCCCCGGTGCTGCGTAGTCCGCGTTGTAATACCACATGGGTTTTACGACCAGCGGCCACTCGTACCAGGGAGAGGAAAAATAATGCGTCGCGACCAGGTTCTTATGGTAATCGAACATCAGGACCTGCGCGTCCCAGATGCGCCGGAATGTGCGTGCGTTCCAGGCTACGGGGCCGAAATGGGAGAGATAGGGGACGTAGCTGGCACAGTAAATAGCGAGGGGCACGAGGACGAAAGAGAAGCAGCACCAGGCGACCGTCAGCCCGGCTCGCTTCGGGAACACGTCCACGGCCGCGGCAAGTTCAGGGTCGCTGGAGGCTTTTGCGCGCCGGAAAAGGCGGGTCTGTTCAAGGAAGCGGCCGAAGAAAAGCACAGCCAGCCCCACGGCTCCGTAACAGCCGATCCATTTTGAGGCGATGGCCAGCCCCATGCAAATGCCAGAAAGCAGGAGGGGAAGAAGGGTCCGTGAAAAGCGTCCGGCAAAGAGGTTCATTTCCCGCCACTTCGCCATAAACAGGAACATGAGCAGCATGAAGAGAACGGGGAAGCTGTCAATCGTGGCGATGCGGGTCTGGGTGAAGTGCATGCAGTCGCAGGCGAACAGGACGCAGGAAAGTAGGGCTGCCCGTTGGCTTTTCAGAAGCCGCAGGGCCAGAAGCCATAGGACCGGCAGCATGAGGATGCCGGCAAGGCATCCAGCCAGCCGCCAGGCAAAGGGCGTCATGCCGAAAAGACGGATGCAAAGCGCCATCAGATCCTTGCCCAGGGGCGGATGTGTGGTCTCGTACATCGGAAGGGCATGGGCATGCTCGTATCCCGTGCGGGCATGATAGATCTCGTCAAAGTACATGCTGTTCTGGTAGGAAGGTTTCTCCGGAACCGTATTCTGCTCGTCACATACTTTTGCGGGATCATCCGCCCGGTTTTCGAGAGCGCCGGAAGAGGTAACGGAAGCGATGGGATATGGTTTTCCGCTGCCGTCCACCGCGGCTGTCTCCCAGAGGGCGGAGCCTGCTCCGTCGAATATGATGCGAATATAGCGCCCCGCGAGGTTCAGCATGCCGCCGGATGCTCCGGTGGCTATGCCGTCTTCGTCAAGAGAGGGCCTGCGCAGCGCCTGCCATTTGAAGCACTCACCCCGGTCGAAGAAGGCGCGGACAGGCTCCGACCAGGTATCCCCGTCAGCGGAAGTGCTGACGGAAAACTGAGTGTCTGAAATGCCGCCGTAGTAATAGAAGTGAAAACCGTCCAGTGTTTCTCCGAGATCCAGAAGGATTTCCTCCCCTTCCCGGGTGGAAGCATAGCCGGTCTGTGGGGCTTTCGTCGTGCCCAGGTCGTAAAAAGCGACAGCAGCGTAGACTAAAGTGACGAAAAGCATGGAAAGCAGGGTAGTGCGGGAAGGCCGCGGCATGACGCCGTCTTCCTCCATGAGGATCTGGCGGAGACGCTCGTTTTCATCCTGTGCCGTGCCTGTTTCGCCGGAGTCCGCCGGGGCGGCGTGGGCATGCATGGGGGAGCACTGAGGAAGAGGCCGGGCCGGCAGATTGAGAAGCGAAAGATCCACGCAGGCCCACAGGGTGAGGGCTGCCGGGAGAAGCTGTGCTACGGAGAGGAGATATCCCAGCCAGAGATTCGGCGCGATCAGGTATTCGTAAGCCAGGACGACGCCAATGTTCACAGCGGAGGCCGCTGAGGCGAGAGCGAAGGAAGCAAAAAAGCGGGCATCTCCGGTTTCGAAGGCGGCCATGAGCAGAAGCAGCAGCGCGGGCACGATGTAGCGCTCGTGCATCTTGCTCCCCAGGCAGAAGACCAGCTGCAGCGTCACCGCTGCCGCGGGGAAGAGCATTTGCCGGCCTTTGCCTTTCAGGTATACGAGCAGGCCGAAGGCAAAAGACAGGATCATAAGCGCCATGCCGAACTGTCCGTAGGTCACTGGGCCGAACAGTGCTGCAGCGTTTTCTTTCCAGTTACCGCCGAGGAGGAACATAAGGTTCCCGGTGCTGAGGGTGGCGTAATTATAACTGCCGAGCGTCTGCGTATAGCGGTCTGCCAGCCAGAAAGGAGAGGACTGCCGCGGCGAGAAGGGCAGGACGAAGGCGAGGGTTACAAGGATGCCAAAAAGAAGGCCGTACGCAATCTCGCGAAGGCCGTTGCGGCGGTTGTCCCCGGAGGGGAAGACTTCCTTTCCCAGCGCCGCGAGACCGAGCGGTGCGAGCAGTCCGGCCTGAGGTTTTGTCAACACGGCAAGTGCGAAGAGCGGGATGGCGAAACGCCAGTTCCCTTCCCGCGCCCGAGAAAGCACGAGGAGGAGGAGGAGCGCCGTGACCGCGTCGATCTGCCCCCAGCAGCTTCCCGTAACAATGAGCGCAGGGTTCGTGGCCACCAGGGCCGCCGCGGTGAAAGCCGTGCCTTCACTCTGCTTCCGGAGGCTGCGCCAGAAGAAGACTGCGATCAGGAGATCGCAGAGGATGGGAGAGAGCTTCAGAAGGACCTGCATCCCCATGCCGGAGAAGGGAAGGCTGAAAAGCCGGGCTAGAAGCCCCGTAAGGCCGAGAAGGAGAATGTAGGCGGGTGGATAATCGCAGAAGTAGCCCGTTTCATAAAAAGCCGCGGGGCCGGATTCGCTCATGCGGGCAGCCCAGGCGGAGAAGCATCCCATGTCCACGCCGTATCCTTCCACATGGAAGGCGAGGAACAGGCGGAGGAGGAAGGCTGACAAAAGAAGCACGAAGAGGGCAGGAATGCCGCCGACAGGCTGCTTTCTGAACAGCCATAGGGAGAGCAGGACGTAGGCAATCCCGGAAAGGATCAGTATCGGGATGGTAGTGTCCTTTGCGCTACCGGATAAAGAAGAAGACTCCTGTCTGGGTTCCGGCGTCGCCAGATCGACGTAAGCCGCACCTACGGGGACGCTGTCGACTTCTTCCAGAGAGGCGTCCGTGAACCAGCAGCGTCCAGTGGCAAGGGAACCGTAGCCGCCCAAGCGGAGGCAGACCGTGACTTCGCGCATGCCGGCGGGTACGGAGGCGTACAGATCAGCTCGCTTCCATTCTCCGCCGGTATCTGAAAAGTCCAGACTGCTCCCGTAGACTCCAAGGAAAGAAACGTTAGCGCCCAGTTTGTCTCCGCATCTTTCTGCGCAGACGAGGGCAGAGAGATGCAGGAGGCTGCCCGGGCGCACCATAACGGTCTGCTCAAAGCGGGCGTCGTTTTCCGCCGCGTTTTCTACAAGGACGCAAGCGTGGCCGTCCTTCTCAGTCGCCTCCAGGAATGAGGTGCCAGGGGAGGAGACCCACATGCCCGTCTGCCATCCCTCGGGCATGCCGCCGGAGACAAGGGCGAAATCGCCGTTTGTCAGCAGGTTGCCGGTGAGCGGCTTGTCCTTCTGCCAGGGACGGAGAAAAACGAGCACGGTGAGGAGCACACAGAGGATGGCTGCTAGCGCGATCCATCTCTTCCGGTTTTTCACCTGGTTCATGATTGGCTGAGCCTCCGGTTCAGAAAGCGTTTCCCTTGTAAGGGAAGACGTTTGGGATAGGGCAGCCCGTTCTGGATCTTGATCACGTCAAAACAGGCCTGCCGTTCAATGTATCCGTATTTCTGCATTTAGTACAGAGCAGTGCGGCAGATGCGCCTCTACTTGCCCAGGGTCACATACTCCCTGGCGTCATGGAAGAACCGCTGCGCGTTTTGATCTCCGCAAAGACCAGAGTTTCCCCGTCCACGGCGACGAGGTCGATTTCACCGCTGCAGGTAGCGTAATTATGGGAGAGAATGCGATAGCCGAGGGAGGCGAGATAGCGCACAGCACGGTTTTCCCCCTTGGCGCTGCCTATGCGGTTCGGAATGCTGTCTTTCTGCATGGGACAAGTCAGACTTCTACAAAATGTCCTATGAAGCTTCTTCGGTGCGCTGGGCAGGGACCGTATTTTTTAAGGGCTTCGATATGCTCTTTCGTTCCGTAGCCCTTGTTGCGGACAAAACCGTATTCGGGATATTGAATGTCCAGTTCTCTGAGAAGCCGGTCCCGCGTGACCTTGGCAAGAATAGAGGCTGCTGCGATGGAATAGCAAAGGGCGTCCCCGTGTATGATACCGCGCACCTCGCCGGGAACGTCAAGGGAAGCCACTGCGTCCACGAGGAAGAGGGAACACGGGGCTTCCCGGGCCGCATCCGCCATGGCTTTCTTTGTTGCCTGCAGGATGTTCAGCCGGTCGATTTCCTCCGCGGAGGAGAGGGAGACCTTTGCGTATACGGCTGTCCTGAGGATCTCCTCATACAGCGTTTCCCGCCGCTTTTCTGAAAGCTTCTTGCTATCGTCCACATACAGAATCAGGGGCTCCGGCGGCATGACCACGCAGGCGGCGGCGACAGGACCGCACAGAGGACCGCGTCCTGCCTCGTCGATCCCAGCGAAGGACACGCCCTGCGACCAGAGTGCACGGTCCATCTCCGTAATCTCGGAAAGCCGCACTTCCGGATCCCGCCTCATACTTTTTCCTCCCCGCCGTCTGCGATCTTCGGTTTTGGCTGCGCCGTCTGCTGTTCCCCGCTCTTTTTTTCGGGTGCGGGCTCCAGCGTCAGCCGCCCGAGGCGACCGGCGCGGAATTCATCCAGAACAAGCGCCGCGCCTCTGTCCTCGTCCGGCATGCCGCCGGGAAGGATCCAGCCACGGCCACGGCATGCTTCATGCAGCAGGGCGAGACCGCGCGCTTCTTTGTCACGGATGCGGAACCGCGTCACCGTCTGTTCCGGAATGAGGCGCATCAGTTCTTCAAGCAGGCGGATGGCGGTCATCCCAGTATCCAGAACCCGGTCGGCAATGGTTCCTGTCCAGGCGAGGCGAAGCGCCGCGTCCTGATCCGAAAGGTTTGGCCAGAGCAGGCCGGGAGTGTCAAGCAGTTCCAGCCAGGGGGTGATACGCACCCATTGCTGGGAGCGTGTGACGCCGGGTCGGTCTCCGGTCTTTGCGATGGTGGAACCCTTCAGCCGGTTCACAAAGGTTGATTTGCCGACGTTCGGAATGCCAACCACAAGGATGCGTACGGTCTTGCGGGCGCCCCGGGCTGCCCATTTCTGGATCTCCTCCCGGCAGGCTTTTTCTGCCCGGTCGATTACGTCCTTGGGCCTTCCGCGCACGCTGTCGAAGGACATCGCGTCTTCCCCATGGGAGGCGTAATACGAAACCCAGGCGCGGGTTTCCCGGGGATCCGCCAGATCCGCCTTGCCCAGCACGAGGAGACGCCGCTTTCCCGCGAGTAGCCGGGAGAGCTCCGGATTGCGGGAGGCGGAAGGCGTCCGGGCGTCGCAGAGTTCGACCGCCAGATCCACTCGGGAGAGCTGTTCCATGAGCGCGCGTTTTGTCTTCGCCATATGGCCGGGGTACCAGTTGATCTTCTGTTCTCCGGCGAGGATTTCCCCGCCCTGCCTGCTGCCTGTCATGAAGCCTCCTTGGGCGCAGATGAGGGATGATGAAAAAGAGCCTGCCGCAAGATACGGCAGGCATTGGCGTTTCGATTACCTTTCCTTGATCTTGGCGGCTTTTCCGGAGAGGCCGCGGAGATAGTACAGCTTCGCCCGGCGAACCTTGCCGCGGCGCAGCACCGTAATCTTGTCCAGTCTCGGCGAATGCAGCGGGAACGTGCGCTCCACACCGATGCCATAAGAAACGCGGCGCAGCGTGAAAGTTTCACGGATGCTGCCATTGCGGCGCGCGATGCAGACGCCTTCGAAGGCCTGCAGACGCTCGCGCTCGCCTTCCACGACCTTAACCATCACGCGCAGCGTGTCGCCGACGCGGAATTCAGGCAGATCGTGTTTGAGCTGTTCGCTCTCGATCGAACGGATGATCTCGTTCATGGGGATCATTTCTCCTTTCCTCGGACGTTCATGTGCGGCTTTCCCGACAGCGGAACGCCCGCTTCACAATTCGCTACTATACCACAGTATTATCTACTTTGGCAAGACTTTTTTATCGTTTAGTGCTCGTGTTAATCGTGTTAATCGCTGAATCGTTTCTGTTAATCGCTGGATACAGGAAAAGGCGCGAAGACCGCTTTGGCCCTAGCGCCTTTTCAATTTTATGACATAGTGGATACCCGTTCAGGGCCGCGCGCTTTACGCTTTCTGAGGAACATCCTCTGCGAGCTTCCTGAATCCCAGAAGGGCGACAATCACGCCGAGAACGAACAGCGCAACGGCGAACGCAAGCTGCAGCAGGTTGCCGGGGGTCGGCGCGCCAATCAGCGCGAAAATTTTCTGGATCAGTGCAGTCAGGGTCACACAGAGCATGATGACCATGGGGATCCATAGCATCCAACCTTTGCGGTTGGTCTTCTTGAAGTATACAGCGCAGGCAATGAGGGCTAGGGCGCTGAGCAGCTGGTTCGCGCTGCCGAACAGCGGCCAAATGTTCTTGTAGCCGAGCTTTGCGAGGATATAGGCCAGAACGAGAGTGATGACTGTCGCAAAGTACTTGTTGGTTGCGACTTTGCGCCAAGGTTCCATCTGGTCGTCCTTGATGGAGGCATCCAGGAATAGCTCCTGGAAGGATAGGCGGCCGACGCGGGCGACCGAGTCAAGGGAGGTCAACGCAAAAGCGGAGACCGCGAGGTTGATCAGCGTAAAGATCACGTTGTGGGGCAGCCCGATCTTGGCAAGGAAGTTGGCGACGCCACCGGCAAAAATCTGCGAGGGCGTGTTATAGCCAGCTGCAGCGGCTTCCCCAGTTGTGAAGCTGGCGACCGCAATCAGTGCGATGACGGCGAGCATGGATTCCAGCAGCATTGCGCCGAAAGAAACCGGCAGCATGTGTTTTTCATTCTTGATTTGCTTCGAAGCCGTGCCAGAAGAGACCAAGGAATGGAAGCCCGAAACCGCGCCGCAGGCGATGGTAACGAACAGAATGGGGAAGAGGTTGCCGGTCCCTTCGACCGTGAAGCTGGTAAAGGCTGGCAGATTGATACTGGGATTGGTCGCCAGGATCCCGATGACCGCAGCCAGGATCATGAAAACGAGAAGATAGCTGTTCAGGTAGTCGCGGGGTTGCAGGAGAGCCCAGACAGGAACGACTGAAGCGATCAAAATATAGATGAATACAATGATGTGCCAGGTGCCGGTTGAAATATAGATTGGGAGTGCAAGGCCGATTGCAATGCCGGCGACCAGGAGGCCGATAGCGATTAGGGTGTTCATCCATTTGTTCAGCTTCGAGAAGCGGAGCACATAGCCGAGCGCAACCGCTTCGATGATGAAGAGCATGCTCGTCGTTGCGACGCTGCCGTTGGACGGGATCTTTGCACCGTCGGCTGCTAAGCCGTTAAACGTGCCGGCAACCACGTCAGCAAATGCGGCGACAACCAAAATGCAGAACAGCCAGCAGAACAGCAAGAAAAGCTTTTTGCCGAGTTTTCCGATGTATTCCTCGATGATGTAGCCGATTGTGCGGCCTTTGTTCTTGACAGAGGCATACATAGCTGAGAAATCCTGTACCGCGCCGAAGAATACACCGCCGATGAGAACCCACAGAAGAACCGGAACCCAACCGAAAACGGCTGCTTGAATAGGTCCGTTGATCGGGCCGGCACCGGCGATGGACGCGAACTGATGTCCGAAAACGACAGCGGTATCGGCGGGTTCATAGTCGACGCCGTCCCGCATCTCATAGGCTGGGGTCTTTGCGTTCGGATCGATTCCCCATGTTTTGGCCAGCCAGCGGCCGTAAAGCAGGTAGCCGCCTCCAAGAACGACGATCGCAATGAGCATCATGATAAGTCCGTTCATGTTTCTGCCTCCCTGAAATAGATTGATCGGAAATGATTTGCATAAA
>JAIKWN010000044.1 GCA_024684665.1 Clostridiales bacterium | reverse complement strand
GCACGGGGACACCTTCCTCCCGGCAGCGCCGGGCTGTAAGCGTAACGATTGCGTCCGCCACAAGCCCCACGTTCAGCGTATTCGTGAGCGCGATGGGCGTTTCCAGCTCACCCAGTTCCTCAACCTGTACGAGACCGCATGTCTTTCCAAAGCCGTTCTGCACATGGCAGGCTGCTACCAGTTTTCTCGTAAATGGATTGTCCTCGCAGGGCAGGATCAGCGTGACGCCCGTCCGGTGCCTGGCATCCGCAATTGTGGCATGCCCCACGCGGACACCGGGCACGTCCGTTATCCGGTTCAAATTACCCGGTTCCATCCTGCCGACGCGGACACCAAAATCCGCGATTCTGAGGTTCGTCACGGTTCTTCTTCCCCTTTCGGATCGCTTTCAAAAACCGAGCGGATCCGCGAGACTGCCCTGTAAGCCGCCTCCCGCTGCAAAGGCGTGAGAGCGGAAAGGGCTGCTTCGCTGTCCGCCTCCACAAGACGCCAGATGGTTTTCCCTTCCTCCTCCTGCCGCGCTATATAGGTCGGCGTAGCGGAATATGCTCCGAAATGCAGCAGCTGCGAAACCGGATCATATTCCACCGGCAACCGCAGAACCATGCCCGCGGCGTTTTCATCCGCGCGCGCATCGCTCAGCAGGTTTCCGAGGGAATAACAGACAAACGCTTCGCATTCGCGGCCGTCAGCCCTTGTGACCTTCAGGCGTTCACAGGGCTGAACCACGCCGGAATGCGCCCCAAGTATGACATCCGCTCCCGCTTCCGCGAGCCGGAGCGCCAGTGCACGGATGCTTTCGGGCGCCTGGTCCCGGTTCTTCACACCCCAGTGCACGAGCAGAATAACCGCCTCAGCCCCGTTTGCCCGGGCGTGCATAATATCCCGTCGGATCTCATCCTCTGAAAGCAGGGGAACTGCCTTACGCGCATCCTCTCCCGCGGGGCAGGCTTCGTCCAGTCCGTATGTATATCCGAGCACTGCCGTCTGAATGCCGGAAAGCAGCACCATACAGCCAGGAATTTCTTCTGTCTCCTCACGGACGCCGACCGCTTCGATTCCGCGGCTTGAAAGCGCGGAAAGCGTTACATCCAGACCCGTATAATCCCTGTCCAGCATGTGTTCCGAAGCAATGCTCACCAGCGTAAAGCCAGCCGTTTTCAGCGTGTCAAGGATTGCCTCCGGCGCGTTCGTCGCGTCAAAGCTCTGCCCTTCGTCTGTCAGGGTCTCCAGCGTGCAAAGAGCCAGCTCCGTATCCTTAAGGCATGCGCCAAACCCTAAAAAGGCCGTAGAAAAGTCAAACGAAGAGCGGCTCCGCGCCGCTTCCCGGATGGCTCTCGGTACGCTGACCGACCCCGCCGCAGCCAGGGTAAAGGAGCGAACTTCTCTCTCTTCACTCTCGTTCTTCAGTGCCACGGCTGCCGCCGTTCTGTTCTCTGACTGACTGTTCTGCGGTTCCGGCTCTGATGAGAACGGTGAAGGCGAAGGCAGCATCGGAAGTCCTGCCGATACAGCGGGAAGCTTCCCCTCTGAAAGCATTGCTGCAAGCCGCCCTTCAGCATCTTCCCCATCCCCGCCGTAAAGCGTGAAAAAGAGAGCCGCCACAAAAACAAGCAGCGTCCCTGTCATGGCGAGGACAATTTTCGTGCCCCGGGTCATTCGCGCATTCCATCTTCCTGAAGCAGCTGCGCTGGCGCCTCGTCGGCGGTTTCCCGCCTCTCTTTCTCCAGGCGCTCGCAGTCGTCGATCGCGTACTGCCGGAATTCATAGCTGTCAGCCACGGCTATGCGCACCCGCACCGTCTCGGAGAGAGGATTGACCGCGCTTACCGTTCCCGTGCCATCCGGCGTCTGGATCTCTTTCCCCATCCTGGGAAGACGCTTGCGTGTTTCCTCGTAATGCTCCTGCTCGTATTTCAGGCAGCACATCAGCTTGTCACACAAGCCGGAAATCTTCGTTGGATTCAGCGACAGATTCTGCTCCTTCGCCATTTTGATAGTAACCGGAGTCAGTTCTGAAAGGAACGTCCGGCAGCAGATGGGACGTCCGCAGGGGCCGATGCCGCCCAGAAGCTTTGCTTCATCCCGTACGCCAATCTGCCGCAGCTCAATCCGCGTCTTGAATATGCCGGCCAGGGTCTTGACCAGCATACGGAAATCCACCCGGCCGTTCGCAGTAAAATAGAAAGTAAGCTTCGAATGATCGAAGGCGTAATCCGCATCGACGAGCTTCATCTCGAGCTTATGCTCCGCGATGCGCTGCTCGCAGATCACGACAGCCTCCTTCTCGAACGTCTCGTTGTGCCTCTCCGTCTCCTCATCCGCCTCCGTAGCAATGCGGAGTATGGGCCTGAGAGGCGCCACTACCCGCTCTTCCGGAAGCTCCAGAACGCCGGACATGCACTCGCCCATCTCCACGCCCCGGACAGTCTCCGTGATCACGTGCATACCCGTATGGAGTTCCAGCCCGTTCGGATCAAAATCGTAAAACTTGCTGGCGCGCCGGAAGCGCACCCTGACTACCATGGCCATTTCTTGTATTCCTCCGCAATTGATAGAAGAATCGTTTCCAGAATGCCCTGAAAACCGACATAACTCGCAAGCATCTTCTTCGCCGTCAGCGCTCCCTCCGTAAGCTGCAGAGCCGCCTGCAGCGGAACCGTACGGGCGTAAGCCGCAGCTTCCGGCGCATATGCCTCCGATGGGAGTTCCTGTCCTGACACGCAGGCGGACGTCACATCCCGCACGGACGCCTCCCACTCCGAAAGCAGCGCCGCCCGATCCAGTTTTTCATCTTTATAGGCAGCCAGGATGGCGGGGACATCCGCCGGTCGCTGAACGCCGAAAAAACGGGCCGTCAACTCCCGCCTTCGGGCGAGGGCGTCTTTATCGAGGAGGAGCGCCACCCCGACGCATCCCTCAGAAAGGACGGCTGCCGCGTCCGCCTGCGGCTTTTCCATGCCGAGCTGCTGCAGGCGAAGGGAAGCGTCTTCCACGGACAGGGGATGAAAGCGGATCATCCGCGTCCGGGAGAGAATCGTCGGAAGCAGCGCCGCAGGCCGGGAAGCGCAAAGGAGAAAGACCGTATCCTCCGGGGGTTCCTCCAGCGTCTTCAGCAACGCGTTCTGCGCCTGAGGGTTCATTCGGTCTGCCTCCGGGATGAGAAACAGCTTCGCGTCGCCCTCTAAAGGACGGACCTGTGCCTCCGACAATGCCGCACGCATGACACCGATGCTGATATCACGCTTTCCTTTCTCCGGCTCCACAACGTGCACATCCGGATGCGTTCCCGCGAAAACACGCCGGCAGGGACCGCAGATGCCGCAGGGTTTTTCTCCTCCCTCACCCCGGCAGAGCCGTGCTGCGGCGCAAAGCCGCGCCACGCTCTTCTTCCCCGTTCCCACCGGGCCGGAAAAAAGATAGGCGTGGGCTTCCTCATGCCGGGAAAACTCCCGCTGAAGGCGGCGGATGTGCTGGGACTGCCCCTCATACTCCTCAAAAGCGGGCATCTTACACCTTCAGGAACTGTGCAACATCAAGGACGAACACCGTAGCGCCGCCCACGGTCACCTGCACCGGAAAATGCTGGAAACCGACGCCCTCCACGCCGCCGCCCGCCGCCGGGACCGTGGTCACCTGCTGGCGGCTGCGGCAGATTTTTGTAATGATGGCAAGAGCGTTGGAAAGCAGGTCGTCTTCCACGCCGCTGATGAGCGTCGTATTGCCCGAGCGCAGAAATCCGCCGGTGGTTGCCAGCTTTGTTACACCGAAATGCGCTTCCATAAGCGCATCCGAAAGCCGCTGCGCATCCTCATCCTGTATGATGGCAACAATCAGTTTCATGGTTTCTCCTTTCCGGCGCCCCTTCCCGCCGCAACGATTTTTTTCTTATTATACACTACGCCGTCGTGAGTCTCAAGGGGCGTTTTTGCGATCCGGTGGTACGCCAGAAGGAAGGAAAACGGCCAAAGCACCGCCACCGGGTAAGCGTATCGGAAGGAAGTTCCGTCCGTGGGCCCCAGGAAGAAAAACAAGACAATCAGCATGGGTATGAGCGACAGCGCAAAAGCGCTCCGGTTCTTTCCCGCAAAGTAGGCCGCCGAAGCGATCGAAAGCCATACGAAGGTTGCAGGGAAACAAAGCAGCCGGATGCCGGGAACCCCGAAGATCCCCGTCCGGAAGGATTCGAACCCTTCCCGGGCGGGATTCAGCGCTTCGGGATATCCGATTTCGAACCCCGGCATTTCAGCGACGGCCTCCCAGGCGTAGCGACTGTTTGCGCTCGAGTAGGAGTTCGAACGTTTTGAGAAGGGAACACTGCGCTGCGTACGGTACAGGTACTGGTTGTTCAGTTCCAGAAAAGCGTCCATATAGGTCACAGGATGGCGCAGGCCCATTTCCGCCCAGGTGACAAGATAAGCCGCCGCCTGCCCCCCTGTTATCAGAAAAGTGGGAAACTTGATCCCGTCCACGGTATTGGGTTTATAGAACTCAACAATCCTGCTGGTATCCAGAACCGCGTCAATCCTCTTCCGCTCTTCCTCTGTCACTTCATCCTCATGTCCCACGAAGTACCGCGCCGTCTGCTGAAAGGGGACCGAGAGTGCTTCCCGGATGCTCCCGGGTTCCGCATGTACTGCCGGCAGGAAAATGCGGCTGTACAGCAGGGACGCGGCAGCAACAAAGAGCATCGCAGCGCCAAAGAATCGCTTTCCTTCCTTCCCCCGCACAAGCATAAGGGAAAGCAGCAGGGCGATAAAGCAGATGTATTTCCCCTCGCTCCGGAAAATGAGAACCCCCAAAGCCGACCCGCATAATGCGGGAAGGTTGACTGCCCCGTGAAGCCGGCTTTCCAGGCACAGGAAAAACAGTAGAAGGAAGGCCGCGTAAAACACGTCTTTCGTCGTTGTCATCAGCATGTTCGAAATACCCGGGCTGAACCCCAGATACAAGGTCACGAGCAATCGTATTCCCGGTGAGACCCCACGCTGCCCCAGCCTTTTGATTGCAAGGGAAAAGCAGGCCAGACTGAAAACCGCCTGCAGGATCGTGAAGCAGCCGAGTCCAGCGGAGGCAGAGCTGAAGAAACGGACGCCCAGGCGAAGAAAGAAGCCAAGCAGAAGCGTGTGCACAACCGGGTGGTGATTGCTGAGAACCGCGCCTTCACCCAGCATCTGCAGCTGTGCCACCGTATCTCCCGGTGTAGCGATCCCCGGCCAGCAGAGAACCATGGAGGGAAGATGGATGGCAGTAAGGAGCAGGAACGGCAGAACAAAGGGATACCGGTCCATCGTGGATTCTTCCGTCGCCGCGATTCTCTCACATTTCCTGTCCAGAAGGCAGAACACCGCGTTCACAGAAACTGCCCAGCAAACCGCGAATCCCGGCAGCGCAAGTGCATACGACAGCAGATGGGGAAGGTCGTGACGGAGGAGGAAGTAGTCCCAGTCATGGTCGAAAAAGGCGCGGCCGATCAGGGTGAAGCATCCGAAAAAGAAACCTAAACCAGCCGCCCGGAGACATATTCCGTTCTTCCGCAGAGTAAGCGGGATGAGCATTGCCGAAAGCAGAAGAAACGCCGGCTCCGGCAGGCAGAAAGAAGGCCATGCGCCCGCCTCGCCGGAGAATACCAGCGAGAAAGAAAACAGGGACAGTAGTCCACAGATGAGTGCAGGCAGCCAGCAGCGTTTTTCTGCCATGTCGTACATCCTTTCAGGCGGGATGATTCACGGTCCTTCGATAAAAACGGCTTTTATTATACTGTAAACTGCAGAAAAATGACAAGAGGCTGGTGGAAACGAAAAAGGCCGCCTTATGGCAGCCCCTGTTTCTTATGCTTTTTTCTTTGTTTTGTGACGTTGCTCCCATTCTTCCTTCGAGATGCGGCGAACGTGGCATAGGAACGCGTCGTGCAGTTGGGGAGCGATTCTGTATTCTGAATAACAGTATGTCATTCCCATTTTTTCCATCACGTGGCGTGAACGATTATTTCCGTCGAAGTGTGTGCCCCAGACCGCAGAAACGCCTTCTTCCCGAAAAGCTCGTCGGAGAAGTGCTTCGGAAGCTTCGGTCGCGTATCCCTGTTCCCACCAGGATCTGCCCACCCAGTAGTCCAGTTCCCGTTCGTCCGGCTTCATCTCGGGGATGGTAGCCGCTTCGTAGGAATGCAGACTGACGGAGCCAATGACCTTGCCGGTCTCCTGCAGCTCCATCGCGTAATTGCCGGGTTTCATCAGGATCTCCGTGAGGACTTTGCGGCTGTCCTCCTCCGTGCGGTGCGGCTTCCAGCCGCACGCTGGCCCGATGTACGGATCGCAGGCTGATTCGTAAAGGTCTTGCGCGTCTGTCTCACGCCATTCTCGAAGGCGCAATCGAGGCGTTTCCATTGAGTACACGTCACTCCTTTACCGTGGCGATTTCTCTTTTCCGATACGCGCAGGTTTGCCTGCGCAATCGCCTATTATACGAATAGCATCGTGTCTGTCAAGCTCGCTTCCGTGTGGCTTTTTACTGATTTTTAGTCTATTTTCTTGTTTTTGCAGGCTTTTCCTCCGCATCACATGCCAGGAAGCCGCTTAATGTTGACTAACTTCCGTCTTTCATACTATGATGAAATGTTGAAGTTATCCGATGGATCGGAGGATGCGGCAGCGTATGGAAACTCTGCTCTTTCTCGCAAACAGCGCGGCTCTCGGAGTCGGGCTTGCTATGGACGCGTTTTCGGTCTCCCTGGCCAATGGGCTGCATGAGCCCCATATGCGTCGGAGAAGGATGTGCGGCATAGCCTCAGTATACGCCTTTTTCCAGTACGCCATGCCCATGCTCGGCTGGGTCTGCGTTCACACGATCGTGGAGATGTTCTCCGCTGTTGCCCGCTTCGTCCCCTGGATCGCGTTTTTCCTCCTCCTTTGGATCGGTGGAAAGATGCTCTTCGAGGGACTGGAGGAACGAAAAAACGGCGCGCCGAAGGAGGCGACCCCGGCGCTCTCGCGTCGACTGCTGCTTCTGCAGGGCATCGCGACTTCCATCGACGCGCTCTCCGTCGGCTTCACCATTGCGGAATACGGCCCCGGTGCAGCAAACCTCTGCGGCCTGGTCATCGCCGCGGTCACCTTTATCATCTGCTTCGCCGGCCTCGAAATCGGCAAAAAAGCGGGCACGCGTCTCGCCTGGCGGGCCTCAATCCTGGGCGGGTGCATTCTTATCGGCATCGGGATTGAAATCCTGGTGAAGAGTTTCCTGTAAAGCACAATCCCACCGGGATGAAAATCATCGCATCCTCTTTGACAGACTGAATCATACAGAAAGAAGGAACCGTTTTGAACACCATGACCCTTGCGCTCATCCTCTTTGTGATCATGTACGTCCTGCTGCTCGTCTTTTCAGAGCGGCGCTATATCATCGCCCTCTGTGCGGCGGCGCTGTTTCTCCTCCTCGGTATCCTTCCTCTGTCCGCCATCCCCTCCGCGATCGACTGGAACGTGCTCATGATGCTCGCGGGAACGATGGCGACGGTAGAACTCTTTATCCAGAGCAAAATGCCCCTGCGCATGGCAGAGCAGCTGCTGAAGGTCACGCCGAACGTGCAGTGGGCCATCGTTGCCCTCTCGGTCTTCTCCGGCGTCATCTCCGCCTTCGTGGACAACGTGGCGACCGTCCTGATGGTCGCCCCCGTGGGCCTCGCCGTGGCGCGGAAGATCAAAACCAACCCCGTCCCCGTCATCATCGCCATCTCCGTCTCCAGCAACCTGCAGGGCGCGGCGACCCTCGTCGGCGACACGACCTCCATCCTCCTGGGCGGGCACCTCGGGATGACCTTCAACGACTTCTTCTGGTATCACGGCCGGCCCGGCATCTGCTTCGCCGTGGAGCTGGGCGCGCTTTTGACCGTCCCGGTGCTCCTCTGGCTCTTCCGGAAGGAGCGCGCGCGGGTGGAAGCGGACGGCGCGACCCGCGTGGAAGACCGCGTGCCGACGATCCTCCTCTTCGGGACGATCCTGCTGCTCATCGTCGCCTCCCAGTTCCCGGATAAGCCCGCGCTGACCAACGGCATCATCTGCTGCGCCGTCGCCGCTGCCGGCATCCTCTACGAGCTCGTCCGCCAGAAGCGCGCGGGGCTCGCGCGGGAGGTCCTGTCCGCCGTCGATTACAAGACGCTCCTTCTCCTCTCCGGCCTCTTTCTCGTCATCGCAGGGCTGACACGCGCGGGCGTCATCGACGCCATCGCCCAGCTGTTCGTACGCGCGGGCGGCGGCTCCGTCCTGCGGATGTACGTGCTCATCGTCGCGGTCTCCGTCCTGCTTTCCGCCTTCATCGACAACATTCCTTACGTCGCAACCATGCTCCCCGTGGTCGGCGGGATCTCGAGCCTCATGGGGATCGAACCCTATCTCTTCGCCTTCGGCCTCCTGATCGGCGCGACCCTGGGCGGGAACATCACCCCCGTCGGCGCTTCCGCGAACATCGCGGGCATCGGCATCCTGCAGAAGGAAGGCTTTAAAGTCTCCACGAGGGACTTCATCCGCATCGGCATCCCCTTCACCCTGATTGCCGCCGTATCCGGCGCAGCATTCATCTGGTTCGTCTGGGCCTGATATGTTCCCATGTAAACAGGCGATTGATTCCGTCCATCGGTCCTGAGATTTGCCGCCTTCCCTTCATCGGGAAAGTTTTTCATTAAAAAAGCTTCCCCGTAAGGAGGAAGCCTGAACAAAGCAAGTATAACGGATGCGGAAGATTACGCTGCGACACCTCAGAAGCGAAGAGACAGGCAGCTGAGGCCGCCGTCGATCTTCCGGAACTCGGAGGTGTTTACGGTAAGAGTCGGATAGCCGAGCCCCTGCACCGCGGCCAGAACGGCCGGATACCCCTCCGGAACGATCACCGTTCCGTTGACCCAGATGCAGTTGGCCGCGTAGGCTTCCTCTTCCGGGATCCTGGTCTTCTTGTATCCCGCGAAGCATTCCTTGTCGCAGAACTCGCCGGAAACCAGCATATTTCCGTTTTCCAGATAGTTGACGCCCGTCTTGAGATGAAGAACGTGCTCGAGCGGGACGCTCACGCAGGAGAAGCCGTATTTCCCGAGGATCTCTCCGAACTGACGGATTCCCTCTTTGTTCGTCCGCGCGGATTCTCCCACATAGAAGGTATCCCCCACCATCATGACGTCGCCGCCCTCCAAAGTTCCTGGGGCATTGATCCTGTGAATATGCTCCTCCGGATAAAACTTCTTCAGCACTGGCACGATGGCCGCCGTCTCGCCGTTCCGGCTTGCCGCGCCGGGATTGGTTACGATGGCGCATTGGCGGGTGAGTACCGCCACGTCCTCCACGAAGCAGGAATCGGGGAAGTTCTCGTCCGCCGGCAGGACGGTTACATCCACGCCGCATTTCTTTAGTGCCTCAATGTAGGCTGCATGCTCCTGAAGCGCCAGCGCGTAATCCGGTTTTCCGAGTTCCGGCGCGGAAGTGATTCCGGAAAGGACGTTTTTACAGGGGGTCTTCACGATGACATGGGAGAACATAAACTCGCTCCTTCTGCAGTTTGCGGGGGATCAGCGTTCGTTGTGCCGGAGGCGCTTCTCCAGGCGGGAAACCAGCGCAGACAGACCGGCCACGAGGAAATAATATACAATAGCGACGGAAATGAGTGGAAAATAAGGCGAAAGCGTCCGGCTGCGCACCAGGTCGGATGCGCGGGTCAGGTCCACCACCGCAATGAGGCCCACAATGGAGCTTTCCTTCAGCACCGCGATGCCCTCATTGCACAGGGCTGGCAGGATGTTCTTCACGGCCTGGGGCAGGACGATCATATACATCGTCATAAGGCTGGTCAGCCCAAGGGAAAGTCCCGCCTCCGTCTGCCCGCGGTCCACCGACTGGATGCCGCCGCGGATGACC
>JAIKWN010000011.1 GCA_024684665.1 Clostridiales bacterium | reverse complement strand
CGCAGCGCGTTCGTGAGGCCGCCGCACTTCATCAGCTTGATGTTGATGAGGTCGGCGGCGCGAAGCTGCAGGATCTTCAGGGCGTCCGCCGGCGAAAAGACGCTCTCGTCCGCTAGGACGGGCACGTCGCTGTTCGCGGTCACGTAGGCGAGCCCTTCCAGATCCCCCGCGGGGACCGGCTGCTCCACGAGCTCCAGATCCAGCCCCTTCGCCTGCATCTCGATTAAGATGCGGACGGCCTGGCGGGGTTTCCAGGCCTGGGTTGCCTCGATGCGCCGGCGGATTCCCGGCCCCACGGCGGCGCGGACGGCGGAGAGCCGCGCGACGTCCAGCGAGGGATCGGCGCCCACCTTGATCTTAAGCGTGTCATATCCCCTTGCGACCGCGTCTCTCGCGTCCCGCGCCATCTCCTCCGGGGGATTGACGCTGATGGTCAGGTCGGTCTCGATCGTTTTCGCGTTACCGCCCAGCATGCGGTAGACCGGCAGCCCCAGCGCCTTGCCGTGCAGGTCCCACAGGGCCATGTCGCAGGCGGCCTTCGCGCTCCCGTTGTGAACCAGCGCCCTCTGCACGAGGGCGCAGTTTTCTTCCCTCGCGAGGGGATCCCGCCCGATGAGCAGCGGGCGCAGGACCTCGTTGATCGCGCCCTCGATCGCCCCGCGGGTGTCGCCGGTGATGACGGCGGTCGGCGGGGCCTCGCCGAAACCGGAAATCCCTTCGTCGGTGACGAGTTCGATGACAGTATCTTCAACGCTGTCCACCCGGCGCAGCGCCGTCTTGAAGGGGACACGCAGGGGGACTGAGATGCGTCCCATGCGTAGATCGGTGATTTTCATAACGATTTCCTCCCCAATGGATTTCCCTTATTGTACGTCAGAGATTGCTGTGCTGGCAAGAGAAAATGAGACATACATTCCACTTGCAATGCGCCTGCGATCGTGATAGAATGCGCGCGTTGTTTGGAAACAGGGAACCCCAAGCCGAGGGACAGGAGGGACCTTTTATGGACTGGAAGACCAACGTGCGCCCGGAGGATATGGCGCGCATCGAGACCCCTGAACAGGCCGAGGCGTTTATCGCGGAACAGGTGAACGCCCTGCGGGAGCAGATCGGAAATGGCAAAGTGCTTCTGGCATTGTCCGGCGGCGTGGATTCCTCCGTCGTCGCGGCACTGCTCATCCGCGCAGTCGGGAAGCAGTTGACCTGCATCCACGTGAACCACGGCCTCATGCGCAAGGGCGAAAGCGAGCAGGTTATCGAGGTATTCGAGAAGCAGCTGGGCGCAAACCTTATCTATGTGGACGCAACGGATCGCTTCCTCGATAAACTGGCCGGCGTTTCCGATCCGGAGACGAAACGCAAGATCATCGGCGGCGAATTCATTCGCGTTTTCGAGGAGGAATCCGCGAAACTCTCCGGCATCTCCTTCCTCGCGCAGGGAACCATCTATCCCGATATCCTGGAGAGCGACGGCATCAAGGCGCACCACAATGTGGGCGGCCTCCCGGAGGATGTGCATTTCGAGCTGGTGGAGCCCGTTAAACTCCTCTTTAAAGACGAAGTCCGCGTCGTCGGCCGCGCGCTCGGCCTGCCGGAGTCCATGGTCAATCGGCAGCCCTTCCCCGGCCCCGGCCTCGGCGTCCGCTGCGTCGGTGCGATCACGCGAGATCGCCTCGCTGCCGTCCGCGAATCAGATGCGATCCTTCGCGAAGAATTCGAGAAGGCGGGCCTCGCTGGCAAGGTCTGGCAGTACTTCACCATCGTACCGGACTTCAAGTCCACTGGCATCCGGGACGGCAAACGCACCTTCGACTGGCCGGTCGTCCTGCGTGCGGTCAATACCCGCGACGCCATGCGCGCGACGGTGGAAGAGGTTCCGTGGCCGCTGCTTGAGAAGATCACGGCCCGCATCACGAGCGAAGTCCCCGGTGTGAACCGCGTGCTCTACGACTTGACGCCGAAGCCCACCGGAACGATCGAGTGGGAATGACCTGAAGGCTGGAATCATCCGATAACGGTTAATCAGGTTGCTTTCTGATTCATCTGATGTCAACGATTTGAAATCAATCTATTATCAAAGCAGGGCTATCTGAACCATGACGGTTCAGGCAGCTCTGCTTTTATACTGCTCTCAAAATAACCCTTATAAAACAATGCAGGAGTGGAGCTGCCGTTCCGTTCCTGCATTTCTGTCCTGTTTTATTATTTGACCGCTTCGAATGCCGCGTCAAGCGCAGCAATAAGGTCTTTCACGTTCTCCGTGCCAATGGACAGCCGGATCGTGTTCGACCTGATGCCCTGATCCAGCAGCTCCTCGTCCGTCAGCTGGCTGTGGGTCGTGGTATACGGGTGAATCACCAGGGATTTTACGTCCGCCACGTTGGCGAGGAGGGAGAAAATCGCAAGGTTGTCGATGAACTTCTTGGCAGTCTCGCTGTCGCCTTTGATTTCAAATGTGAAGATGCTGCCGCCTCCGTTCGGGAAGTACTTTTTATATAGCGCATGGCTGGGTTCCGAAGGCAGCGCCGGATGATGCACCGCTTCCACTTGGGGGTGCTTGGCAAGGTAATCGATAATTTTCAGCGCGTTCTCCACATGGCGTTCCACACGGAGGGACAGGGTTTCCAGGCCCTGCAGGAAGAGGAACGCATGGAAGGGAGACAACGTAGCACCTGTATCCCTCAGCAGGATGGCCCGAATATAGGTGGCAAAGGCGGCTGGGCCAACAGCGTCATAGAAGGAAATTCCATGGTAGCTTGGGTTCGGCTCGCTGATCCAAGGATACTTGCCGCTGGCCTTCCAGTCGAACTTGCCGCCTTCCACGATCACGCCGCCGATCGCCGTGCCATGTCCGCCGATGAACTTGGTGGCGGAGTGGACCACGATATCGGCTCCGTATTCGATCGGCCGCACCAGATACGGCGTGGCGAACGTGCTGTCCACGACGAGCGGGACCCCGTGAGCATGGGCGACCCTGGCAACCGCTTCAATGTCGATGATATTGGAATTGGGATTACCCAGTGTTTCGATGAAAATGGCCTTGGTGTTTTTCCGGATAGCGTTTTCAAAGCTGCCCCCGATATCCGGATCGACAAAGGTAGTGGTGATGCCGCTGCTCAGGGGCAGCGTATGTGCCAGCAGGTTGAAGGTGCCGCCGTAAATGGTCTTGGAAGCAACAATGTGTTCGCCAGCCTTGGCAAGTGCCTGAAAGGTGTAGGTGATCGCCGCGGCGCCCGAAGCCACGGCAAGGGCAGCGCTGCCGTTTTCCAGCGCGGCGATGCGGGATTCAAATACACCCTGCGTCGGGTTTGTCAGGCGGCCATAGATGTTGCCTGCATCCCGAAGCCCGAAGCGGTCCGCAGCGTGGTCGCTGCTGTGGAACACATAGGAGGTCGTTGCGTAAATCGGAACGGCGCGCGCATCGGTCACCGGATCAGCCTGTTCCTGGCCGATGTGAAGCTGCTTGGTTTCAAAGGACCAGTTGGCGGAATCTCTGATATTGGACATGATTGTGTTCCTCCCTCATAGATTCAGTTAAACAGCGAGAAGATAACACATATTAACCATTCGGACAGAAAAATGCAGCACCAGAACATGGCCGACTCTGTTGCCCATCTTTGACAATTCCATTGTACAGCATTATAATAGACATCATGTATTATCGATACGAAGGGGGCAGACCTATGCTGATTTCCACCAAGGGACGCTACGTCACCCGCATGCTGGCGGATATCGCCATGCATCAGGGCAGTGGCTATGTGCCCATGAAGGACGTGGCAACACGCCAGCAGATTTCCAAAAAATATATTGAAGCCTTCACCGCGCCGCTGGTAGAGGCTGGCATCCTGGGCGTTCGCCGCGGCTACACCGGCGGCTACCGTCTGACGGTTCCCCCGGAAGAGGTGACGCTGTGGCGCATCGTCAGCCTGACGGAAGGCTCCATGCATGCCGTGGCCTGCCTGGAACGGCCCATCAATACCTGCGCCCGCTGCGGTTTCTGCATCACCCTTCCCGCGTGGGAGGGGCTGGAAAAAGTCGTCCGGGAGTATCTGGAAAGCGTTACCCTCGGCCAGCTGATCGATCAGGCTAAACCACAGCCCGAGAACCTCGCAGACTTCCCCTGCGGAGTATGACCGGACGGCTGAAGGAGGAACCTACCTGTATGCTGAACCAGTTCTCCCGCACACAGTTGCTGTTTGGCAAAGAAGGCATAGAAAAACTGCAGCACAGCCGGGTGGCTGTGTTCGGGATCGGCGGTGTAGGCGGTTATATAGTGGAAGCGCTGGTCCGCAGCGGAATCGGCGCGCTTGACCTGATCGATGACGACCGGGTCTGTCTGACCAACCTAAACCGGCAACTGCACGCCACTCGCAAAACAGTAGGACAATATAAAGTGGACGCCGCACAGGAGCGCATCCGCGATATCAATCCGGAATGTGCAGTGCGTACCTATAAAACCTTCTATATGCCGGACACGCAGGATCAATTCGACTTTTCGGTGTACGATTATGTGGTTGACGCCATTGATACCGTGAAAGGAAAGCTGACCCTCGTGGAAGCGGCGCGCGCGGCGGGGAAACCCATCATCTGTTCCATGGGCGCAGGAAACAAAACAGATCCGACCGCATTCCGCGTTGCGGATATTTACAAGACCTCCGTCTGCCCACTGGCCCGGGTCATGCGCACGGAATGCAGGAAACGCGGCATCCGGCATCTGAAAGTGGTTTATTCCACCGAACAGCCCACCCGTCCCCTGGAAGACCCGTCCATCAGCTGCCGCAGCCATTGCATCTGCCCGCCCGGGGCCCGCAAATGCACCGTCCGACGGGACATCCTGGGCTCGACGGCTTTCGTTCCTTCGGTGGTCGGGTTGATCATCGCCGGGGAAGTCGTGAAAGACCTTCTTGGGAAGAAATAAGCTGCCCGTATCCCTGACCCCATCCTTCCGTCATTTTGCGCTGTCAGGGAATTGATTTGTCCACCGTCATTTGCTATGATGCGTCTGTCTCCGTTCCAAAAGGATCGCGCAAGTGGAGGTGACGCTTATACTGGGAAAACGAGTTCTGATTCCGCTTCCGGACGGGCACGACGTGCCAGTAGATCTCTATATCCCGGAAGTCAGCGAAGAAATTGACGCGGAAATCCGCCGCCCGGCTGTCATCATATGCCCCGGGGGCGCTTATCGCTTTCTCTCCCATCGCGAGTCGGAACCGGTGGCGCTGGATTTTGCGGCACATGGATTCAACGCGTTTGTGGTCTGGTACCGGGTCACCCCCTTTACGTGGCCAAAGCCGCAATGGGACACGGCCGCCGCCGTGCAGTGGGTGCGCACGCACGCAGAGGAACTACACGTCCATCCCGATCAGATCGCGCTTCTCGGCTTCTCTGCCGGCGCACACTGCGCCTGCAGCGTGGCGGAAAACTGGCAGAACCCGGATCTCTGGGCAGACGCCGCGCTTCTACCGGAGCATATCCGCCCCAATGCGCTGATCCTTGCCTACCCCGTGATCACCGCGGGCGAATATACGCATCGCGAATCTCTGGTTCACCTTTCGGGAACTGAGGACGTCAGCGTCCACGACGCTTATTCCCTCGAAAAGCATGTGACTGCGGCAATGCCACCGACTTTCCTCTGGCATACCTGGCAGGACGAGCTGGTGCCGGTCGAAAACAGCTTTTTGCTGGCATCCGCTCTCAGGAAAAACGGCGTTTTAACCGAAATGCACATATATCCTTATGGCAGCCACGGGTCTTCCCTCTGCCGGCCGGAAACGTCCGGCGCTGTGAATCCCTGTCTCAACCTGCCTGACAGCGCTAACTGGACCAAAGATGCCAGACGGTTTCTGAAGAGCGTTTTCCGGCAGAAAGATCGAGAAAACTGATACCATCACTTCTTATCGGCTTCGTAAGCCGTGCATGCGCTTTCGCGGCCGGTCCACTGCAAGGAAAGAATCCTGAACAGAGAAAGGAAAAGAGTATGAAAAACGCCGTTGTATGCGCTGTCCTTCTGGTTCTCATCCTGGCGCTTTGCGTCCCGCTCTCCCTTGCGGAACCGCTCGTCGGAGGCTGGTCGATCACGCACAGCGAACCCGGCGCCCTTCCGGAAGAAGCGCAGGCCGCCTTCGACAAAGCCGTGAAAGACCTGGATCATGCGCAGTACATCCCCGTCGCCCTGATGGCCACGCAGGTCGTCGCGGGAACGAACTACTGCATCCTCAGCCAGATCGTGCCCGCGGAACCGGATGCAAGGCC
>JAIKWN010000254.1 GCA_024684665.1 Clostridiales bacterium | reverse complement strand
GTGGCGGAAGATCTCAGCTTCGCTGATCTCACTGTTCCGTCTGACAGGCGATGCCTGCGTCTGCGAGTCGTACTGAACGCCGAAGTCCTCGGCAAGCCTGAGCGCGGCTTCCCTCGGAGTAATACTGAAAAGGCGGCTGGTGAAGTTGATCACATCACCATCCGCCTGACAGCCGAAGCAGTGAAAGCGCTTATCCACCTTCATGCTGGGGTTCCTGTCGTTGTGAAACGGGCACTTGCACATGCCGCTATGTCCCACCCGCAGGCCGTAGCGCTCCGCGGCCTGTCGGGTGGTGACATTGTCCTTGATGGCATCAAACAGATTCATACGACCTCCAGAAAGGCATAAGAATAGCGCCTCCGAAGAGACGCTCAATGATGAATAACCTTCGAAAGAGCCCTGCGGTCGATCATCCGCATCACGACATCATTTTTTCAAATCGGAACATGCCGCCGCCTTCATCGTAGGTTTCTTCTTCGCCTGTTTCCGGATCATGGGGATCTGGATGCCTGCTGTTGAAGAACTCGACAATGTGGAAGCCGCATTTGTTGACGTAAAAATGGATGTTCCGTGTTTCAAAGTACGGCGTGCAGGTTTCCCAGACCTTTGTATCCGGATACAGACGTTCGACTTCTTTCCAGGCAGCGAATCCAATTCCCTTGCTGTGCACTTCGGGGCAGACAAACAACAGATCCAGATGATTGTGCTGCGTTTCTTTGTTGATCTGCAGCACGAGGCCGCCAACGATCCTCCCGTCCTCGCGGATGCGGTAGGCGACACCGTCATGAATGCAGCGCTGAATCGTTTCCCGGGAGATGATTTCGCCATCCTCTTCGTAATGGTCGTCACGCAGCCCGAATTCCTCCATCGCGCCATACTTGAAAGCGCGCTGGTTGTCGAGAATAAACTGCTCCCGGTCATCATCGGTGAGAAGCGTCAGGGTGATCTTTGCCATGTTCAGGCCCTCCTTCAGAAAGAAATGCTCGGCAACAAAAGGCTGAAGCCAATTGTTCCGAGCTCACCCGGCATCTTATCCAACAGGCGGCCTGCAAAGCTTTCGCTTTACGATCCCCTACGCTACGGCGTACTGTCCTCCGATGACCGATATTCAGTTGCCTGTAGTTTAGCAGATCAAACGAATACGGTCAAGGCGGCATAATCTCCTTTTTCGCAACTGATTCCGCTCCCAGTGCAAACAAACCCGAGAGTGTTTCATCGTTCCGTTTCAGCTATCTTCTTTTCGTGCTGCATTGCTGGCCTGTCCAGGCTCAGCTTTGCGTCCAGCTCCGCCAGGCGCGCGCTCTTTGTCCGAAGCTCCGCTTCTTGCGGGAAGGGTTTACCCAGTTCCGCCCTGGCTGTGCTCATCTGCTGATTCAGATCAGCCAGTTTGTTCTGTACCATCTCGATCCGTTTGGGAATGTAGGCCAGCGCGTTATCCAGCCGGGTGATCACACCGCGGGGATCGCTGCCCAGCTCCACCTGATGGGACATAGCGCCTTTCAGGGTCAGCAGATACTGATTGGAGAAGGGATTGTACATCAGGGTCATGGAGAATCCCCGGTAATCGCCAAGCGGCAGATCCTTGTCAGCCTTCACCGTCTTGCAGGCAGCCAGGACGGCCTCGCCGGCATCCTTGGCTTCGGTATAGGTTACCCCGCCAACGGTCATGCCGACGAAATCCTTCTCCGGCAGCGGATGCGCAGCCACAGTGGCCAGGTCCTGCTGATATCCGCGAAGGAAGCCGTTATGCCACTCAATCTCCTGCGGGAAGAATCTGAGCAGCCGGTCTTCCAGCCGGTACTGCTGGCTCTGATGATCCGCCTTCATCAGGCGGAGGCGCGCCACATCCACATCCAGATCCATCTTTTCCTTGATGTCAGGATCACCGGCGCAGAGTGCCTTGATTTCCGCGTAGGATAGCGCGGCTTCATCGATGTCCTCACAGGAGCGCACGGGGCTTTTGCTGGTCATGACCTGGGAGATGAACCGCTGCTTGCTCTCTACCGTCTGCCAGAGGTAGCTGTCAAAGGTGCCTTCCGTCGCGTACCGATAGATATGAACGTGTG
>JAIKWN010000157.1 GCA_024684665.1 Clostridiales bacterium | reverse complement strand
TCGCGTAATGTCGCCGCCATAGCACTTGGCCAGAACATCTTTGCGCACTGCCTTGACGGTTTCCCGCGCGATCACCTTTCCCCCGATTGCCGCCTGAATCGGAATCTCGAACAGCTGGCGGGGAATCACGTCTTTCAGCCGCTCCGCAATGGACCTGCCCCTGGGGTAAGCCCGGTCCTTATGAACAATCATGGACAGGGCGTCGCACATTTCACCGTTCAGAAGGAAATCCAGCTTCACAAGATCGCTCTGACGGTGACCGATAAACTCGTAATCATAGCTGGCATACCCGCGGCTTCGGCTTTTTACCTGATCGAAAAAATCAAAGATGATTTCGTTGAGCGGCATCTCATAATGCAGACAGACCCGGTTTCCCTCGTAAACCATGTCCTTGTATTCGCCCCGTTTGTTCTGGCAGACCTCCATCAGCGCCCCGACATATTCCTGCGGGGAATACAGAGACACCTTAACAAAGGGCTCTTCCATGTACTCAATGCTGCCGACGGGCGGGAGGTTGGAGGGATTGTCCACGTCCAGGACCGTTCCGTCCGTGCGGTGCACGCGGTAGATGACGCTGGGCGCTGTCGTGATGAGGTCAAGATCGAATTCCCGTTCGAGGCGCTGCTGAATGACCTCCATATGCAGAAGCCCCAGGAATCCGCATCGGAATCCGTAGCCCAGCGCCTGACTCGTTTCCGGCTCGTATGTCAGAGAAGCGTCGTTGAGCCGCAGCTTTTCAAGAGCGTCCTTCAGGTTTTCGTAGTCCGCGCCGTCAAGGGGATAGATGCCGCAGTATACCATGGGAGTCACCTGCCGGTAACCCGGAAGCGCCTGCGCGGCGGGATTCGCGTCGTCCGTGATCGTATCGCCGACACGCGTGTCGTGCAGATCCTTGATAGATGCGGAAATATACCCGACTTCCCCCGCGGACAGGCATTCCTTCGCGACGTAACCCGGGCTCCTCACGCCCACCTCGACGACGTCGAACCGGGCGCCGGTATTCATCATGCGGATCGACATACCCGGCCGGATGCTGCCTTCCATCACCCGGACATAACAGATCGCGCCCTTGTAATTGTCGTAGAACGAATCGAAAATCAGGGCGCGCAGGGGTTTGTTCTCATCTCCCGTCGGCGCCGGGATGCGGTTTACGATCTGCTCCAGCACGTCCGTAACGCCGATTCCCTGCTTCGCGCTGACCAGCGGTGCCTCGGACGCATCCAGGCCGATGACGGTTTCGATTTCAGCCGCCACTTCCTCAGGCCTCGCGCTCGGCAGGTCGATTTTGTTGATGATCGGCACGATTTCAAGATCGTGCTCCATCGCCATATATACGTTTGCCAGCGTCTGCGCTTCCACGCCCTGCGTCGCGTCCACTACCAGAACCGCACCCTCGCAGGCGGCGAGCGCGCGGGATACTTCGTACGTAAAATCGACATGACCCGGCGTATCGATCAGATTGAGCGTATACGTCTTCCCGTCCTGCGCCGTGTAATCCATGCTGACGGCCTTGCTCTTGATGGTAATGCCCCGCTCCCTTTCGAGTTCCATGGAATCCAGGATCTGGTCCACCATCTCCCGCTTTTCATAGACGCCGGTCACTTCCAGGATGCGGTCCGCAAGCGTGGATTTTCCGTGGTCGATATGCGCGATAATACAAAAATTCCGGATGCGTTCCGTACCGTTTGTTTTCATGCTGATCCTTTCTGTTCAAACTGCCATTATGACTATACGACCTGCCAGGCGGAAACGAGCAAAAGAAAATACCCCGCACCGGTCAGCGCTCCCGTAATGATCTGGCCAAAATGGACGGTAATCCCGCCCAGCACCTCCAAAGACTCGATTCGGTCGGAAGCGAAGAGCATCCATGCGGCCAGCGCGCAGGCAAGCGCCGCGGCTGCGCCCTCACCGCTTATTGCCTGCGGCAGCAGCGACGTAGCGGCTGCCGCGGCAAGCGCAGGAAGAATGCCCGTCAGCCCATCCAGGAGTCTCAGGAACAGATGCTGCCGCCGGTTGAACGCGATCACAGCGAGGAAAACGGAAAAGTGCAGGATCAGGGCGATGAGCATGGCGCTTTGCAGGAAGATATTGCTCGCGATTCCGTTGCGCAGATACTGCCTGAACCAGTGACCGAGCAGCACCGTGAAAGACGCTGCGTACAGAATCCTGCCCTCCACGAAAATCTGCCGGAGGTTCCCGGAAATGGGGCGATATGGCAGGGAAACTGCACTGCCGAGAAAGCTGAGCGCCAGTGAAAGTGCGCATACCGCCATGTCCGGGCCGGATGAGAAGGCTACGCCGAACGCCGAAAGGATCAAAAGCGCAAGCAGCATCCGAAAGCGCGTGCCCCGCGCAGACAGATGGAAGTCGTGCTCCTGATCACGATTTCCGGCAATCAGACTGACGGTCGGTATAAAGCGCGCGGGGAATTCGGACAAAAAGCGATTCATCTCTTCATCCGAGCTGAAGATTTTCAGAATATCCCCCATCTTCCTGCCGAGCGAATTGAAGAACAGAAGAATATGCCAACCGAGATGTGTGCGGCCGACCTTCAGGTACAGCTTTCTGAAGATCGCCGGGACGCCTTCGCAAAGCTTGTCGATCCATTGATCGAACATCTCATCCAGTCTGTTC
>JAIKWN010000148.1 GCA_024684665.1 Clostridiales bacterium | reverse complement strand
TCATGGCCGATCAGATTGCAGCCGGAGAGCGCAAACACCGCGACAAGCAGCATCAGAAGCAAAACAAGTCTTTTCATATGTGTTTCTTCCTTTCAACCGATAATACGGCATGATGCCATGGCATTATAAAGAAGCGCATCTTAAATGTCAAGATGCCGCAAAGGCTTCGTCACGCTTTAGCCGGGTTTTTTCCCTTTTCCCGCAGCGTCAGTACGCGATCCAGGATCCGGTCCGCCACCTCGTCCTTGGAAAGCAGGGGCAAAGCCGCCTCTCCCTCTTCCGTGATGAGGGTCACGATGTTCGTCTCCACATCGAAACCTGCGCCGGGCTGAGTCACGTCGTTGGCCACGATGAGATCCAGGTTCTTCTTTTTCAGCTTCTCCCGCGCATTGCCGGAGACATGCTCCGTTTCCGCGGCAAAGCCCACGAGAATCTGTCCCTCACGTTTCCGGGAGCCGACCGCCGCGGCGACGTCCGGATTCTCGGTCAGACGAAGGACAAGTTCCCCTTCGCCCTTCTTTTTCTTGATCTTCTGGGTGAAGGGTTCCGCAAGGCAGAAGTCCCCCGGCGCGGCAGCCTGAATGATCACGTCCTGCCGGTCCGCAACGGAGAGCAGCTTCTCCAGAAGCTCCTTCGTCGTTCCAAAAGAAAGAACGGAAACTCCCGCCGGCGGCGTCAGGGAAACCGGCCCCGTCAGCAGCGTGACGTCCGCCCCCCGCGCCATGGCACGGGCGGCCAGCGCATAGCCCATCCTTCCGGAGGAACGGTTGGACAGATAGCGCACCGGGTCGATTTTTTCCCGGGTCGGCCCCGCCGTCACCGCGACACGCAGCCCGGCCAGGTCCCGCTTTTGTCCCAGAATCTGAAGCGCCTCTTTTGCGATGGCTTCAGGACTGGCCAGCTTTCCTTCTCCCTCGTCCCCGCAGGCAAGATGCCCGGACACCGGGGCGACGAAATGCACGCCGCGCTTTTTAAGGAGCACGCAGTTGTCCTGCGTCGCCGCGTTTTTATACATCCCCGTGTTCATCGCGGGCGCGACCAGAATCGGAGCCTCCGTAGCCAGGACGGTGGTGGTCAGCATATCGTCCGCGATCCCCGCCGCCATCTTTGCGAGAACGTTGGCGGTGGCGGGTGCAATGAGGAAGATATCCGCGCGCTTTGCGAGCGCCACATGCTCGACCTCCCAAGTCGCAGGCCGTTCAAAGGTGTCCGCCGCCACGGGATGGCCGGAGAGCGTTTCAAAGGTCAACGGCGTGAGAAAACGGCATGCGTTCTTCGTCATGACAACGAATACATCGCATCCGTTTTTTTGTAGAATCCGCAGGATCTCACACGCTTTATACGCCGCTATGCCGCCGGTTACGCCCAGCACCACGCAGGGCTTATCCCCGGCTTTCCTCTCAGTATGCATCGCTTTCCGCCGGCCGCTCGTAGTAAATAAGGCCCCGGTTCACCTCGTCGACGGCGATGGAAATGGGCATATTCTCCCGGTCCTTCACGTCGATGAGGGGTGGCATCTTATCGACCAGCTGGCGTGCCCGCTTGCTGACCTCAATGACCAGGGTATATCTGCAATCGGCCTTTTCAAGGAGCTGCAGAATGGTCGGATCCGTCATTGACATGGTGTTTCCTCCTGTTCTCCGCGGCGCATGAAGCCCGCGTGCTTCAAATAGATTTCTTTTAATTCTTCGTATGCTTTATCACGATCACCGTTTACGATACGGTAATCGTATTCTCCTGCGCTTTCAATTTCCGCCCGGGATTGCGACAGGCGCCTCTGGACGGTCGCCTCATCCTCCGTACCACGGCCGCGAAGCCGTTCCGCCAGGATTTCATCGCTGGGCGGGAGGACGAAAATAGAGACATTCTCCGGCATTGCCCGCATGATCTGACGCGCGCCTTTGACCTCGATCTCCAGGATGACATCCTTTCCCTCGGACAGAAGCCTTTCCACGAAGGCACGCGGTGTGCCATAGAGATTCCCGGCATATTCGGCGTACTCTAGAAAGCCACCCTCCCGGATTCTTCTCTCAAATTCCTGCCGGTCGACAAAGAAATACTCCCGTCCGTCTGCCTCGCCCTCGCGCGCCTTCCGCGTCGTAGCGGAGACAGAAAAGGCAAGATGTTTGCAAAACTCGGAAAGGAGCCTTTCCTTCAACGTTCCTTTTCCGACCCCGGAAGGCCCTGAGAGGATGAACAGCGTTCCCTTAAGCATCTTCGTCCTCCTCCGCTTGTCCGTCGTCCTCCGTGTGGAACAGATGACAGATTTCTTCCGTCGTTAAGGCGGAGAGAATCAGGTGGTCGCTGTCCGTAATCATGACCGAGCGGGTCTTCTTGCCAAATGTAGCATCCACCAGTCTGCGCTCTTCCTTTGCTTCCTGAATCATGCGCTTGACCGGCGCCGATTCTGGATTCACCACGGACACCACCCTCTGTCCGGAAACGTAGCTTCCGTACCCGATGTGGATCATTCGGATTTTCATTGCGTTCTCCTGCCGGTCATTCGACGTTTTGGACCTGTTCACGCATCTTTTCGATTTCGTTCTTTCCCGCAACCACCCGTCTTGCAATCTCTGCGTCCATTGCCTTGGAGCCGATGGTGTTGAACTCCCGGTTCAATTCCTGTACCAGGAAATCAAGCCTCCGGCCCACAGGTGCGTCTTCCTCTGCAAGATCGCGGATCTGTTTCAGATGGCTTACAAGGCGCACCAGCTCCTCGTCGATGGAAGCCCTGTCCGCAAAGATCGCAACCTCCGTCGTGAAGCGCGCCTCGTCCAGCTTACCCTGCAGCAGATCCGTCAGCCGCTCATGCAGCTTTTCCCGGTACTGCAAAACCACCTGCGGCGCGAGCTCAGCGATTTCCTGCCGCAGCGTGTCGATGGCCTGCGCCTTGGAGAGCAGATCCCGCCTGAGATTCCCGCCTTCCACCCTGCGCATGGCAACGAGCTCCGTAAGCGCCTGGGACAGCGCCTCTTCGAACAGGGCGCGGACGGCGTCTGCGTCCTCCTCGTTTTCCGCGGAGGTAACCACGTCCGGGAACCGGAGAAGATCTGAGACGGAGAGACTCTGCGGCAGCGAAAGCGCTGTCCCGAGTTCTTTTCCGGCCTCATACAGTGCCGCTGCCTTCGCGGTATCGATACGAAGGACCGACGCGTCCTCACGGCGGTTCTGATAGTTTACGAAAACATCCACATGGCCGCGAGCGAGGCGTTCTCCAAGCAGCTTTCTCGCCGTTTCCTCCAGGAAGCCCAGGTTTCTGGGTATACGGAAGGACAAATCCAGAAAGCGATGATTCACGCTCTTCAGTTCGACCGCAATTTCACGGCCATCCCTTTCCGCGCGCCCCCGCCCGTATCCGGTCATGCTTTGCACGTTCGATCATCTCCTTATCTATTCAGTATAGCATGAAACGCATCAAAAGAAAAGCGCCTGGTTTTTCAAAATTATTGCGGGAGAATTGACATTCTCCCTTCTCCGGTGTTAAAGTACCATAAGAATCGTTGCCAGACCGGCCAAAAATGGAGGGATCACATGCTCGAAATCAATCTGCGGAAAGAATGGCATGACGCCGTTTCAATGCGCAGTTCCGTACGAAGCTATACCGGCGCACCCAGCGAAGATCAGCTTTCCCGCCTGGGAGAACTCCGCAGGAAGCTTTCCTGGCAGGGCGTGACCA
The DNA here is from genome assembly GCA_024684665.1 of Clostridiales bacterium. Next base: position 7,384 of record JAIKWN010000148.1, on the reverse strand, counting down.
TTCGTCTCTTTCAGGGACCCGGTCTGCGCAGTGCGATCAAGGGGACGGATGTATACGCTGTCATCGTCGCGAAAGAGGGCACACCGCAGGAATACGAAGGCTACATGGGCGAAGCGCTTGTGCTGGAAGCAACAAGCATGGGGCTCGGCACCTGCTGGCTCGGTGCTGGCTTTATCCCTGACATCGTAAGCCGCAACGTAAACCTCGACAGCAGCGAAGCAATCCACTGCGTGATCGCCATCGGGCAGTGCAGCCTCCCGCCCTTCGCGCCGAAGCGCAAGCCCATTGAAAAAGTCTGCGGGCTTTCGGAGAAGCAGCTCTCCGCACTCGGCGCCTGGCAGACCGCAGCCGTGCAGGATGCCCGGCTTGCGCCCTCCGCCATGAATCTGCAGCCTTGGAAACTCACAGTCGACTCCGCCAGCCTGACCGTCGCGAACAACGCGCTTCTGGTGAAAAAATATGCTTCTATCGACTGTGGCATCTGCATGCTGCACGCCGCCGTCGGCGCCGCGAGCCAGGGACGAATTCCAAAATGGCGCAAAAGCGAAGACGGTTATGTCATGACCGCCTGAATAGATCGAGTAAACCCCGGAGAGTGGTTCTCCGGGGTTTTTTTGCATGATTCGTCAGTCCCACTCGTCCTCGTCGTCTTCTGGCGGCGGGGCACCCAACACTTTGCGGGACTCCTCCGCGCCCAGGGATTCTAACCCGGAGAGCTGATTGCGGATCTCGTTGCCGTGGCGCTGCGCGTTTTCGATTTCCTGGGCTGCCTGCTGCAGCCGGCTCTGCGTGCGCCCAAGCGCCGTAGCATATTCGTTCATCCCTGTCCTTACGGCGCGCAGCAGGAGCTCGATCCGTTCCGTCTGCTGCGCGATCGCCAGAGAATGGAACCCCAGCTGTAGCGAGGACAGCAGCGCCGCAAACGTGGTGGGTCCCGCGGGAACCATGCGGCATTCCTGACGGATCCTGTCCGCCAGCCCGGGAATGCGAATTACCTCTGCGTACAGTCCTTCATTGGGAAGGAAAAGAATCGCATAATCCGTCGTATACGGCGGCGCGATCAGTTTTTCGGAGACGCGCCTCGCGTGCATCCTTACCGCTGCCCCCAAGAGATTCCGCGCGCCGGAAATCTCTTCCCGCGTCCCGGATTCCATAAGAAGGCAGAGTTCTTCGTATTCCCGCATGGGCAGGCTTGCGTCGATCGGCAGAAGGGCGGATTCCCGATCCCCGGCTCCTGGCATAACAACCACATAGTCGGCAACAGGTGCACCGCCCGGCGTCACAGCCGCATTCGCCTCGAACTGCTGAGGAGCCAGCATATCGGCAAGCAGCGCGCCTAGTTCCGCAGTCCCGTATACGCCGGTCAGATTTCTTCCGGCGGCAAGCTCACGGGAGCCTGCGGCAGCAATTCCGCGGATGGCCTCCACTCCTTCCGCGATCTCATCCAGCCTGCCGCCCAGGGAGGATGTGGAAGCATCCAGTCTGCGTTCCATAATGGTATGCAGGCGTTCCTCAATCATGGCCTCCATGTGCCTTGCCATCTCCTGCTGCCCGCTTTCCACCGCAGCCAGGCTGCCGGCGATACGCTCCTCCGCTTCCCTGCGCTCTTTCGCTTCCTGCTCCGACTGCTCAGTGCGGCGCCGGTCTGATTCCTCCAGCGCTTCCCCGAATCCGCGCATGCGCTCCTCCATGCGCTCCGAAAGTGCGGCGTTTTCCTCCTGCCGCTCCATCTGCTGCGCACGCAGCTGGCCATTCATTGCGTCCAGCTGCGCCTGCTGCGCTCGGCGGCTGTCCTCCATCATCTGGCGGACGGATTCATCCACACGGCGCAGGGATTCATCCATTTCCCGTCGGCTTTCCTCGCTTTTCCGCTCTTGTTCCTGAGCCGCTTCGGCCAGCGCGTCTTTCAGAGATCGTTCCAGCTCCTCCCGTTGTTTTCTGCCCGCTTCCTTCCGCTTCCGGGAAAGCAGTACGAATAGGAGGATTAGCAAAATGAGAACCAAGACGCCCACCACGGCCCAGAAGACCAGGGCTTTTTCCGGATTCTCCGGCAAACGGATGCTGATCATGTTTAACCGTCCTCACTGGATTTATGTCTTAAACCTGCTTGCGCCTCGCACTCCGTGTGGTATAATAACGGCAGAATTGCTGTATTCGGAGGCTGTCAATGATATTTCAGAATAAAGCTGTACGATGGCTTATTCCTGCGGTCCTGCTTCTACTCGCGGCTGCAGTTTTTGTCTTCTTTCGTCCCTTTCTGACCCGGAGTACCGGGAAAGATGCGGATATCGCAGCCCTTCCGGGCAATGCAGCCTCTATCCGCGCGGATGCCCCCTTTGGAGTCTCCGACCTGACGGCAGAGCAGCTTTCAAACCTCCGCCGGGATGGGACGCTGCGCGTCAGTGACGGTCCGCGAGGCATCAGCGTCGGGGATCCCATGGATAAGATTCTCCTGTCGTATCCGACCGATTACACAGGCGAACAGCCAACGGATGGGCAGATTCTCTATTGCGCCGCCTTCTTTCGGAACCGGAACGGCATCATGACCGCACTTCCACCCCGTGGCCTTCTAACCGACGACGACGGGCGATCCCTCATCGTCACGCTGCTCGCCCCCGTAAATTCCTATCCGGAAGGAACCGCAGATGATTATCTGCGCTACGAGCACGTTTTTTGCCGCTATACGATCGACCCGGAAACGATGACCGTTTCCTCCATTGTCCTGGGGCTCGAAAAATAAATCGGTTTACAGTCCTAAGCGCGTGCGCATATTCTCTTCGGCATGAGCCAAGAGGCGGCGGAATTCTGCCGCCTCTTCTTCTGTCATTCCCTCACAGCAGACCGCACTGACACCCACCGTGGCGTCTTCCAGCAACTTGAGGACACGATCCGCCTGTTCTCCGAGGCGGGCGCTTCCCGGATGCGCAACGTCCATGATGACGAGCTTGCGCAGCGCCATACGCTCCAAGGTCGCAACCAGTCCAATCTGTGTCGCGCCAACGGATTCCGCCAGTTCGCGAATATCCTCGATCACGCCAAAGTGCTGCAGATAGAGAAGAATCCGCAGTTCGCGTACCTCCAGATCAGTCTGCAGCGCGACGCCGCGCAGATGCCGTTCAAACAGGCGCGTCTCGTAGTAGTGCTGCGACCACATATCCCGGATGAGGACGTCCTGCGCAGCGAGCGTGCGTTCCGTCCCCAGCTTCTTCGTCCTGGCCAGGCCGGGCATCGCGCCATCGTCATGCGCAAAGTCGAGAAGATACCCGTAAATCGCCGGGCGTTTCGCCGCATAATCCGCGGAATTGTAAATGCTTTTGTAAAAGCCCGTGTAGTATTCGATGACGGAAAGCTTCGTACGCACCAGGTCAGGCACATTCATGCTCTTTGAAATCAGGCTTCCTTCCGTCTTTACATAATAGTACAGCGGCATCCGCAGAACGTATACCGATTCGATATGGAGAATGTATTCCATATTGAAGATGAAATCTTCGCACCAGCGCAGGTTTTCATCCATACGAATGCGATGGGTCTCGATCGTCTCCCGGCGGAACAGCTTATTCCACAGCACGCCGTAATAATAATCCGCCGGACTGCGCTCCATGTATTCCGCGAACTGCAGCCTCGTGATCAGGCCTTCCTCATCGATGGATCCCTTATGGCTGATCCGGTTTCCCACCACCCGGTAGAAATCGGAGATCACCATGCCGGCTCCGCTTTCCTCCGCCGCCCGCACCATCATTCCGGTGGCCTCTGGAACCAGCCAATCGTCCGCGTCCGCAAACTGAATGTATTTCCCGACCGCCATTTCCAGCGCCCGGTTCCGCGTATCGGATACGCCGCTGTTTTCCTTATGAAGGACGCGGATCCGGGAATCCGACTGCGCGTACGCGTCCAGAATTGCGGCAGTGCCATCGCTGCTCCCGTCGTCCACGAGGAGCAGCTCAAAATCTTTATAATCCTGCGTCAGGATGCTGCTTACGCAACGGGAAATCTTATCCTCCGCATTGTAAACAGGCACGATGACGGATACAACAGGCATTGCGCTTCCCCTTTCAGCAAAAACAAAACCGTTCCGCCGCCGGTTTTCGACCTATTCTACAAACGAAGGTCCTGACTGTCAAGCTCCGATGGTCCTCACAGATTCGGCCATGGATGCAGCCTCGTTCCCCAGCAGCACAGCCTCGCTCGTGAGCCCGTAGCCTTCCCGGTCGTTCTCGTCTCGTTTCCGGCGGCCCATGAGTTCCTCCACAGCCTCACGGGGGCTCTGCCTTCCCGCGACGATCCGGCTTACCGCAAACGTGATTGGCATCTCAACGCCGCAACGCTTTGAAAGGGCGATCGCCGCCGGAATAGCGTTGATTCCTTCGACCACCATGCCCACTTCCCGCTTTGCTTCCTCCGCGCTTTTCCCGCTCCCGATCAAGAAACCGGCCCGATTGTTGCGGCTGTGACGACTGGTCGCCGTCACAATGAGATCCCCCACTCCGGCAAGGCCAGAAAAGGTCTCTTCCCTGCAGCCAAGGCAGAGTCCAAGTCGATGGATTTCTGAAAGGCCTCGAGTAATCAGCGCTGCCTTCGCGTTGTCGCCAAATCCAAGTCCCGCAGAAATGCCGGCAGCAAGCGCAATGATGTTCTTTAGCGCTCCGCAGAGCTCCACGCCCAGGACGTCTCCGTTGGTATATACACGCATTGCCCGGTTCGTGAATACCTGCTGCACAAAAGCCGCAGCTTCAGAGTACCGGCTGGCAGCGACGATAGTCGTCGGCAAATCGAGAGCAACCTCTTCTGCGTGGGTCGGACCAGAAAGTGCCACCACAGGCACATCCGGCGTTCCAGCGCGGACAAGCTCGTCTTCAATCACCTGAGACATGGTCATGAGCGTATCCGGCTCCAGTCCTTTCGCCACGTCCACCAGAATCTGTTCCTTCGTAACAAAAGACGCAGCCAGCTTCGCTGTGCTCCGCACATAAACAGAGGGCACGGCGAACAGCACAATCTTCTTGCCCTGGCACGCCTCCTGGATGTCTCCCGTAAAGACGATTTCCTGCGGGATCGTCATGCCCGGCAGATTTGGATGTACCCGATCCCGGGCATACTGCTCTATCTCATGCGGCAGGGCACTCCAGACGGTCACCTCATGTCCATTGACAGAAAGCATGCGCGCAAGAGCCATACCCCAGGTTCCAGCGCCGAGTACCGCGATACAAATCGATTCCATTCTTTCTCTCCTGTTCCAAGTCCGCTCTGTCGGAAGACAGGCGGTTATCTTTCGAACACGACGCAGCCTGCTTCAGTCGGATAATCCATATACAATTGCTCCCTTGCGTCGCTCTTGTATCCCATAACCCTGTGGATGATTAATATATCACCTGCCGCAGCATCAGCCATCAGAATCCCAATGGTTAATACATTCAGATTCCCAATTGCAATCCCCACAAGCATTGGAATGACGCCGAGGACAAGAAGCGGCATAACAGCTCCAAATATGTATGTCTGCTTCTTCATCAGAACCTGGCATGTACAGTAAGGCGTCATGGACGACTTCAAGATGCCGAATGCGACGTCTTTGAAATGATGCGGAGTAAAGATGCTCCAGCATACACCGTGAATCAACTCGTGAATCACGATAAGCGCCAGCATTATGATGACGACAAGCAGGCCATTTAAGCTGGTAAAGTTCAAACTGCTGTGTACAAAACAGTACAGTCCGTACCCCACCGCCAACAATACGACCAGCAGTCCTATAGAAAACCGGAAGGCATCATTCATACGGATTCTAAGATCATGGCGCGTATAACCCTGCTTCTGCATTTCCTCCGTAATCTGCTCTAATCGCTCCAATCTTTTCTGTTCTGCCTCAGACAGTACTTTCTGCTCTTTTGCTTTTTCCTTCATCCATTCATATCCCCTTTCTAGAAATTACACCGCTATTCCGACCATAATCCCGTCGCCCAATTAGTATAGCACATCTCCATCCTTAAAGAAAGGCATCTTCCATGATGAAACGGGGCCACTCTCGGCGTATATTGCCGCAGCCAGCAAAAGAAAAAAACCGCTATCTTCTAACAATAGCAGGGTTTTTCTACTGTAGCTGATCCCCGGATTCGAACCGGGGGCCTCATCCTTACCAGCGATTTTTCTGCTGTTTTTGCCTGCTCTAATCCACTGTAGTTTTTAGTCGATTTTTCGAACATTAGTTAAATATAACGAGGACCGCTGTTATAGCTTAATCTGCCCACCCTTTCCTGATGCAGGCCCTTTTGGAGTGTGGTAAAAATGCCTCATATTCAAAAACCCCGCCGGACACTAATACCCGGAGAGGGGTATGTCGTTGAATCGGAAAGTCAGCAAATCCGGCCATCTTATCTTCTGTCATTTGTTCGGAATAGGCGATGGCTTCATCCTCCAGATCGTCCTCTGGTCGATTGTCTGAATCTCGTTGTTCCATGAGATTCAATGCCAGATGACTTAATCCATGTTTAGCTTCTTTTTCTTCCGCGGCGATTTCCTACGTTTTTCATTCCATATCTCTATTCCCCATAGCCGTACTGGATTTTTCATCCACTGCAAGCAAAAGCAAATTCATACTATCACAAGTCAGGAATACGTTATTTGCTTAATTATGCTGGTAGATTTTTTAATCCTGCTCCTCCAACTGTGAAACGAGCTCTTTGTGCTCTTTAGCGGCCTCAGTATAGGCTTGTTTTGCCTCAGCCAGCTCTTTCTCATACGTCCGCGTATTGAATATACCCCATAGCACCAAAGCCAAAATTAAAGCCAATACGAGCGCGACAACGCGAAATGGTTTCATTTCGAATCATCCTCATATTCCTGTTATATCCGGACAATCGTAAAACGCAGTCGTATCCAATTCGTTGAGCCCGTTCTGGTACGATGTTACACAGCAAACGGATTATAGGATTCTGCATCGTTGGCGCTTTTCAGACTTTCCAGGTCTATCCGGACCATCGGGCACTGAAGAAAAGCCTTTATAATTGCCATTTCTTTTCAGTAGTTTTCTATCCGCCGAACCAGCAGATTCCCATGCCAAACCATAATGCACTCATACACGTCTACATTGGCAGCGTTGGGCATTTCATACAGCGCCTTCTTCAGTTTGTTTTTTCGCCGGAACTGCTTTTTCCGACCGGGAATACTCTCATAAACCCTTGGTTCTATCGCCCACACGTGAAGCCTCCCACGACTAAAGTCGCAGGCTTCCAAGGATTTAATCCTCAGATTGTCTTTCCACTGTACAGGCTGAATTCAGTATCTGGATGTCTTATACAGCCAAAACCGCATTCAGTCTAATTAATGTGGACAAGGTGCAGGTGCTTCTCCTGGAGCATTCCGGAACTTTTGCCGAAATGTCCAACCCTGCCGT
>JAIKWN010000128.1 GCA_024684665.1 Clostridiales bacterium | reverse complement strand
GAGAGGCGGTGCCGGCGCAGCATGACGCGATCCGTTTTTTCCGGATCCGGGCCTCCGGAGGCAAGCGTGGAGGGACGGTTCAGCTGCTTATAGTCCTTTGCCGGCGCTCCCTGAGCGGGCATCATCTTTTCCCACCAGGCGTTGACTTCCGGAACCTTGGAAAAGAAACGGTGTCCTCCCATGTCCATCCGGTTCCCGTTCCATGCGACCGTCCTTGAGATGCCGCCCACGGTATCGCTCTTCTCCAGCACGACGACCCGGAAGTCCGAAGATCCCGTCAAAAGCTCGTAAGCCGCTGTGAGGCCAGCAGGGCCCGCGCCGATGATGACCGCTGTATGCATAGTGTATTTCCTCCTGCCGATTGCCGTTGTTTTCGGTATGATACCCTGCTTCAACGGGGTTGTCAATCCGGGGTATCCGGGGTAAGCCCACATTTGCGCCCCTTCCCGGAAAGCGGGCGTCTGTGGTATACTTTTTCGGAAGACCCGCAGAATCCCACCCGCCAAAGAAGCGGCGAACATGGAATTGACGAACATGGAGACGAACATGGAACCGAATGAAATGAAAACAGAAACATTTTCCCTGGGCGGCAGGGACTGTGCAGCTTATGCCTGTCCGGGTGCAGACATGTTGCTTATACAGCCCATGGATGGGCGCGAACTTTCCCTCCTGCCTGAAGAAGCGGCCGCGATTTCGGAACGGACGGGAGGTCCCTTCATCCTCTCCGCATTCCGGGTGAGCGACTGGAACCGGGAGCTTTCCCCCTGGGAAGCGCCTCCAGTCTTCGGGAAAGAGGGCTTTGGAAACGGCGCGGGGGAGACGCTGCGCTGGCTCCTGAAGGAAGGGATTCCGGGGCTCCTTTCACGATTCTCCCTTCCGGAAAAAGCGCCTGTGATCTTCGGCGGATACTCTCTCGCCGGGCTTTTTGCGCTGTATTGCGCCTATGAAAGCAACCGCTTTTCCGCCGTCGCGGCCGCTTCGCCCTCCGTCTGGTTTCCCGGCTGGATCCCCTGGGCGAAAGGGCGGGAATGCCAGGCCGGTTTTGTATCCCTTAGCTTGGGTGACCGGGAGGAGAAAACGAGGAACCCTGTGATGGCAAAGGTGGGTGAATGCATCCGCCGGCAGTACGAACTGCTTCCGGAGAGCCGGCGGCATCTTGAATGGAATGAAGGCAATCACTTCAAAGAGCCGGAGATCCGGACGGCGAAGGCGTTCGCACGCTGCCTTGAGGTTTTTCTCCGCTAGATCTTGAAAAGCATATAACGGCAAATTAACCAGCGCGTCCGGCGACATACCGGACGCGTTTTTATGCAAAACCTTGTCAATATTGGAGATAACGTCATAAACAGAGACAGCTTCATGGAGAATGCTCTTTTACGTGAAGTCCCCGGTATAGAGCTGATAATATTTCCCGCGTTCCGCAAGGAGCTCTTCGTGGGTGCCGCGCTCGATGATGCGGCCCTGCTCCAGGACCATGATGCAGTCGCTGTTGCGAACTGTGGAGAGCCGGTGGGCGATGACGAAAGTGGTGCGGCCGGCCATGAGGGAATCCATGCCTGCCTGCACAAGAGCCTCCGTGCGGGTGTCGATTGAGCTGGTGGCCTCATCCAGGATGAGGACGGGCGGGTCGGCGACCGCCGCACGCGCGATGGAGAGAAGCTGCCGCTGCCCTTGAGAGAGGCTGCCGCCGTCGCCTTTCAGCATCGTGTTATACCCCTGGGGCAGGCGGCGGATGAATCCGTCCGCATTTGCAAGTTTTGCCGCGGCGATGCATTCCTCGTCCGTGGCGTCCAGCCTGCCGAAGCGGATGTTTTCCATGACTGTCCCGGTGAACAGGTGCGTTTCCTGAAGCACCATGCCTAGGGAGCGCCGCAGGTCGTCCTTTTTGATCTTGCGGATGTTGATGCCGTCGTAGCGGATCTTGCCGTCCTGGATGTCGTAGAAGCGGTTGATGAGATTCGTGATCGTCGTTTTGCCTGCGCCGGTGGAGCCGACGAAGGCGATCTTCTGTCCCGGCGTGGCGTAAAGCTTGATGTCGTGGAGGACCATTTTGTCTTCGTCGTAGCCGAAGTCGACGCCATCCATCACGATGTCGCCCTGGAGGCGCACGTAATCCGTCTGCCCTGTGGCCTGGTGGAAATGCTTCCAGGCCCAGACGCCGGTGCGCTCTTCCGTCTCCGAAAGGGTGCCGTCCGGATTCTCCCTGGCGTTTACCAGCGTCACATAACCTTCGTCCTCTTCCGGCTCCTCGTCCATGAGGGCGAAGACCCGCTCCGCGCCCGCAAGGGCGAGGATGATGGAGTTCGACTGCTGGGAGACCTGGTTGATGGGCTGATTGAAACTACGGTTCAGTGTCAGGAAGGAAACGAGGGTGCCGATGGTCAATCCTAGATATCCCTTTGCGGCCAGGGCTGCGCCCAGCACGGCGCAGAGCACATAGGAAATGTTGCCCAGGGCCATGGTGACGGGCATGATGGTGAAAGCGATACGATTCGCTGCATAGGCGGAATCCCGCAGTTCATTGTTCAGCGCCCGGAACCCCGCGAGGTTCTCTTCTTCATGGCAGAAGACTTTGACTACCTTCTGCCCGTCCATCATCTCTTCAATGTAGCCGTTGACTGCGCCAAGATCCTTTTGCTGTTTCGCGAAGAACGTCCCGGCGCTTTTCACCCGTTTCATGGAGAGCGAAAGGGTAATGGCAACCATGAACAACGTGACAAACAGCAGGGGAACGTTCAGCAGGATCATGGAGGCGACGATGGATACGATGGTGATGACGCTGTTGAGCAACTGCGGCATAGACTGGGAGATCATCTGCCGCATGGTGTCGATATCGTTTGTATAAACGCTCATGATGTCGCCGTAAGGATGCGTGTCGAAATAGCGCACCGGGAGGCGTTCCATCTTCGAGAAAAGCCGGAGGCGCAGGCTGCGCAATGTCCCTTGGGAGACGTGAATCATCAGGTAGTTTTGTAGCCAGGAGGAGAAAGCGCCCAAGGCATACAGGCAGGCGACGCCGATCAGCGCCCTTGCCAAGGGGCCAAAATCCGGAGATTCACTGCTTGTGAGGGGCAGAATATAATCATCGATCAGACGCTGGATGAAAAGCGTCCCGCGGACGCTGGCAAACGCTGCGACGACAAGGCAAAGCACCACGGCGAGACAGTGCCACTTGTAGTGCGCGAAAACTTCCTCCGCGATGCGGCGCAGCGTTTTGCCGGGATTCCTAGCGCCGGGTTTCCCGGCGTTTCTGTTTCTTCCCATCATACGCCCTGCCCTCCTTTCGCATCGTCGAAGTCTCCTCCGCCCTGCTTCTGGCTTTCCGAGACTTCGCGGTAAATAGAGCAGGTTGTAAGCAGATTAGCAGGCGTGTCAAAGGCTGCGACTTTTCCGTCGTCCAGCACAAGCACCCGGTCCGCTTCCTCCACGGAAGAAATACGCTGGGCTATGATGATCTTTGTAGTGCCGGGGTGTTCTGCTGCGAGGCCCTTGCGGATCTTGGCGTCCGTAGCGGTGTCCACAGCGCTTGTGGAGTCGTCCAAGATTAGCACCTTTGGCTTGCCGACGAGCGCCCTTGCAATACACAGTCTTTGCCGCTGGCCGCCGGAGAGGTTTGCGCCGCCTCGCTCGATGTGGGAGATATAGCCATCCGGCATCTGCGAGACAAATTCGTCCGCACAGGCAACCCGGCAGGCAGAGCGGCATTCTTCCTCCGTGGCTTCCGGATTGCCCCAGCGCAAGTTCTCGAGAACCGTGCCAGAGAAGAGGACGTTCTTCTGCAGGACCACCGCCACGGCGGAGCGCAGAGCAGCCAGGTCGTAAGAGCGCACGTCTTCCCCGCCAACGAGGACGCTGCCTTTGCTCACGTCGTACAGGCGGGAGATGAGACCTACAAGGCTGGACTTGGAGGAACCGGTGGCACCGATGATCCCGACGGTCTCACCGGAGCGGATCGACAGATTCACGTCCCTGAGGACGGGTTCTCCAGTTCCACTGCGATAGGAGAAAGAAACGTCCCGGAATTCGATCGAACCGTCCCGCACATCGGTTTTCGCGTTTTTCGGGGAGATGATTTCCGGTTCTTCCTCTAGCACTTCCGCGATGCGCTGCGCAGCGGCGGCGCTGATGGTGATCATGACGAAGACCATGGAGAGCATCATGAGGCTGATCAGGATGTTCATGACGTAGGAGAGCAGGCTGGTCAGTTCGCCCGTGGTGAGCCCTGTATGGTTTACGATCATGCGCGCGCCGAACCAGCTGATGAGCAGGATGCTTGTGTACACCGTCATCATCATGATGGGCGCGTTGAAGGAGATGATGCGTTCCGCTGCGACCGAATTGCCATAGAGTTCGCCCGCGGCGGCGGCGAAGCGCTTATCCTCGTAATCCTCCCGGACAAAGGCCTTCACGACGCGGATGGCGCTGACGTTTTCCTTTACGGCGGCGTTTACCGCGTCGTATTTCTTGAACATCTGGTGGAAGTATTTCATTGCCCGGGGAACGATCACGAAAATCGCAATGCCGAGGATACCCATAGAGAGCAGGAAAACGAGGGAAAGGCGCGCGGAGATGGAAAAAGCCATGATAAGCGCCGAAACGAGGGTCACGGGCGCGCGTGTGCACATGGTGAGCGCCATCTGCAGCGCATTCTGCATGCTGGTGACGTCAGTCGTCAGGCGTGTCACGAGGCCAGCGGTGGAAAAGCGGTCGATGTTCCCAAAGGAATAGGTCTGGATCCTGGCGAACATAGTTTCCCGCAGGTTGGCGGCGAAGCCCGTTGCGGCTTTCGCTGTATGCTGTCCGGCGCGGATACCGAAGTACATGGCCAGCAGCGCCATGACGGCCATGACGGCGCCCACGCGAAGTACATGCCCCATATCCCCCGGCATGATGCCCCGGTCGATGAGGGAAGCGGTGAGCCAGGGGATCAGGATCTCCAGAATGACGCAGCCGATGGTGCACAGGGGTGAGAGCAGCGCGTCTTTTTTATAATCCCCGATTTCGGAGAGGAGACGAAGATAGGGATTCGGTTTCCTTTTTTGCGCCATAAGATTGCACTCCAGGAAGTCAGGTCGTTTGTTTACGGGACGAGCACGGTAAAGCCATTGTCCGCAGCCCACTTCGCTGCGTCGGAGTTTTCGCTTGCGCAGACGATGGTGAGTTTCTTCTTGTCGCAGCCTTCCAGCATGTTCCCCGGGATGCCGTCCGCCCGCAGGCTGTCGGGCAGGGCGAGATAACGAAGCGCCTTGTTGTTTGCAAAGGCGCGGCTGCCAATCGAGGTATACCCCTCTGGGACCACAAGGCGGGTAAAGGCGGTTCCGGCGAAGGCTTCATCTCTGACCGTAGTGGCGGAGGCAGGCAGGTTTTGCCCAGTGGTGACAAGAAGCGTCATCTTCGCGCTCAGCTTGCTCCCACTTTTTGCGGTGATTGTAGTCTGACCGATGGCATGTGGAGTAACAATGCCATCTAGAGAGACGGAAGCGATGGTCGGATCTTCGGAAGAAAAGGTAGAAAAAACGTTGCGCAGCCGGGTATCCCGGATGTCGACCCAAAGGTTTACAGGCTCTGGGATACCGAGGCAAAGCGTCTGCACCGATGGAGAGAACACAATGGAATCCGCACTGTAGGCGACAGTGATGTGACAGGGTTTGGAGAGCCCGCTGATTGCATCTGTTACCAGAATGGAGGCTTCTCCCAGTTCAATAGCCGTAACCTTTCCCCTTGCGTTTACGGTCACGATGGATCCGCCAGCATCAGCGGTTGCGCCATAATGGGTATAGCTGAATTCCGTCGTGGCGTCGGCTGGGGAAACGACGGGAGAAATTTGCCCGACAGAGTTCCGGACGAGTACAAGGTTGGGAACTGTAAAGCTGCTTGCTGCTTGGGAGACCGTGATTTTTGCAGTTTTGGAAACGCTACCGCATGTGACCGTCAGGTCCGCGTTTCCGAGCGAGACGCCCCGGAGCGTCCTTCCCTCGACGGCAACAACGGTTGGATTCGAAGAACTGAGAGTATATTCTGTTCCGAGTGGGAAGATAGACACCTCTGCATCCCGGGTGATACCCAGACCTACTGTTATGTCGGAAACAGATATCGCAGCGGAATACTTGTCCCCGTCGACGTTTGTGAATTTGAGAGAATGGTTTTTAGCGCAATTCCAGGCGCTGCTGTTGCTCGTTCCATCGGAGGCTAGGCGATGTCCCCAGATGACCGTTCCGGAGGTAAAGACATCGGTAGCGATGACAGGCGTGAGATTTCGGGGAAGATAAACACGTGCCTTTTTCGGGAGACCGGAGAAGGCCCCACTGCGCAGGGTGACGTCATTTTCCCCCTCTGGAATGGTGACGGCTGAAAGTGAACTGCAGCCCTTGAATGCGTCCACTTCGACAGTCTTAAGGGAAGCCGGGAATAGAATTTCCGTCAGAGAAACGCAGTTGCAAAACGCTCGCTCACCGACGGATCCGATTCCCTCCGGAATAGAAACGCCACACAAGGAAGAGCAACCGAAGAATGTGCGCTTCTTGATTTCGCTGAGGTTCCCGGACAAAACTACCCGCGTGAGGCTCACGCAGTTCTCAAAAGCGGATTCGCCAAGCAAGGTGAATTGCTGCGCGAAAGAAGCGTCCGTCAGCTGCTGACAGCTGAAGAAAGCGCTGTTTCCTGCTGAGGTTGCATTTGGCGCGTCAATCGTCCTAAGCGCGGTACAGTTATAAAAGATTCCGTCCGGAAGCGCAGTGACACCCGAAGGAATAGCAATGCCCGAAAGGAGTCTACAGTTCTGGAAGGCGTAGCTACCGAGGGTCGAAAGAGAAACAGGCAGGTCAATCTCCGGAAGAACCGAGCAGTTCCGGAAACAGGAAGCGCCGATTGCTGTTATGTTCTGCGGAAGTGCCACGCGGATAAGGCTCTCGCAGTTAGCGAAGACGCTGCTGCCGAGGGTTGTGACTTTCCCGGGGATATCCATGGCGACAAGCTTTGAACAGCCGGAAAAGACGAAATCCCCGAGGGAGGAGAGTTTTGACGGTAGCGTCAGAGAGGCGAGGGAAACGCAGTCCTCGAAGGTGTGCTCATTTATGACAGTAAGACTTTGGGGAAGTAGGTTCTCTTCCGACCCGGCAATACCTATGTGGCAAAGTCCTGTACAGGTAGAGAAAGCGGAAGCACCGAGAATTTTGAGGTTCTGCGGCAGGGTCACGGAATAGAGACTTGTACAGCTCTTGAAGGCACTGCTGCCGATGCTCTCGACGCTATCGGGGATGATCATCTCACGTTCAAGCTGCTGGCAGCCGGAGAAGGCGGAATCCCCAATAGAATCAAGGCCGGATGGGAAGGAGAAGTCCTGCAGTTTTGTGCATCCGGCGAAAGCGCGGCTTGGGATCGTCTCCAGTTCTGTATTCCTAAGCTGCGCGGTCCTGAGGGCAGGACAGCCGTCAAAAGCGGAAGGACCCAGCGTTTTAAGCGAAGAAGGAAGGGAAACGCGCGCCAGCGCGGTGCAGGCATGGAAGGCGTTTGCGCCGACAGTGGTAACGCCGTCCGGGATGCTGACGGAAGAAAGCCTTGAACAGCCCTCAAGCATACCGTCGGGTATTTCTGTCAGGGCTGTATCCGACGCAAAACTGATG
>JAIKWN010000121.1 GCA_024684665.1 Clostridiales bacterium | reverse complement strand
ACCTGGACCCCGCCAAGCGCAACATCGGCATGGTATTCCAGAACTATGCGATCTTCCCGCACCTGACGGTCCGGCAGAACGTGGAGTTCGGGCTCCGGTACCGCAGGATGCCGAAGGCCGAGAGGCGCAGGACTGCGGAGGAGAGCATGCAGCTGATGCAGATCGCGGAGTTCGCCGACCGCATGCCCGAGCGCCTCTCCGGCGGTCAGCAGCAGCGCGTGGCCCTGGCTCGCGCCCTCTGCATCGAGCCGGACGTGCTGCTCATGGACGAGCCGCTCTCCAACCTGGACGCAAAGCTGCGCGTCGAGATGCGCAACGTAATCAAGCGTATTCAGCACCAGATCGGCATCACGACGGTCTACGTCACGCATGACCAGGAGGAAGCTCTCGCTGTATCTGACCGTATCGCGGTCATGCACGATGGCGTCATTCAGCAGATCGGTACGCCAAAGCGCGTCTACCAGCGCCCGGCCAACGAGTTCGTCGCAGGCTTCATCGGCCTTACAAACTTCCTGAAGGCAGACTGCAAGGATGGTACCCTGGACTTCGGGAACAACTACCGCGTCGCGATCCCGCACATCGCAAAGGACGCGCCCGCAGCCGTAACCGTCGCCGCCCGCCCGGAAGAGATCGTCATCGCTGACGCGTGCGAGCCTGGCATCCCAGCAGAGGTTCGCTCCTCCGTCTTCCTCGGCACGGGCACGCATTACTTCCTGGATATCGGCGGCGAGAAAGAAGTTGAAGTCACCAGGGCGTCCGACTTTTCCGACATCATTCCGGATGGCACAAAGGTCTCCCTGCAGATCGCGCCGGAAAAGGTGAACGTCTTCGGCCGTGAGAGCCATGCGACCCTCATCCGTGAGGGGGTGTAATGCATGGGCAAACGGAAGAAAATCGCGCCCATCTGGACGGCGCTTACGCTCGTCCTTCTGGCGCTCTTCCTCATCTTCGTCGTCTATCCGCTGATCCTCATCCTGTACCGTTCCGTGCTGGATCCCAAGACGAACAGCCTGACGATGGAGAACTTTCAGCGTTTCTTCTCCCGGAAGTATTACACGAACACGCTCAAGAACTCCTTTAAGGTCACGGTGGTAGCGACGCTCATCGCGGCAATCCTCGGCCTTCTGATGGCTTACATCACAAGGCAGGTAAAGATCCGCGGCAGCCGCGCGCTTAATATCCTGATCGTCGTTTCGTATCTCTCCCCGCCTTTCATCGGCGCCTACGCCTGGATTCAGCTTCTTGGACGCAACGGTATCATCACCGGTTTTTTCAACCGCATGTTCGGCATCCAGCTCCCCGGCATCTATGGTTTCGCGGGAATCGTCCTCGTCTTTTCGCTGCAGTCGTTTCCGCTGGTATATATGTACGTCTGCGGCGCTCTCGAGAACCTGGACAACTCGCTGAACGAGGCGGCGGAGAGCCTCGGTGCCAGCAACTTCCAGCGTGTGACGGGCATCATCCTGCCACTCGTGCTGCCAACGGTTCTGGCTTCCGGCCTGCTCGTGTTCATGCGCGTCTTCTCCGATTTCGGCACGCCGATGCTGATAGGCGAGGGCTACCGCACCTTCCCCGTTGTCCTGTACAACCAGTTCATGGGCGAGGTTACAAACGATAACTACTTCGCGGCCGCGCTCTGCGTCATCATCCTGTTCATCACACTGGTCTTCTTCTTCCTGCAGCGTTGGATCGCACGTCGGCACAGCTACGCGATGAGCGCGCTCAAGCCCATGCAGCCCCGTGAAGTGCGCCCCGTTCCGCGCCTGCTCTGCCACATTTTCGTCTACGGCGTCGTGCTGCTCGGCATGCTGCCGCAGATCACGGTCATCATCACGTCCTTCCTGAAGGAATCGACCCCAGGCATGTTCACGAACCAGTTCAGCCTCGTGAACTACCGCACGATCTTCTCGAAGAACCCGCTGGTCATCCCGAACACGTACCTCTACGGCCTCTGCGCCATCGTGGTCGTCGTGGTGATCGGCACCCTGATCTCCTATCTGTCCGTGCGCAAGCGCAGCGTGCTGACCGGTACGGTGGATACGCTGACCATGCTGCCTTACATCATCCCCGGCTCCGTCCTTGGCATCTCGTTCCTGTATGCCTTCGCGAAGCAGCCACTGGCCCTGACAGGTACGGCAGCGATCATCATCATCGCCCTGATCGTACGGCGCATGCCTTACACGATCCGTTCCGCCACGGCTATCGTCGGACAGATCAGTCCCAGCATCGAGGAAGCCTCCATTTCCCTCGGCGCATCGGAGACGCGCTGCTTCGGCGAGATCATGGTTCCCATGATGATGCCGGGCGTGATCGCCGGTGCGATCATGAGCTGGGTCACGGTCATCTCCGAACTCAGCTCCTCGATCATGCTGTACCGTGCCTCCACCCAGACCCTGACGGTCTCTGTTTACACGGAGGTCATCCGGGACTGCTTCGGCAACGCGGCAGCCTACTCGACCGTACTGACCTTCACTTCCGTTATCTCCCTGCTCATCTTCTTCAAGGTGACGGGCCGCAGAAGTCTCAGTGTATAAAACCTCCGGACGCCAATCGCTCCTCCCCTTTCCGGGAAGGAGCGTCTTTTGTTTATGGAATACAGGT
The DNA here is from genome assembly GCA_024684665.1 of Clostridiales bacterium. Next base: position 20,545 of record JAIKWN010000121.1, on the reverse strand, counting down.
TTTTACGCCAGCGGAATCCGGAAACAGCCCTGTTTCCTGCAGGCAGGACCGATCTGGAAGACTTTCTCTTTTACCTCGGAAGACCAAGCATCGTGGAAAGCTGCTGCAACGCGAAGCGGTCGTCGCGGCGGAACTTCTCGTTTTCAGGCTCGATGTCGAAGCTGTAATTGCCGACGATCCTAATGTCCGTTCCGTCCGTCTGTCGGGTCAGCTCCGCCATAGCGTTGTAAAGCACCTGCCCCCAGCGCTGATGATACGACGAGGTCACAATCGTAATCGTCCGGATGCCCTGTTCCTGCAGAATCGCAAAGGTGTTTTCCGCATTTTCGAGGGTCGTCATTGCCTCCTCGTCGATAAATATGCGCGAGGCGTCAATGCCGCATTCCGAGACGAGGTATTTTTTCATCTCCCCGGCTTCGGTATTCTTCTGAGGATTGTAGCTGCCCGTTGCCCCTCCGGAGCAGACGAGAATCGCGTCCGGGAATGCGCGGGCGGCCGCGGCGGCAGCTTCGCACCGTCCTTTCAGTTCGTCCGTCATCATGCCGTTTTTCAGCTGATAACCCAGCACCACAAAGGCATGGGACGCCCCGTCCGGGATACCCGCTTCCTTCAGCACCTCCGCGCTTTCCTCTCCCTTATAAAGGACAAGCTGGTAATCCCTGTTCAGATACACCTCTTTCCAGTGCTCCGCGATTGAGCGCGCGACCAGGTAATCCACTTCGCTCTCCGTGCGGATCTTCACAAGATCCTGCTCAATCCTCTCCTCCTGTCCGGGGAACGGTTTTTCGTAGGCTTTCTGCAGATGATTCAGCATTGTTCGAAACACTTTCTGATTCGCCTCACTGACCCTATATTGTTCAGCCCGTGCGCTCGCGCCAGCCAGCAGAAACACTGCCAGCAGGAATAGAATTCTTCTCATCTCTTTCCCCTCTTTTACGCTTTTTCTGCTTTCCTGCGTGAGATTGCAAATTCGAGAATCAGACCCCATCCTCGAAAGCGACTTCCGCCGTTAAAAGCTGAGCCGTATCGTAAAGCTTTTTCTTGATTTCCATTCGCTCCAGAAAAAAGCAGTTCGCGGCTTCCCACATGGCGAACGACCCGATGACGCTCAGGATTTCAAGAAACAGATTATCATCCTGGTTGTATGCCAGGAGCAGATACAGCAATATAAAAGCTACACCGATCAGCACCATATAGAGCATCTTAAGGCTATTGAAACGCTGCTCCCAGAGCTGCCTCTCCATATTCACCCTGTAGTGCCGCTGGAACAGGGCGGAAACCGTTTCGCGTTCGCCTTCCGGAACCCCAAAAGCACAATGCGAATCGGGACGAAGGACGTGAGGAACTGCGCGTCTTCCTCTACGAAATTGAAAATCTCGGTATTCAGCAGCGGCGATTCCGCAAGGGACATCGGGTGATACAGCGAATTCTGATCTGTCAGGACATGGATGACCGCCCTTTCGCCTGTTTCCAGTCCTTCATCAATTTGCGCCTTGACCTTCCCGAGTTTTCTTTCTTCCTTGATCACATTTTTCAGTTCCTTCTCCCGCGCCCGAAGACCCTTCATCTCTTTCGCCATGCTTTCCCTTCTTTCTTAGCAGTGAAATTCAGAAACAGATCCGGTATGCCGGCGCGCTGCACCGGCGTTTACAGAAAAAGCGATTTGCTGTATAATACCCCCCGCAATACCAAACGAACAGGAGAGACTTATGAGCAGACTGGGAGATCTTTTACTTCTCGAGCGCACGCGCCAGAAGATGACCCGCAAGCAGGTGGCACGCATGTGCGGCATTTCAGAAGGATACCTGCAGGATGTCGAGGAAGGCCGCCGGATCATACAGGACGACCAGGCCCGGCGCATTCTCCGGAAAATCGGCGTCCGCAAGGAACAGGAGGTCGATTTCACGCTGGATGAAATCGCCGCCGCCGTCGACCTCGAGACCATTTCTCCGCCCCGCCGGGACGAGCCGCAGCCGGAGACTCCCGCCCCGCGCAAGCCGGAAAGCCTGAAGAGCGACCCGGAAGATAAGGGGTCCGGTCCTTCCGGCGTATGGCTGGACGCACTGTCCTCCGTTCTCAAAGCCGTTCCGGTCATGAACGCCGGATGGATCCAGATCGGCCGCCGCATGACGCCCATTCTGGACGGTAAGATCGAGGGCGCGAACCCGGAGAAAGTATGCTATTTCGAAGTCCCGGATCAGTCCATGCACGGCATGCGCATCGAAAAGGGCGATCTCGTCCTCGTCGTTCCGCAGAGCCTGCCGGTGGACGGGGCGATCATGCTGGTCGAGACCGGCGCGCACCGCTGCCTGCGCAAAATCCGCCTGCTCGGGAATTCCCAGGTTCTTCTGCAGAGCGGGGACCGCGAGATGCAGGCGGACGCCGTGCACGTAAGCGACGTGCGTTTCGTCGGACGCGCCGTCCGCGTAGAGTTTTCCCTATGATTCATCACGGAAGCAATATGGAGTACCCTTTTCCTTTTCCCCTTCTCCCGCAGGAGATATTCGAAAAAAGGAACCGGATCCTTGCAGAGCTCCTCGCCGCCGATCCCGGCTTCGCGCAGACACCCGTCCGCTCTATTCAGAGAAAAACGCTTTCAGCGCTTCTTTCGTTTACGGACCGCCTTTATCTGGACGGATTCCTGCTGCGCACGTATCCGCACCTTCAGGTTAATGTATCGAACCGCATGACCAGCGCCGCCGGGAAGTTTATCCACAGCCGGAAGCCGGCAGGCGGGACGGATCCGAATGCCGAGATCCGCATGTCCGGCGATTTCCTCTTCCGGCTTCCCGCCGGTTCCTACCGGCTGAACGGGCTCACCGTTTCTTCCCCGCAGGAAGCTTTTCTCGTCGTGTTCGAGCATGAGACGACTCATGCCGTGGAATACGCGCTCTTCGGTTCCACCGGGCATTCGAAGCGTTTTCTTTCCCTGGCCGGCGGGCTGTTCGGGCATACGGGCATCCATCACGAGCTGCCCACCCGGGCACAGGAAAGCGCCCAGCAGGGCCTCAGGCCCGGCGCCGCGGTATCCTTCCTGTATCAGGGAAAAACCCTGACCGGGCTGGTGCAGCGGGTTGGAAAAACCGCGACGGTCATGGTTCCCGATCCGCGCGGCCCGTACCGGGATACAAGGGGCCGAAGATATACGAAGTTCCGCGTATCGCCAGGCTACCTCAGAATCCTCTGAAAACCGGACGCCGGAACCATTCCTGCTATTCCATTTCCGGAATCAGGCCGCGGGTCAGCTCCCTCACGACGTATCCGGCCAGGATCAGCCCCGCCGCGCCGGGGACGAAAGCCGTGCTGCCCGGCGTCGACCGTCTTCCGTTTTCTTCCGATATCCCGAAAGCGGGCTTCATCGGCTTCTCGTCCGACCAGACGACGGGAAGATGCGTGATGCCCCGCTTTTTTAATTCTCTTCGCATGACGCGCGCCAGCGGGCAAACCGTAGTTTCCGAAATGTCGGAAACGCGGAAGCGCGACGGATCCAGCTTGTTTCCCGCTCCCATGCAGGAAATAAGGTGCACGCCATGCAGCGAGCAGATTTCCGCCAGACGCAGCTTCGCAGATACCATGTCCACGGCGTCGACGACAAAATCATATTCCTGAAAGTCAAACTGTTCTTCCGTTTCCGGCAAAAAATAAAGTGGAAACGCGCGAACGCGAATTGACGGATCGATGTCCGCTGCGCGAGCCGCGGCAGCTTCCGCCTTGTTCTGGCCGATCGTGCGGCGGGTCGCCAGGATCTGCCGGTTCAGATTGCTTTCCGCCACCCCGTCCCCGTCCACGAGATCCAGCGCGCCGATCCCGGAGCGGATGAGCGCCTCCGCACAATACCCGCCAACGCCGCCAAGGCCAAAGACCGCGACCCTGGCACTGGCAAGGCGCTTCATCGCTTCCGGCCCCAGCAGCAGCTCCGTCCTGATGAGATGCTCCATGGTCAGCTCCCGATGCAGGCGCCTATAATCTCCCGCATTTCCGGCTCTTTTTTCTCCATGTCCCGCACGAGGGCAAACTGTGCCCGCGCCCGGTCGAGGTTCTGCCCCTCCCTGTGGACGTGGAAATAGAGATCCCCGTTCAGGTGGTCCGCAAGAAAGCGCAGCCCGTTTTCGAGCGTCATGAGCCTCGCGCCCAGCGGTAGAAGCTCGGCTTCCTTCCGCGTCAGCACGCCCCCGGCTTCCGACAGATACCCGCGGGTGAACGCCTCAAACATCGGCAGCGATAAGGACACCCGGGAAAGATCCCGCTCGTCCTCCGCTGCGGTGCTGGCTCCGGTGCGTATGGCGTCGCCGAAGTCGTAGGCCGCAAGACCCGGCATTACCGTATCCAGGTCGATGACGCAGAGCGCCCTTCCGGTATCCCGGTCCAACAGCAGATTGTTGATCTTCGTATCATTATGGGTGACGCGCAGGGGCAGGCCGGCGTTTACAAGCAGCGCGCAGTCCGCTTCGCGCTCCCGGCAGAACGCCATCTCCTCCGGGACGGAAGAGAGCCTTCCCGCTGCGTCGCGCTCCGCCGCGTCCATCAGCTGCGCAAACCGCACGGGCGTGTTGTGGAAATCCGGAATGACCTCGCAAAGCGTCTCAGCCGGATAACCTGTCAGCCTGCGGAAGAAACAGCCGAAGCCCCGCCCGGTTTCCTCGAACAATGCCTCGCTCTCCGGAAGGTCATAGCTGACAGCATGGGTGATATAGGGAAAGACGCGCCAGGTGCCACCCTCCTCATCCCGCAGGAAGTTTTCGCCCGCCCTCGTGGGGATCAGCGTCAGCGTTTCCCGCGAGGGATCTCCGCCTTCTTCGGCTATGCGCCGCCGAAGCCACTCCGTCACGCCCGCGATGTTGCGGTTCACGCCCTCCGGATCCGGAAAAACATAGCCGTTCAGCCGCTGCAGGATATAGCTCCGTCCGGCGCAGGAAAAACGAAATGTATCGTTGATATGCCCGTTGCCGTACGGTTCCGGGACCGTCGGCTCTCCTTGCAGGGCAAATTGTTCCGCAAGATACAGCAGGTTGTCCATACACATTTCCCCCATCGTTTCATCTGATGGTTGTATTATAGGCAAAAGAGCGGGGCATAGCAAGCAAAGAACCATATGACTCCGCCAAAATTGCGAACCGCCGAACAGAGGCCTCTGTCCGACGGTTCCTTCTTTTTTCCTGTCAGGGGGCGCGGGAAAGGGAGCTTCCCTCGACCCATTCACAGTCTACCACAGGTTCTGCAGGAAGTCAATCATTTCAAATGAAAGACTTTATGCAGATCGATACCCATAACCAAAGTTTTTCTTTGGTCTCCGGGTCAACAACCGATGCTTTATACTTGTTCCTTTACTTGATCACCTTAAGTGCCTTACGGTCAATGGTCAGTGCCACGAAGATCAGGAAGACAATGCCCTTGATCAGCTGCTGCATCGCAGACTCGAGGCCGATCATGACAAGACCATTGTTAAGGACGGTATACATGAGGGTACCGACGACGATGTTAGAAAACCGCACTTTCGCGCCACCTGTGATGGGCAGGCCGCCCAGCACCAGGGAGATCAGGATTTGCGTTTCCAGCTGATTTCCGGCGGTCGCCGTGATGGAACCGACTTTAATGACGTTTACGAAGGCGGCCAGGCCGGTCAGCGCGCCAGCTGTGACGAAAGTCAGAAACTTGACCCGATCCGTGCGCACGCCAGAGAACCTGGCTGCCGTTTCTCCCGCGCCAACAGCTTTCACGTCGTTGCCCACCCGGGTGAAGCGGAAGAAGAAGAACGCGACAAGCAGCACAGCGACGGTAATGCCAATCTTCAGCTCATTGCTGTCCAGCGCCTTGATGGCCGCGCTGGCGGGAACCGCCGTTTCCGTCGTCAGATACGCGCATACGCCTCGGAAGAGGTACATGGTGCAGATCGTGACGATGAAGCTCTGGAGCTTGAACTTCACATGGAAGAAGCCGTTGATGGCGCCGATCGCCGCTCCTGTCAGGATTCCGCCAAGGATGGCCAGGGGGATGCTGTAGAAGGACAGCATCGAAACCACGATGGACGCGACGCCCAGGGTGGAGCCCTCCGTAAAGTCGATGGAGCCCAGGGTCATGATGAAGAAGACGCCGGTGGCAACGATCATGGGATAATAGACCTGGGACATGAGCAGCCGGATACGCTTCGGCTTCAGGATGCTGCCCTCAGTCAGGATGTTCATGACCACGAGGATTACAACAAGACCGACCAGCGGGAGCAGCCCCTTGAAGGTATCGCTGGCGAGGAAGGCTTTAACGCGGGAGGATTCCCGCTGTTCTCTTTTTTCCATATCCTTCCCTCCTCACACCATATGCGCGATCAGGTCTTCTTCTCCCAGGGACTCGTTGCGGGTAAACTCGCCATTGATCTTCCCATCCTTCATGATGAAGATCCGGTCCGCCATGCCCAGGAGCTCTGGAATTTCCTCGGAAATCATGATGATGGACTTACCTGATTCCCGCAGCTCGTTCATGAGTGCATAGATTGCCTGCTTGACTTTAACATCAATGCCCCGGGTCGGGGAATCCAGCACAAGGATGTCCGAACCTTTGCCCAGCCAGCGGGCCAGAACCACCTTCTGCTTGTTTCCGCCGGAGAGGTCCGAGACGAACTGGCTGATGCCCTGCATTTTTGTCTGCATGCTCTCTGCGTGCGTTCTGGCAAAGCTATCCAGTTTTTTGTTCTTTAAAAGATTGTGCTCCGCCAGATCTTCGAGCGAGGGCAGGACCACGTTGTTGCGGATAGACTCGTTTACGATAATAGACTCATTGTCCCGGTTCTTGGAGGCATAGGCGATGGAATGACGGATGGCCGTGGGGATATCGTTGATCTGCGTACCGTCCGCAAGCGCTACCGTACCTTTCCGATCCCAGGATGCGCCAAAGATGGCCTTACCCACCTCGTGCATCCCGCATTCCGAAAGGCCGCCAAATCCCAGGATCTCGCCGCGGTGCAGGTCAAAGGAGATTTCCTCAATTTCACCTGGCACCGAAACGCCCCGCACGGAGAGGACGACCTTGTCGGAAACCGGCTCGCCGTAATCCGTCCGATAATAGGCGGAACCGATTTCCCGCCCCACCATAAGGCGCTTCAGGTCGTCTTCGTTTACATCCTTCGCGTTTACCGTGTCGATGTATTCTCCGTCGCGCAGGATGGTGACAGTATCCGAATGCGTCAGCACCTCGCCCAGATCATGGCTGATGAAGATGACAGAACGTCCGTCCGCCCGGGTCGCATCCATGATCTTGTACAGTTCGATACGCCCGTTCTGCGAGAGAGCTGTCGTCGTCTCATCCACGATGAGGATCCGGGGCTTCATATAGGTTGCCTTGACGATCTCGATCAGCTTTCGATCCTCGAAGTTATACCGGTCGATCATGGCGGCAGCGCGGATGCGTGAGAAGCCGTATTCATCCAGCAGGCGCTGAGCCTCCCGGTTCATCGCGCGTGTATCCTTCACGACGCCGCGAAGGAAAGGCTCCTCGTGTCCCAGGAAGATGTTTTCCGCTACCGTGAGGCCGGAAAGCGTGCCCATCTCCTGCACGATAATGGAGACGCCCGCCCGATTGGCTTCCACCTGATTTTTCGCCGCAAGGGGCTTCCCGTCCAAGGTAAAGGTTCCTCCGCCGATGGTGTAAATGCCACAGAGCATCTGGCAGAAAGTACTCTTGCCGGAGCCGTTTTCTCCGATCAGCGCACGGATCTCCCCCGGCGCGATTGTCAGGCTCACATCGTTTACCGCGTGAGTGATGCCGAAGCGCTTGTCTATGTGCTCAGCAACCAAGATGGGGGTCGAGTTTTTCGTTTCCATCGCTCCCCCTCCTCACTTCACTACGGCACCGCGCTTACCGCGGGCCGTCAGGGTCACGATGACAAGCAGCGCAGCGCCAGTCACTACGTTCTGTATGGTTGTCGGCGCGCCAAGAGCCACGAATCCGTTAAAAATGATGGCAATGATGAACTCTCCCACCACGATCGCCGTGATCGGCGTTCCGTATTTGCGGAAGGCCACACCGAAGAAGGTGCCCATCAGAGGCTGGAAGTTGCGGCTCATGGTGCTCATGCCAGTGAGCGCGGTCATGGTCGTACCGTAGGACACGGTGAGAACCGCCATAATTCCGACGAAGAAGTGCAGCAGCATAAATCCGATCAGCTTATACTTCTTCACGTCAATGCCCATGTTTTTTGCCGTAAACTCGTTGCTGCCGATGGCATTGCAGTAGGTGCCGATCTTCGTATAATTCAGAATGAACCACATGAGGGCGAAAGCAAACCCCGCCAGGATCAGGTTGCCGGGCGCGCCGGAGAAGAAGCGCAGCTCCGGCGCCAGCGTCTGCTTAACGCCGCCGGCCACGAATACCGCCACGCTCTCGAAGATCAGCATGAGACCCACGGTCACGATCATGGAGGGAACGTTCAGCGTATTATAGAGGAATCCGATAAGAGTACCGATCAGCGTTCCACAGAGGAGGCACCCCAGAACGAACCCCGGATAGCCGAAGCGCTGTGAACAGATAACCCCCACAATGGAGGAAAGCACAATGTTCGCGCCGACGGCAAAATCGAACAGACCCATAACCACGATGAAGTACAATCCGCATCCGCCCACGGAATAGATGATGGAGGACTGAAGATAGGAATAGAGATTCTGAAGGCTGCCGAAGTTGCTCGGTGTCAGAATCTTGAAAACCGCATAGAAGAAGAGCAGCATCGCCGCGAGGAGCATGAAGCCGTAATAGCGGCTGCCCTTCATCCGGTTCAGCGTTTTTTGCATGTCGGTTCCTGCCTTGCCTTTCGCTGTGCGGGGCGCAAAACCGCCTCCGCCCTTTCATAAGAGGAAGGGACCGACCGCTCGGGCCGGCCCCTGTATATTCCCAATGGGATTATTTCGCGTGACGCGCAACCACGTCTTCAACAGAGAGGTTCGCGCAGGCAGCGGCGAGCTCTTCATAGGGCAGCTCGGCCAGCGCCTTGATTTCATCCTCGTAGTACGGAAGCTCGGTTCCGGTGAAGTACTTCGCGTAGTTCGCGTAGTCTTCCGGAGAAGCGACGTACATGTACGGGAAGACCATGTTGTAGAAGCTGTCGGTGCTGACCGCGTAGTTGCCCTTGATGGCGTTGTAAACCATGAGGAAAGCATAGAACGGGTCGGCATAGTGTCCGCCGGACTCAGCCGCCATAGCGCCGGTCTCAAGCTTCACATCCAGGTCGGGGAGGAAGTCGGTGGAAACCACGGCGATCTTGCCGGTCAGGCCCTTGGCCTCGATGCCCGCGATGGCGCCCAGCAGGGTGTCTCCGCCGCCGCCGGCGACGATCAGAGCGTCGATGTCGGGATTCGCGTCAATGATAGCCTCGGCAGTCGCACGGCCGGTGTCGGTGGTGGTGCGTCCATACTGCGGATCGAGGAGGACGACCTGGTCGTCCGGATGCGCGGCGTTCCATTCCTCAACGCCTGCCTGATAACCGGACCAGCGGCCAAGGAAGGTCGCGTCGCCGGGCTCCCAACCTTCGAGGCCGATCTTGCGGCAGCCCTTCTGCTCCGCGAGGATGGTCACGAGGGTCTTGCCGTTGTCGAACTCGGACTCGTGCACGGCGCCAACATAGTACGGGGAGGCACAGGCCTGCGCATACTCGTCGGGGTTGGCGTCCTTATCAATGACGCGGAAGAACTGCGCCACATAGACTTCGTTCTCGTCACAGGTCTTGATGACAGAGCCCATTTCCGCGGAAGCGGAGTTGCAGATGATGATGCCGTCGCAGTCAGCCATCGCCAGGGTCTCGGCGCTGGCGGTCACCTGCTCAGAGATGTGCGCCTGGTCAACCCACTGAGTTTCCACACCCAATGCAGCTGCCGCGGCGTCGATGATGCGCTTGCACTCGCTGCCCAGCGTATCGGTGGAGCTCCAGATTGAGATGCCGATCTTGATGTTCTCCGCCTGCGCAGTCATCGCAAGCCCGAGGACGAGGGTCAGCGCCAGAAGAAGTGCCAATGCCTTTTTCATCGTTCGTTCCTCCATTCCTTTATTTGGTACACGATTGGCGGCAAATGCCGCCTGTTATTTGTATTGTACGCGAAATGAGTCAGCATGTAAATAGAAGACTCCGATATAGGCGGTAAACATTTTTCCCCTTCTGAAGCGTCAAAGACTGCATGGCACGTATCACGGTTCAAAATTCTTCTGTTTCGGTTAGAAATCTTTCCCCTTTTATCAGAACAGAACCCGCCCCGTGCCCGGTTCTGCTTCCGCCAGGGTCCTTCCGCCGTGAACGGAGAGGAGAACCGGCGCGTTTTTCGTAAGCGCAGAATACCAGTTTTCGGCGTCCAGTACGACAAAACTTCCCGGCCGGCCCGTCGCAATGCCGTAACCATCACCCAGGTGCAGCGTCTTCGCTGCGTTCTCAGTAATGAGCTTATAGCTTTCGCAGATATCGTCATAACCCATCATCTGACAGACATGCAGTCCCAGGAAAACCACGTCCCGAAGGCTTCCCATTCCCATGGGATACCAGGGATCGAAGATGTCGTCGTGTCCGAAGGAAACGTTGATCCCTTCGGCGAGCAGCTCCTTCACGCGGGTGACGCCCCTGCGCTTCGGATAGGTATCAACCCGCCCCTGAAGATGCGTGTTGACCAACGGATTCGATACGAAATTGATGCGGGAGAGTTTTAAAAGACGCATGAGGCGCAGCACGTAGGCGTTGTTGTAGCTGTGCATGGCTGTGGTATGACTTGCTGTCACCCGGTCGTAAAGGCCAAGCTCCAGTGCGCGGCATGCCACGGTCTCCAGCCCCCGGCTCGCTTCGTCGTCGATTTCGTCGCAATGCACATCCACGAGGAGTCCATTTTCCGCCGCCAGCTGCAGCGCGAAGTTCAGCGATTCCACGCTGTACTCTCGCGTGAACTCATAATGCGGAATCGCGCCGACGCAGTCCGCACCCAGGCGCACCGCCTCTTCCATGAGGGCTTTCCCGTCCGGATAGCTGCAGATGCCCTCCTGCGGGAACGCGACGATCTGCAGTTCCACCGTACCCCGCAGCTCATCCCGCAATTCAATCATGGTCCTGAGGGCAGTCAGGCTGGGATCCGTCACGTCCACGTGGGTGCGGATGAACTGCACACCGTTCTGCGCGTACATCCGCACGCAGCGGTTTACCCGTTCCCGGATATCCTCCGGAGAGAGTTTCTCCTTGCGCTTTGCCCAGCACTCGATGCCCTCAAAGAGCGTACCGGAGCGGTTCCAGACCGGATCCCCTGCAGTCAGGCAGGTATCCAGGTGCACGTGGCTCTCAATAAAGGGCGGCAGTACCAGCCGTCCGCCGAGATCCCGGCTTTCCTCTCCCTGCAGCGCAGCGAGATTCTTCCCGATCTCCGCAAACTTTCCGTCCGCGACCCGGAAGTCCTTCAGCTCCTCAGTATTACCAATTCTAGCATTCCGATACAGCATATCTGCCTCCGTGTTCTTCAGAAAACGCCTTCCGTCCCAAAGGACGGAAGGCATGAATGAGCAGGTCAGCTCAGCTCCGCTTCTTTGCGAGCGCCTCGCCCGCGAAATAGCAGACCGCAGCGACGACCATGGCGTTTACCGAAGCAATGCCCGCCGGGATAAAGTTTCCGGCCAATGCACCCGCAACGACACCCAGGACCGCGCCGGGATTCACGTCCCGCTCGGCAGCATCCGCGTTTTTGTAGCTCTCCCGGTGGCGGAAGAAGTCGAGTACCAGGATGACACCCACAGGCGGAAGGGTCGCGTTCAGGAAGCTCAACCAGGATACAAAGTTCCAGTACAGCCAGATGGCTGTCACGGTGCCGACGATGCCAGCCACGAGAACCATGGGGCGCTTGCGGACGCCGGTGATGTTCGAGAGGCCAAGGCCGCCGGAATAGAGTGCGTTGTCGTTCGTCGTCCAGATGTTAGCGCCCAGAACGAGCAGCGCGGGAAGTATCAGGCCCTGCGCCATCATAACGTAGAAGATGTCGTCCTTGCCGGTGAAGGCTCCACCCACAGCGCCGAATGCGAACATGAGGCTGTTTCCCAGGAAGAAGGCGATAACCGTGGTCACAACCGCGATTTTATTGTTTTTCGCAAAGCGGGTGAAGTTCGGCGTCGCCGTTCCGCCGCTGACGAAAGAACCAATCACGAGTCCGATGCCGGAAAAGACGGAGAGGCTTCCTGCGTTCTTCGCAAAAACCGCCGCGAGTCCGCCGCCCGCCGCAGTTGCTGACATCATGGAATACACTCCCAGCACGGTGATGAGCGGTACGGAGATGTAGCTGATGATCTCCATGCCGCGAATCCCGAAATACGCGGAGCCCGTCATGCAGATGCCCGCAACCGCAACCAGCAACCATGCTGGCACGTGCAGCACTTCCGCCGCCGGGATGGCAAACATCGCGACGCCTACACCGAACCAGCCGATCTGTGTAAGTCCGATCATCGCGGAAGGCAGCCAGGAGCCCCGCACGCCAAAGGCCCTGCGGGCGAGCAGATCGAAGGAAAGTCCGGATTCGCTGCCAATATAGGCGAGCAGGCCGGTGTACACGGCGAGAATCGCGCCACCCAGAAGCACGGACCAGACAAAGCCGGAAAGATCCAGCCCGTTGCCCAGCTTCGCACCCACGGACATGGACGCCGAGAAGAACGTGAAGCCCAGCATGATGAAGAACATCGCCGGGAAGCTCTTGCGCGCCTTTGCCGGAACGCGCTCGAATGTGAAATCGTGGTCTGCAGTCGCTTCCGGGGTGCGGTTCACTGTAGGTCTTACGTTCGTAGCTGTGGTCATGGTTTTTGCCCTCCTTTTTGTGTCCGGTGTCACGGGAGAGCCGCAAAAATACCGCGGCCCTCCGCAAAGGAAAGCCGCGGTCTGATGTTCAGATACGGGAATACAATGCGCTCCTGCGCATCGTTCCCTCCACGGTCCTTGGCGGCCTCACGGGACCTCCTTAAAGCACCGTGGCGGATTATAACGGGACGGTATCCCTCTGTCAATGGGCAGTTTTCACAAGTCCGTCAGGCAATACTGAACTGATATGCTGTCTGGGTATGCAGTTCCTCCCCGGCAGGAAGCACACTGGAGGGGAAATCCGCATGATGAATCGCATCCGGCCAGACCTGTGTCTCCAGGCACAGACCCTGGCGCACACCCATGCGCCCATTCTTGCCATCTCTGTCGGAAAGCCCGTTCGCGCTGTAGACCTGAACGCCGGGCTGGGTCGTCATGCAGGTCATCCGAATCGCCGTCTCACGGCAGAAGAGGACCGCCGCGCGTTTCCAGTCTCCCTTGTCCGAGAGGCAGAAATTGTGGTCGTAACCGTTACCGCGGCGCAGCTGCTCGCAGGCAACGGAGATATCCTGCCCGATCTCCTTGCCCTCCCGGAAATCGAAAGGCGTGTCTCCGACCGGCATCAGCCGCCCCGTCGGCAGGCAGTTCTCGTCCGCTTCCAGGAAGCGGTCCGCAAAGACCTGCAGCTCATGCCCGAGGATGGTCCCGCCGCCCGCCAGGTTGAAGTACGCGTGGTTGGTCAGATTGACGAGGGTATCCCGGTCCGAAACCGCATCGTAGGTAATGCGCAGGGTGTTGTTCTCGTCCAGCCGGTATCGTACGGTCGCGCAAAGCGTGCCCGGGTAGCCTTCCTCGCCGTCCGGTGAGCACAGGCTCATCACCAGTTCATCCCCGTTGCGCTTTCCCTGCCATACCTTTTTATCAAACCCACAGAGCCCGCCGTGGAGGTGATTGCCCCGATCGTTTACCGCCAATGTGTATTCTTTCCCGCCAAGCGTGAAACAGCCGCCGCCGATCCGGTTTCCAACGCGGCCAACCACCGCGCCCAGATACCCACCGTTCTCCTCGTATTCCGCAAGGGTGTTATACCCCAGAACCACGTCCACCAAGCGCCCTGCGCTGTCCGGAACCATCAGGCTACGGATCGTGCACCCGTAATCCAGAATCTCGGCTCGCATCCCACTGTCATTTTCCATGATAAAGGCCGTAACCAGTCTGCCGTCCTTTGTCGTCCCGAAGGGCCTCATTTCAAATTTCATGCGCGCTCCTTTCCCGGCTTCCGCCGTCCCTGTTTCTCAGTTTTCTGAAGCCGACGTCTCTGTAACCTGTGTCTCTGCCGCCGGCTTTTCTGCCACTGCCGCCCGCTGCGCCGCCTCGTACGCTTCGCGATAGAAAAGTTCCTGGCTGGAGAGCGGTTCCTCCCCGTTCGGGAAGCGCCGCCGGTAGGTCCCGTCCGGCAGCAGATCCCTTGCCTGCACATTGTCCCGCAGCATGGTTTCAAACATCTCCCGCACCCGCTGCCGCAGGGCGGGATCCAGCACGGGAGCTGCGACCTCCACCCGCTTGATCGTATTGCGGGTCATAAAATCCGCGGAACCGATGTACAGCTGCTCCCGCTCGCCCCGTCCGAAAATATAGATCCGGGAGTGCTCGAGGAAGCGCCCGACGATGCTGATGACCCGGATGTTTTCCGTCCATCCGGGGATCCCCGGCAGCAGGCAGCAGATGCCGCGTACCAGGAGATCCACCCGCACGCCCGCCCGGCTCGCCTCGATGATCTTTTCGATGATCGCCTTGTCTGTCAGGGAATTGATTTTAATGCCTATATAGGCGTCTTCCCCCGCCAGCGCCCGCTCGATCTCCGCGTCCATCGCCTCCAGCACCCGGTTCTGCAGGCAGTGGGGCGCGACGAAAAGGATGTCCGATTCCTCCACGGTCTCCCCCATGCCGAGGGCGGCAAAGATCTGCTGCGCCTCTTCTCCGATCGCCTGGTTGTTCGTCATGAGGGAAAGATCGGTATACAGGCGGGCCGTCTTCTCGTTGTAGTTGCCCGTGCCTATCTGCGTATAGTAGGAAAAGCCGTTTTCTTCCCGCCTCGTGATGAGGCAGAGCTTCGAGTGCACCTTATAACCGTCCAGCCCGTAGATCACGGTGCAACCGGCTTCCTCCAGACGCCGGCTCCACTCGATGTTGTTTTCCTCGTCGAAGCGGGCCTTGAGTTCCACCAGGACCAGGACTTCCTTCCCGTTCTCCGCCGCCTCGATCAGCGCCTCGACCACCTTGCTCTGCCGGGCTACCCGATAGAGCGTCATGCGGATGGAGACAACCTGGGGATCCGCAGCCGCCTCCTGCAGCATATCCAGGAAGGGCTTCATGCTTTCAAAGGGATAGGAAAGCAGCTTGTCCCCCTCGCGGATCTGCTCGAGAATCGGCTTCCCTGTCTGGAAGAGCGGCGAGCGCTGAGGAATACGGCGCTCATAGAACAGCTCCTGCCGCCCGCGCAGCTCGTCCTGGATCCGGAAGAAGAAGGACAGATCCAGGGGCGTCCGGCAGAGGAATACAAAACGGGGCTTTACATGCATCGTGTCGCAGAGCATGGCCAGGGTCTTGTCGTCCAGCTGCCGCGTCAGTTCCACACGCACGGGGTGCAGCCGCTTCCGCCGCTTGATCAGCGAGGCCATGAACTCCCGGTAATCGAGGTCGTCGTCGTACAGGGCGTCCGCGTCCATATCAGCGTTCCTGGTGACCCGGACGAGTGACTTCGAACGGACGAAATAGCCCGGGAAGACCTTGTAAATGAAGTGGAGGATCAGCTCCTCGATCAGCATGTATTTCTTTTCCTGCCGGGAGACCTCGATCAGCCTGGGCAGCATGCCCGTCTGGCAGGGAACGATGCCCATGCGCCGTCCCTTGCCGCCCTTTTTCTCGAGGACGACGAGGGCATAGATTTCCTTTCCCTGCAGGAAGGGGAAGGGCTGCCGCCGCTCGACCAGGATCGGCGTGATCATTGGTGCGATCTGGGAGTCAAAATAGCGTTCAAGCCGCTCGGCCTCCTGCCGCCCTATGCGTCGGAAGTCCGTTATCATTACGCCCTGGGCTTCCAGTTCCTCCGTCAGCCGATGATAGACCGCATCCCTGCGGGAGCCGAGTTCCCGCACCCGGGAAAGCACGGCGTCGATCTGTTTCTTCGGCGTTAAAAAGGTCTTGTTGTCCCGCATCTTGGGCGTCAGGTGCTCCTGATCCACGAGACTCCCCACCCGCACCATGAAGAACTCATCCAGGTTGCTCTGGTAAATGGACGCAAAGGAGAGGCGCTCGCACAGCGGGACCCGCGCGTCTTCCGCTTCTTCCAGGACGCGCTCGTTGAATTTCAGCCAGGACAGTTCCCGGTTGATGTATACCGGTGCACTTTCCTTCTTCTCCCGCTTCTGGGCTTTCTCCTCCCGGAGCGCGATCTCGTCCTCCGGTAACTGCTTCTTTTTCTTCTTCTTAAACGACCCCATTGATTCCGCTCCCTTGTCTTCTCTCCCTGAAAGGCAAAACTTGACGATTGGGATTATACCGCAAATGCACGCCAAAATCCACGGAAAAATCCGCAAAATGTTACGCTTGCCTAATTGCGGGACAGCATGATACAATGCGTATGAACTAAGGAACGAAGGGTTCCTGCGGAATCCCGACAAACAAAAGGAGGATATCATCATGGCATACAAGATTTCTGACGACTGCATTTCCTGCGGCGCCTGCGCAGCTGGCTGCCCCGTTGAAGCGATCAGCGAAGGCGACGGCAAGTACGAAATCAATCCCGACACCTGCATCTCCTGCGGTGCGTGTGCGGAGACCTGCCCGGTCGGCGCTCCTTCTGAAGAGTAATCATTTTTAAAACACAAAAGGCAGCCGGTTTTCCGGCTGCTTTTCTATACCCTTCATGTCCCCCGGCTGTTGAAATACTGAACTATCGCTTCTGCCTGGGCTTTTCCGATGCCCTCTACCCGCTGAAGTTCCTCCACCGTCGCCGCGCGGATCGCCGCAACGGATTTAAATTCCCGCAGCAGCGCCTTCCGCCTTGCGGGGCCGATGCCCGGGATTTTTTCAAGCTGGGAATGCATTCCCTCCTTCTGGCGCAGGTTGCGGTGGTGCGTAATGCAGAAACGGTGCGCCTCGTCCCGGACGCGCTGGATCAGATGCAGCGCCGGGGACTTACGTGAGAGGATGATGCTCTCTTCCTGTCCCGGCAAAAAGATCTCCTCCAGCCGCTTCGCGAGTCCGAAGATCGGAATGTCGAAGCCCTGCCCCAGCATTGCTTCCCTCGCAAAGAGCAGCTGTTCCGGGCCGCCGTCGATCAGGATGACGTCCGGCAGGTCAGCAAACCCGGTAAAAGGTTCCTTTCCGTTCTGCTGCTCCTGCTCCAGCTTCGCCCTCGCCAGGCGGCGGGTCAGGACCTCGTTCATGGAGGCAAAGTCGTTTGCTCCCTCGACTGTACGGATGCGAAAGCGCCGGTATTCTTTCGTCGCCGGCATGCCATCGATAAAAACCACCATGCTGGCCACGGAAAGTATCCCCTGGGTGTTCGAAATATCGTATCCCTCAATACGCCGCGGCGGCTTTTCAAGCCCGATGGCATTTGCCAGCTCGAGACAGGCGCCCGTCGTCCGTTCCATCTTCCGGGAGAGAGCAGCGTTTCTTTTTTTCAGAGCGTCCTCCGCGTTACGCTTCGCCATCTCAACAAGCTGGCGTTTTCTCCCCCGCGCCGGTGTCAGAAGCTCCATCCTGCCCTCTCTGCGCTCCCTCAGGATTTCCGCAAGATCTTCCGCGTTCTCAGGAAGTGCCTGGCATACAATCTCGGAAGGCGGACGCCTGCCGTCGTCGTAAAACTGCGTCAGGAAGGATGCCAGAATGTCTTCTGGCTTCTGATCTCCGTCGCCCTCCAGGGAGAAGTTTTCTGAACCTTCTATGCGCCCATCCCGCTGCAGCAGCACCGTGACCACTGAATCCAGCCCGTCCGTCGCCACTGCAAGAATATCGCAGTCCCCGCCGCGGACGTCGATTGTCTTCTGCCGCTGCAAAAGAATCCCGGCGCTTTTTATGCGATCCCGCACGAGCGCCGCTTCTTCAAAGCGCAAATGATCCGAAGCATCTTTCATCTGCGCCTCCAAGCGGCGCATGACTCCCTCGCTCTTCCCGGAAAGAAAGTCCACGATCTCCATCACCATCGCGCGGTAATCTTCGGAGGAAATACGTCCCGCACAGGGCGCCGCGCATTCCCCCAGCTGATAATGCAGGCATGGGCGCTTACCGGATTCCGGATGAATCGGTCCCTCGCAGGTGCGGATGGGGAACAGCTCATGCAGCGCAGAGAAAACCTCCCGGATGGTATTCGTCCCGATATAGGGGCCAAAATACTTTGCGCCATCCTTCTCCACCCGGCGCACGATTTCGATGCTCGGGTATGCGGAAGCCAAGTCGATGCGCAGATAGGGGTAGTGCTTGTCATCCTTCAGCAGGATATTGTACTGAGGCCGGTATTTCTTGATCAGGTTGCATTCGAGGATCAGCGCCTCCAGATTGGTGGTACAAAGTACGATGTCGAAGTCGTGAACATTTGCCACCATAGCCCGAACCTTGACCGTATGCCCCCGGGACTCCTGGAAATACTGGCTGACGCGGTTTTTCAGGTTGATCGCCTTCCCCACATAGATAACCGTCCCGGCCGCATCCTTCATCAGGTAACAGCCGGGGCAGAGGGGTAGGTTTTTCAGTTTGACCGCGATTGTCTCGTTCATACTTCTGATCCGGTTTCCGCTTCGTTCCCTTCTGGGGAGAAGCGCAGCTCCGCAATTCTTAAAAGCGTCTCCAAAAGTTCTTCCTCCGGCGGCAGGAACTCTTCGAGCTCCTCGCCATCCTCGCCCGTCGTCGGCACAACCTTCATGACATACAGATCATCGTTTTTGACGCTTCCATCCTCATCCGCTTCCTGAAGCGCTGCGTATTCCTCTCCGTTGTAGAAGAAATAGTTTCGCACCGCCATCAGAAGAGTATTCCCTTCCTCATCTGAAAGCTCCAGAAGATCCGGCTCCCGCAGTTCTTCGTTCTCCATACTGTCCTTCCTTTCCTGCCTTTAAAATCCGCCCCGGCCATCCTTTTGACGGCCGGGGCGCTTTTACTTACTTCATCACCTTGGGGAACCGCTCGATCTTGGCGTCCGCCGTCCACTGAGATACTGCCGATTCATACGCAGCATCCTGCTTGGACTTCAGCAGATCCTCACGCAGGGATTCCTTCTGCTCGTCCGTAATCTCCTGCATGCCAGGTTCGATGTCTCCAGCATAGCGCAGGATGTGATATCCGTACTGGGTCTCTACGAGATCGGAAGTGTCGCCCACATTCGAAAGAGCCATAGCAGCCTGCTGGAAAGGCTCCACAAACTGGGTCAGCCCCTCGCAGACGAGATAGCCGCGGGTCTTGTTCGGCTCCGACGCCATACCGGTATCCTTGCCCAGTTCTTCCATGAGGGCTACGAAGTCCTCGCCGGCTTTCACCCGCTCGAGCGCCGCTTCCGCCGCAGGACGGATGGCCTCAAAGGCAGCCGCCTTCACGGTTTCGAGGTTCGCCTTCGCTTCGTCCAGGGCTGCCTGCTGGGTAGCCACGGTTTCCTCGAGGGAGGCAATCTGCGCCGCCTTCTCCTCCTCGTTCTCCTTGGAGGCTTCCTCACCGCGCAGGGTCTCGAGCTGGCTATTCGCGTCGCTGATCGCCTTCTCCGCGTCGGAGATGGTCGTGTTCAGCTCGTCGATCTTCGCCTTGTCCTCGTCGCTGATCGCGATCAGGAGGTTCTGGACGCCGCGGTATCCTTCGGGGATGTAATAGATCGTGTCGCCATTGCCCGCATGCTCCGCGTATTCCGTGGGCGTCTCATCAAACTCAGTCTTCTGCTCCTCGGCAAGGCGCTTTTCTTCCGCCTCAACCTCTTCGTCGCTCACTTCGATGCCATCGCTCGTGTGGGCGCGGAGCTTCTCGTTCTCCTGGCTGGCCGTCCTGTTCTGTATGAAGTACTCGCGCGTATAACCCACAGCCGCCAGGTCTTTCAGCAGCATTTCATCCAGCTCCGCGTTTGTGACGGTAGCCTTCCGCTCTTCCGCCGCAGCATCGGTTTCGGATTCCTCAGAAGTTTCCTCCGCAGGCTCCGCTTCGGTGGCAGGCTGCTCGGACGCCTCCGCAGGCTGCTCGGACGCCTCCGCAGGCTGTGCAGATGCCTCTTCGGCTTTCGCAGCGGCCAGGCGCTCTTCTTCTTCCTCGACGGTCTCCAGATTCGGATAGTTCTGATAGCGGATCATCGTCTTGTAAAGATCGACCATGCTGTCCGCATAGCTTTCCACGGACTTCTGATCTTCTTCAGACATGGGGCGGATGCCCAGCTCCGTCATCTTTCCAGCAAGAACCTTTTCCTGAATCAGCTGCTCAATCGCGTCGTCGCCAAAATCTTCCGGCTTCACAGTGGCGCTGATCCCGTACTGCTTATACATCTGCTGATAATACGCAGCCAGCTGGCTCCGATAATCCAGCCATTCGCCCTTGGAAATGGCTTCCCCGTTGACGCTTGCCACCGTCTGCTGTCTGTCCAGCGCATCGTCATGGCCGATCAGATTGCAGCCGGAGAGCGCAAACACCGCGACAAGCAGCATCAGAAGCAAAACAAGTCTTTTCATATGTGTTTCTTCCTTTCAACCGATAATACGGCATGATGCCATGGCATTATAAAGAAGCGCA